>JAHQVZ010000274.1 GCA_019634055.1 Leptolyngbyaceae cyanobacterium MAG.088
ATAAATACGACAAAAACAGCCATGCCATGGGGGATAAACCGTCGGCACCATCGCACCGGATAGCTCAGTAAAAACGCCAAAATCGTGGCAATCACAAAAATGACCACCACGATTTCAAAATACTTGAGCATCTGCAAGATGCCCCAGCCGCTGGCCAACAGCAGTAAAAACCGAACTAGCACCGAATTGTCTAACTGGGCCAAGACAGTTTGAACTTTTTCCAGGGAGGGCTGTGGGTCAAGTCGGGAAGCCACTGCTTGTGTCCGCCGCGTTTAAAATCTCTTGCACCAGGACATAGGGCTGGACGATCAATGACTGTAGTTGATTACTTGGTCCAGTAACTCCACAGGTCTGGAGTTGCTCTTCGGTGGGTTTCATGATCAATTGCTCACCAATCCAGCGCTGGACCGATTGCACATTGTCGTTGGTTAAGGCGACACCCACATCCACCAGATCGAGCTGAGGATCGACAAACACAACGGCATCTCTGGCAATATGAGGTTTAAGCCAATTCCATTGAGTAGGCCCTACCATATCGGCTAGCGCTTGTCGCAGTTCCTGGCTCATTCTGTATGCTCCGCTGGTGGTGATCGGTCAAAACCTTATCACTCTGATTAGGGGATTATTGTAACCTTTGCTTCATCGCCCTAGATCGTGCATGGTATGGATGCGATCGCAACAATATTCGGTCACAGCCTTGAGGGCCGCCTTATCTTTACTAGATGCCGGAGGTGTGATTGGTTTGCCAATACGTACGGTCACAGGCAACGGTTTAGGAAACTTGGTTCCCCGTGGCAAAATTCGATGGGTACCCCATAGACTCACGGGCACCAAAGGCACTTGAGCCTTTGCCGCAATCATTGCTGCTCCGAGCTTGGGTTCTGGAATCCGGGCGTCGCGGGTACGGGTCCCCTGCAGAAAAACTCCCACAGCCCAGCCCTGGTCTAACTGCTGCAATGCCGCCTGAATGGCTCCCCGAGCAGACCCACCTCGCTTGATAGGGTAAGCTCCATAGGCTCGAATTGCCGGTGCTAAAACGGGCACCTTAAACAACTCTTGCTTAGCCATATACGACACAGGACGACGTACACAAGATGACACAATGGGCGGGTCAAAATCACTAGCATGGTTAGCCACTACTAGCACAGGCCCTGATTTGGGCATGTTTTCTGCACCATATATGCGGCCTCGAAAATACCCTCGTAGCATTGGATTGACTACCGACCACTTAAATAGGTGATAGAGAACGAGGCTAATCTTAGGCTCGCGCTGCCTGGGATGATGATTCACTCTACACCATCACTTCAACCCGACCTAAAGCACTGGCAACCGCTTCAGCTTGTTCCAAGGTAGCCACATTTTTCAGTGCCAAACTGCGACAGGTGCGCTTGATCAAGCCTGCTAAAACCCTGCCTGGACCCACTTCTACAACAGTGTCAACATCGTACTCTGGCAAGTTTAGAGAAATTTCTCGCCAACGAACAGCACCTGTCATCTGCTGCATCAGTCGCTGTTTGAGGACGTCGCCGTCGATGCTTGGCGTGGGATCCACATTTGAGAGTACGGGTACGTTAGCATCCTTAAATGGAACGCTCTTTAAAATCTGATCAAATTCATAGGATGCAGGTGCCATCAGGGGAGAATGGAACGCCCCACCTACATTTAACTTGACGGCACGCTTTGATTTAACATCCGCAATGATGGTATCCACGGCTTCAGGTGTGCCAGAAATAACCACTTGACCAGGATTATTGTCATTGGCCAGTACGACTCCTTCGGTCGCTGCTAGCTTGGTGTCTAAGGCATCACGGTCAAATCCCATCAGTGCTGCCATGGCACCATCATCAGCCTGGGACATCAGTTCAGCACGACGCTTAACAAGACATAAACCAGTAACAAAATCAAACACGTCGGCAGCATAGAGAGCGGAGTATTCACCCAGGCTATGTCCTGCTAACAGATCGGGCTTCATGCCTTTGTTCTTGAGAATATCTACTAACGCACATTCAACAACATAAAGACAAGGTTGATTGTAGAGAGTGTTGGCAAGTTTGGATTCATCGCTTTGGCACTGCTCTAAAATAGACCAGCCCAAAACGTCATCTGCGGCAACAAACTTTTCTTTGGCAATTTCTGCCAAATCTGTTCCCATACCTACAACCTGGGACCCTTGCCCAGGAAATACCCACACAATCTTGCTCATGGTTATTACGTAATGTAATGCGTCTATTTCTAACTGTCTCAGTAAATGACCAATTAGAAAAGTCATATCAGCTAACAGAGTTACCAGAGAAGAGACTAACGGCCCCATTCTAAAAGGGCTGCGCCCCAAGTGAGCCCTGCACCAAAACCAGACATGGCAATTTTTTGCCCAGGTAAAACTTTGCCCGTGCGCACCCATTCATCTAGGGCTATGGGAATCGACGCAGCAGACGTATTGCCATGCTTAGCCATGTTGCTGACGAGCCTTTCATTAGGTAGCTTTAGTCGCTTTGCCACAGCATCTAAGATGCGCTGATTAGCCTGGTGCAAAATTAGCCAATCAATGTCATCAGCTGCTAGCCCGGCATGAAAGAGAGTTTTTTCTAAGACTTCTGGTACACGGCTGACCGCAAAGCGATACACTTCGCGCCCATTCATGGTAATGGCCGTAAAGGTCCCTTTTTGAGTGCTGATTTCATCGGTTAGAGGGGCAGCTGCAGCTGTGTAGGCCAAGTTCAAACAACCATTCATGCTGCCATCACTATGAATTTCAAACCCCAGTAAACGGTCGCGATCGCAAGCCTGCATGACGACAGCCCCAGCTCCATCCCCAAAGAGCACACAGGTAGTGCGGTCCTGCCAATCTACCCATCGACTCAGCAAATCTGCACCAATGACCAAAACAGTCTGGTAAGTGCCCGTACGAATAAACTGGGCCGCTGTGACTACACCAAATACAAACCCAGAACAAGCTGCCGTTAAATCAAAGGCAACGGCACTGGTTGCACCAATAGCAGCCTGTACCTGACAGGCTGTACCAAACAGGTCATCAGGTGTGGAGGTGGCCAGCACAATTAGATCAATGTCTCCAGGGGTAAGATTTGCCGCTGAGATCGCTCGCTGAGCCGCCTGAGCTGCCAGACTTGCCAGAGACTCCTCTCCATTCGCCACATGGCGCTGGCGGATACCTGTGCGAGTAGAAATCCACTCATCAGAGGTATCAACTACACGGCTAAGCATATCGTTACTTAGTGCTGTCTCAAGCTGAGCACTACCGCTGCCAATAAAGGCCACACCGGCCCCACCGTTTATCATTATGTTCTAGTCTCCGTTGGTCACAGATGCAGTAACCTTGTGGTACTGCGCCTGGATATGTCCAATCACACCATTATCAACAGCTTCTTTAGACAGTCGAATAGCGTTAAATATGGACGGTGCATAGGAGCTACCGTGACTAATTACTGCCACACCGTTAACCCCTAGCAATAGAGCACCACCGTGCTCAGCATGATCCAGACGTTGTTTAATACGCTTGAGATTACCCTTGAGAATAAGCACCCCTAGCTTTCCTAAAATACCGCGTGGCAGCTCCTCACGGAGAATGTTCATGGCTACCTCACCAATGGCTTCAGCAAACTTCAACAAAACGTTGCCCACAAAACCATCGCAGACAATCACATCAAAGTTACCTGAGAGCACATCGCGACCCTCAGCATTGCCGACAAAATTGATTGCGGTTGACTCACTCAATGTCTGATGTACTTGTACAGCCACATCGTTACCCTTACTGGGTTCTTCCCCAATGTTGAGCAAGCCTACCCGAGGATTCTTAGCGCCAAACGCATATTCAGAATAAACACTACCCATAAGGGCAAACTGCTCTAAAAATTTAGGCCGACAGTCAACGTTGGCCCCCACATCCAAAATTAAAACAGGTCTACCGGCTACTATTGTTGGAAATACAGCTCCAATGGCAGGCCGATCAATTCCCTTAATACGTCCCAGACGCAAAAGAGCAGCTGCCATAGCTGCCCCCGAATGGCCTGCCGACACAACGGCATCTGCACGACCCTGTTTCACCATATCCATGGCGACATTAATCGATGCATTCCGCTTTTTTCGCAGAGCACTGAGGGGTTCTTCATGCATTTCGATTGTGCCTTCAGATGGCACAATCTCGATCCGGCTTAAACTGTCCGGATCGGCTACAGAAGCCCTGATTTGATCAGGATCGCCGACAAGCAAGATCTCGACATCTAGCTCTTCCCTTGCCCTAATGGCTCCAGCAACGATTTCGGCAGGTGCATAATCGCCCCCCATTGCATCAACTGCGATCCGCGCTTGAGTTAAGCCCATCGAATTGAATCTATAGAAACTTTAAGAAATTCTATCAGACTGAAACCGAGTGAAAATCTACAACTGTGGTTTTCTGACAAAAGCTCAGTTTAAAGTTTCTAAATAACTCATAGGAAGAAATCTACTGGATGTATGCCTAGATACCAATATTTCCAGTAAATTTGCTGACGTGGTCTACCCTATTCTTCACCAGGCTCGACAATCCGTTGGAAAAGATAACCAGTCCCACGAGCGGTCAGAATAAGTTCAGGGTTACTAGGATCATCCTCTAACTTGGCCCGCAATCTTGAAATATGGACATCTACCACACGGGTATCCACATGACGTTCAGGGGTATACCCCCATACCTCTTGCAGGATTTCAGACCGTGAAAAAGGTTCGCCTGAACGACTTACCAATAGTTCTAGCAAACTAAACTCCATACCGGTCAGTCGAATGCGCTCATCACCCTTGTAGACCTGACGCTTATTGGTATCGATTCGAATATTGTTGATGGTAATGACGCCTGAACTAGGAATACCAGACGTACCAGTTTTTTCGACACGTCTTAGCACCGACCGAATTCTGGCCTCTAATTCTTTTGGCGAGAATGGCTTAACCACATAGTCATCAGCCCCCAGCTCAAGCCCCGTAATCCGATCAGCCACATCCCCAAGGGCCGTCAGCATAATAATGGGGATATCCGATTCTTTACGCAATTCCTGGCAGACACCGTAGCCATCGAGCTTAGGCATCATCACATCTAGAACAACCAGATCAGGAATTTCATGCCTAAAGGTATCTAGTGCCTCTTCGCCGTCTGCCGCAGTCACTACGTCATAACCAATCATCGAAAGACGAGTTTCCAAAATACGACGAATACTGGCTTCGTCATCGACGACCAAAATTTTCTCTTTTACGCTTTCCAAAGTTTCTTGAACTCCTACATAATGGCGGCGGCAGAAGATTTCGACCGTTGAAGGGAAAAAGCTTGGGGCTTAACCCTTCTTTGAAAAATAGATAACCCTATCACTTAGCTAACACAGGCCGAACCCAGTTACTTCTTATTTACCGGAGCCTTACAACGTGATATCAAATTAAAGCTTTATTAGAGCTTATTTAAGATAACTAACATTGTATTGCGTTTTGCAGGCCATAACCTTCTATTGCCAAGGTTTTCAACGTTTCTTAAGGTTGTTTAGGGTATATCAAATTTTGTAAGGTATATTATCGGCTTTTTTTTCGTTAACAAGTTTTGCACATATTTACTTAAAGTTGTTTGTCTGTTATCGAGTATTTCAAGGATTGATTTAGTCAGTTTCATTGTTGACAGTCAAAAATTTTCTCTGTGGCTATTTGATCAAAAGTCACAGTATAAATCTCGAATTTTTAAATTTATTGCTGGCTGTAGCGTGGTGTATGGCCCTGCTAGTCTTTAATATGAAGCATGTAGTTCATATGTTTTGCTGGCAGGCATGGCTAAGGTTCGCTCGATTTACGTATGCAATGAATGTGGGGCAGAATCGCGGCAGTATTTTGGTAAATGTGCTGTATGCGGTAGTTGGAATTCATTAGTAGAGCAGGCGGTAGAGCCCGTGTCTACCAATAGCCGTCCAGGGCGTCGTAAGAGTGCCAGCAAAGCAACCGATAGCAAACCACGCCTTGCCAAAACCTTTAGCCAAATTGTCGATCATCCCCAGGCTCGCATTGGCTCTGGCTATGATGAGTTAGATCGAGTTTTAGGCGGGGGCATTGTACCTGGTTCCTTGGTGCTTGTGGGGGGCGATCCGGGGATTGGTAAATCTACGTTGCTCTTACAGACGGCTAATCAGTTGGCAGATCGAGCGGCTGTGCTGTACGTATGTGCAGAGGAGTCTGGCCAGCAGGTAAAGTTGAGATCGCAACGTCTTGGTATAGGCAGGCGTCAAAAAGAAAATCGGTCTCAAAATTCTTCAGAATCGCTCTATCTTTTGCCTGAGACAGATTTAGAAGTCATTCTTTCTGAGCTTGAATCATTAAAACCTCGGGTGGCCGTAATCGATAGTATTCAGGCTCTGTTCTATAACCAGCTCACATCAGCACCGGGCTCTGTATCTCAGGTCAGGGAATGTACATCAGCTCTAATGCAGCTGGCAAAGCGGGAAAATATTACCCTATTTATCGTGGGTCATGTCACTAAAGAGGGTGCCATTGCCGGACCTAAAGTGCTAGAGCACCTGGTGGATACGGTTCTATACTTTGAAGGGGACCGATTTGCTAGCCATCGCCTGTTGCGGTCAGTGAAAAATCGTTTTGGGGCTACCCATGAGTTGGGGGTGTTTGAAATGGTTTCCCAGGGATTAGAGGAGGTGCCTAATCCATCGGCTCTGTTTATGGGAAATCGGGATGAACAGGTGCCAGGCATTTCTACCATTGTCGCTTGTGAAGGGTCCCGCCCTCTGGTGGTTGAGTTGCAATCTTTGGTTAGCCCCACCAGTTATAGCTCGCCACGACGTTCAGCTACCGGTATTGAGTACAATCGCTTACTGCAGATCCTGGCTGTGCTCGAAAAGCGAGTTGGTATTCCCTTATCAAAACTAGATGCCTATGTGGCCTCGTCTGGCGGACTCAATGTGGGTGAACCAGCTGCGGATTTAGGAATTGCCATTGCTGTTGCCGCTAGCTTTCGCGATCGCATCATTGATCCAGGGCTAGTCTTAATCGGCGAGGTTGGTCTAGGTGGCCAGGTACGTCCTGTTTCCCAGATAGAGTTACGGCTTAAAGAAGCAGCAAAATTGGGTTTTAAACGGGCATTAGTGCCCAAAGGTCAGAAAATAAAAGGTTTGCCTATGGATATCACTGAAGTGGGCAGAGTCGTCGATGCGATCGCGCAAGCGCTGACTGGTCAGTTTGCAACAGCCCTTGACGTTCAGGTGGATGCAGATGAATGAGCCATTAAGCTTTTGCCCCCATGACTGACATGCTCAGAGATATTTTTCAACAGCTGGTCGAACTGTTTGATACCAAACTAGTTGTCCTAGGCAACACCACCATTACCCCAAAGCTGTTGGTCAGTTTATCAGTTTGGTTGATTCTGATATTCTTCACCATTGGTTTAGTCAAACGATTTCTTAAACGCTATTTACTCGCGGGCATTGATGCCAATAACCGTGAGGCCATCGCGACGCTAGTGAGTTATGCCGTAGGTATAGTCGCTATTTTTATTGCGATTCAATACACAGGCATTAACCTCAGTTCTTTGAGCATCATTCTGGGGGGCCTAGGCGTAGGTATTGGTTTTGGTTTGCAGCATATTGCCGATGACTTTATCAGCGGCTTAATCATGCTGTTTGAGCGTACCCTTAAGGTGAATGATCTGATCGAACTCGATGACTATCGATTTGAAGGCTTGGTTGGTCGCATTATCGAAGTCAATCTTAGATCCACTATCATTCGGACCCTGGATGATGGGGATGTGGTGATTCCCAACAATCAACTAATCAAAAACCGGGTCTTAAATTGGAGCTACAACACCTCCATTGCTCGCCTCAAAATTCCCGTTGGCGTCTCTTATGATAGTGATCCAATTTTGGTAACTGAGTTGTTATTAAAGGCTGCCCATATGGAACCAGCCGTATGCAGCACACCGATGCCCAAAGCCATGTTTTTGGCCTTTGGTGAAGATGCTCTCCAATTTGAACTCTGGGTTTGGGTAGATGTAAATAGGCGTTTCGATACCCAAAGCTCACTCCATTTCATCATTGAGTACAACCTGCGACAACACAATATTGAAATTGCCTTTCCACAACGAGATGTATGGATTCGCAATCTTCCTCCCCACGGGGATGGCGATAGTAAGCCGCCCTTTTTCGATCGGCAAGTGGCTCTGCAACATCGACCTATTGTGCCTACGCAGCTCACCCTTAAAGACATGCTGCGCCAGGTGAGTTATTTTGCTAACTTTAGCGATTTAGAAATTCGGCAACTTATTGAAATTGGTCATCGACAGCGTATTAGAGCCGGAAAAACCCTATTCCATGAAGGTGATGCGGGCAATTCGTTTTATATTTTGCTAGAAGGGAAAATTGATATTCTGGCTGAAAAGCTCAATCGTCACCTAGCGACCATAGAGCCAGGTGAGTTTTTTGGAGAAGTGGCTTTATTGCTAGGTGTACCTCGCACCGCTATGGCCTGTGTGGTCGAAGACACTCTATTGTTTGTGATTAATCAGCAGTGCTTTTCCGATTTACTCAGACGCTATCCTGACCTTTCTAATCAAGTTGTCCAAGCCATGGCACAACATCGAGATGAACTAGCTCAACGGCAGCGTGAGATGCGTGCCTTAAACTTAGTTGATTCTAGTGAGGATGATGCCAATCCTGTCATTTGGGCAAGAAATCGGCTCAAAAGAATGTTTGATTTATAGCAATCTCAATGTTCAGCGGCTCAGCTTGATCTTTGTAGTCACGTACCATGGCCATTGATAATGCTCAGCAATTAGCCAGAATACTATCCCTGCATGGGTTAGTAGCGTAATGACTGTCCAGATAGCAGAAAACTGATTTAACCCATTCCCATCAATAGGGGGGAACATGTAGTTAGAAATGACGATGAGCAAGGCCGGTAAACAGGCAATGGCCAACGCAAAGCTCCAAACCACAGCAGTAATGTGGCCATCAGGTCGGTGCTTTTGCCGCCATCTTTCACCTGTCCAGAACCAAACCATTGGCTGAATGTTATCCACCATTTGCAACGATTGTCGTTCCAAATCAGCCGCAAAAATATGTCGACAGAAACTACAGGCAAATGCCTCTGTCAGGGTAATCAGCGACAACTCACCATGGTTACATACTGGGCAGGTATAGGTGTCGATGTAATTAAGGGTACGCAGCGAATTGTCAGGCGACAGGTTGGCAGTCGACAAAGAATGGCGCTGGTAACTCATGAAACCTACACGAATGGATGGACTTTTCCTAACGTATGCGTTTTCGAGTAGGTAAGAATTGAATAAGCGGCTTTTCTTAATACAGCGTTAGTCACTTGGGTAACATCGCTTAACACAGCTCCCGCAGCAATCCTCGTTGGAGAGCTGTGTTAATGAAATTACTTGCAGCCCATGGTCTGGAGGTGTAAAAGTAAGGCGTCAGCTTCGGCCTGGAGATGTAAAATTTCAACCTGAATATCTGGCTGATACGGGTAAGATTTAAGCTCAGCCCAGTAGATTTTTTTATCGTTGGACGCTGGCTGGACCTGGCGACTAGGTGCTGTTGCATCCTGCGCAGACTCAGAAATTGTCCCAGTTTGAGAAATGGTTTTCATAATTATGTCGCTAGTAATAACTACTCAGCGAAGTAGCACCGGAATTTTAACCCAAAAGTTCCAGTAGTAACTTAATCAAACGATACCAATATTTAATCTGTTTCTCTGTATTTCCTATCTAGAACGAATTTGCTAGCTACCTATTCATTGTGTCAATAGGCTAAAACCTTCTTGTATCAAGCTTTTAACTACTTTCAAGGGATATTCAGCCGAAATATTTTATGTTCGTAAGAAAATCTGTCCCACAGCATAGTCATCCGAAGACTATGCTGTGGACAGAATGCCTGGGCTATAGAAGAGTGCGATCGCACTCTTCTATAATGAAAATGCCTATGAAATGGCCGTAAATCCTAGCAAAATGCCGGGAATAACAAAAAACACTGAGACAATATAGATAAAGGCCAGATACTTGCGTTCAGAGGCCACATTTGCTAGGGTTTGCGACCCTAAAATCGGGAGCTTGCACAAGAAGGGAATACCATAAATTACAATAACTCCCAACACATTGTAGAGCATGTGTACCATGGCGATTTCCAGGGCAGGTACTGCTTCAGCCCCTGATACGGCTGTGGCTGCTAGCAGTGCTGTAATGCAGGTGCCAATGTTAGCCCCTAGGGTAAAGGGATAGATCTGAGCCAGACCAAATACTCCTGCGCCCGCTAGCGGAATCATCAGACTTGTTGTCGTTGATGAGGATTGAACCAGAATCGTGATCAGTGTACCGGCAACAATACCCGCGATGGGGCCACGACCAATGGCAACATGCAAAATTTCTTTAGCCCTACCCACCATAAGGGACTTCAGTAGTTTGCCGATAAAGGCGATGGTTAAAAAGATTAGACCAATGCCTAGCAAAATTAGTAAAATCCCATCAAACGGTGCGGGCAATACATGGGTGATGTTCTTGAAGAGGGTGACCAATGGTTTTGTCACAGCCTTCACCACATTGAAGTCTTTGATACTCATAGAACCGCCACCAACCATGGCATTAGCAATGACCGATCCCATCCTTTCTAAGGGATGAAACAGGATTTCTAATGGCAAGAAAATGACAACGCTAAGGAGATTAAAGAAGTCATGGACAGTCGCCGCTGCAAATGCCTTCTTAAACTCGTTTTTATCCCCTACATGACCCAGGCTCACGAGTGTATTGGTGATTGTGGTGCCAATATTAGCCCCCATCACCATGGGAACCGCTGTTTCAACTGGCAAACCACCAGCAACTAAGCCGACAATGATTGAGGTTACAGTGCTAGATGACTGAATTAGGGCGGTGGCAACTGTACCAACAATCAGCCCTAAAAATGGATTGGTAGCAAACGCGAATAGTTCTTGAGCTTGCTCGCCAGTGGCCGATTTAAAGCCTGCCCCAATCATGCCAACGGCAACGATTAGCAAATAAACTAAAATGACAACACTCAACCACTGTAAGACTGAATTCTTTTGAGCTTGGCTCTGTTCCGAAATTTGACTCATTAATCCGTCCCTCCATACTCAACGTATTAAAGATTGTTTGACTTGGTCCACATCGGTCAGCGCTTTGACACGACTTGATGTGTCTAAAGCCCTGTCAAAGCACTCCCTAACGTCTGGAAACCAGCAGCTGGATGTGCCCTGGTCATACTCAGCAGATGTGTTCTAGTCAAAATCTATAGAGACCGCGTAGCAGATATGCTGTCGGTACCTACGGGTAAAGTAGAAAAATAGAGTAAATTTTCGGTTGACAGTCGATTAAAAATTTCTTAAAAGCAACGTATTCATTCCGCAGGATCAGTTATTTTAGGACTTGCAGAAATTTCGGTGCTTTCAGGGCTTTCGGGACTTTGATCCTTAGCGAATAGATCAATGGTGTCTCCCAATGCTGTGGTCAAGTTTTGACGCGTTTCTTCATGGGCCGCTTGCTCTGCCTTGAGCGCATTCGACAGCTGATCGCAGAGGGTGATGGCGTCAACAAGCTGCGATTTCAGCTCATCCACCGACTCTACCTGGTTAACCTTGGCCAGTTTCTGCTCTAAATCACGGGATATTTCACCATCAACCGGCTTCTGCTTAAACAGGTCTAGTTCATTCGCCAAGGCCCGAATTCGTTTCTGACTTCTCTCGGATGCATTGCGACGTTGTTCAGACTCAGACTCATATAATTTGCGCCAGTTAGCAGCACTTGCATAGGCCTGATCGCGTTCCTGGCCTAAGACCTTTAGCTGCTGCTGTAACGTTTGAATCTCAGCTAGCCACTGGGATACTTCGTTGGGCATGGGCGTTGTCTACAACGGTTGATTAACGTAAGGATATAGCCTTTTCTCCAAAAATGTACAGATGTTCCATAAATATAGAAACGTCGTAGGGACGTTCCATAGAACGTCCCTACGACAAAAAAAGGCAGTGCGCAAGCACTGCCAATACATATGAGGTGAAAAACCTTAGAGCAACTTGACTGGCAGCTTATCCTAAAGCAGCTGCACCACCCACTACCTCAAGAATTTCTTGGGTAATGGCAGCCTGACGAGCCTTGTTATAGTCAAGGGTCAACGTTTTAACTAGCTCACTAGCATTATCACTAGCGTTATTCATTGCAGTCATTCGTGCCGCTAACTCACTAGCAGCCGCTTCTTGCAAAGACCGTAAAATCTGATTGTTCAAATACAACGGCAACAACGCATCTAAAATCTGCACCGGATCCTGTTCAAAGATCATGTCTTGGGGAAGCTGTTTTTCATCAGTTTCAACTGCTTCACGTTCAACCTTGAACTGACCGCCACGACTAGTTAGACGAAAGACTTCGTCTTCTTTATCTAGTCCTTCAGGATCTAGAGGCAACAGAGTTTGCGTGACAGGCCGAGAACTTACCAGGGATACAAACTTGGTATAGATTAGCTCAACCCGATCAACTTCTTCCGACAAAAACAGGGAAAGAGCCTGGTCAGCTATCTTAGACGCCTCCTCCGCTGTAGGAATCTGCTCTAAGCCGTCAAAGGTAGCATCAATGGGATAATCGCGATTCTTAAAATATTGAATCGCTTTACGACCAATCAGAATCATTTGGTAGCCGATGCCAGCTGCCTTTAATTCCTTGGCACGGTTTTCGGCCCGGCGAATAATGTTGCTATTGTAGCCACCGCATAGACCACGGTCAGCGGAGATAACAACTAAGCCAATGTTTTTGATGTCACGCTGTTGTAATAAAGGCAAATTTGCATCTTCAAACTTTAGACGAGTTTGAAGACCATAAAATACCTGAGCTAAGCGATCAGCAAATGGGCGAGTGGCTTCCACCTGTTCCTGGGCACGGCGCACTTTGGCAGCCGCCACAAGGCGCATGGCTTCAGTGATTTTACGAGTGTTTTTGACCGACTTAATTCGGTCACGAATCATTTTGAGATTAGGCATATATGTTGTTTCTAGCCCATCTTCCTAAGAAGATGGGCCGACCTCCTCCTATGCGGCCATGAAGGATTGCTTACATTCAGCAATCGCTTCACCTGCTAGTTTCTTAACATTGTCGGTCAGCTTCTTGCCTTCGTTGATTTCCTTGACCAACTCAGGCTTACTGGTATTGATATAGTTGCAAAGCTCGACGACAAGAGATGCAACTTTATCGACAGGTACATCATCAAACAGACCGTTAATACCGCCGTAAACAATCGTTACCTGCTCGTGCAAGGAACGGGGAGAATACTGCGCCTGTTTCAATAGTTCGCGGAGACGAACACCACGAGCGAGCTGAGCCTGGGTTGCTGCATCTAAGTCAGAGGCAAACTGGGCAAATGCCTGAAGCTCGTCGAACTGAGCCAGCTCAAGCTTGAGTTTACCGGCTACCTTTTTCATTACCTTAGTCTGGGCTGCACCCCCAACACGGGATACAGAAATACCGGCGTTAATAGCAGGGCGTAAACCAGAGTTAAATAAGTCAGAAGACAAGAAAATCTGACCGTCAGTAATTGAAATTACGTTGGTAGGAATGTATGCCGAAACGTCACCTGCCTGGGTTTCGATAATGGGCAGGGCAGTCATGCTCCCTTCACCCAACTCGGGACTTAGCTTAGCCGCACGCTCTAGTAGGCGAGAGTGGATAAAGAATACGTCTCCGGGATATGCCTCACGACCAGGTGGACGACGAAGCAGCAAGGACATTTGACGATATGCCTGGGCTTGCTTAGAAAGGTCATCATAAATAATTAACGTAGCTTTGCCCTGATACATAAAGTATTCAGCCAGAGCTGCACCAGTGTAGGGTGCCAGGAACTGTAGCGGTGCAGGTTCATTGGCGCTAGCGGATACCACAATGGTGTAATCCATTGCACCACGCTCTTCAAGCACACTGACTACCTGGGCCACAGACGCTGCTTTTTGACCAACAGCAACGTAGACACAAACTACGTCCTGGTCGGCCTGGTTAAGGATGGTATCGATTGCGATCGCGGTCTTACCAGTCTGACGGTCACCAATAATCAACTCGCGCTGACCACGTCCGACAGGAATCATGGCGTCAATCGCTGTAATGCCTGTTTGCAGGGGCTCATAGACCGACTTCCGGGCAATAATACCAGGCGCAGGTGCTTCTAGCAGGCGAGTTCCCGTGGTGGCAATGTCGCCTTTACCGTCAATGGGTCGTGCCAGAGCATCAACCACGCGGCCCAGCATGGCATCCCCTACAGGTACTTCAGAAATTTTTCCAGTTGACTTAACTGTACTGCCTTCACTCAGGTTGCGGCCATCGCCCATCAATACCGCACCGACATTATCTTCTTCAAGGTTAAGGGCAATACCCACTGTGCCATCTTCGAACTCAAGCAGTTCACCAGCCATAGCTTGGTCTAGGCCGTAAATGCGAGCGATACCGTCACCCACTTGGAGAATACTACCCACATTGGACACCTTGACGCCCTGGTCGTATTGCTCAATTTGCTGCTTAATAATGCTACTGATTTCGTCAGGTCTGATGCTTACCATTGGAGTTGCTCTACTAACTCAGATATCAACAAAAAATCACCTAAACAATGCTCAATTAAAACTGAT
Source organism: Leptolyngbyaceae cyanobacterium MAG.088 (assembly GCA_019634055.1). Lineage (GTDB taxonomy): Bacteria > Cyanobacteriota > Cyanobacteriia > Phormidesmidales > Phormidesmidaceae > Leptothoe. The sequence continues at coordinate 14,632 of JAHQVZ010000274.1, forward strand.
GTTGAAAAAACAATATCAATCAAACCGAACCTTTTAATCTTGGGTAAAAGCTGAAGCGCTCTAACCCGAACACCCTAGCGAGAAGAAGCGCTGCTCAGCTGAATGCTTATGCGCCGCAGCTGACCCCGTAAACTGGCATCCACCACCTGGGAACCAACTTTGATGATTACCCCACCCAACAACTCTGAATCTAGAGATGTCTGCAGCTCAACAGAACGAGCATTGGTCATGGCCATCACCTTTTGGCGAATTGAATCTTTCTGGGAATCAGAAAGCTCAATAGCAGAGGTTACCTCCGCTAAAACAGTCTGATTAATCTCCCTTACCAATTCCTGATATCGCTTACAAACACCACCCAAAAAGGGAATACGCCCTCGATCAACCAGCAACATAACAAAGTTCAACATTGTCGGATGCAGTTGTTCGGACGCTATCTGACGCAAAACATTCTTCTTGACATCAGGATTGATAATCGGATTATCAAGTAGCTGGATTAGATCAGAAGACGTTGATAACAAATCAGTCAAAGTATTTGAATCTTGACTAAAGCGATCAACTAAGTCACCATCCTGTGCAACAGATAACAATGCCTGCGCATATGGTGCAACTAAGCCTTCAATAACTACACTATCCTTCACAAGCTACCTCCCAATAGACCAATACTCTGATCAATTAGCTTTTGCTGCAGACCTTCATCTACCTGAGAGCGTAATTGCGACTCCACTTTCTCAACAGCGAGAGCAGAAATCCTCTGACGCAATTCCAGCACTACGCGATCGCGTTGAGAAGAAAGGTCTCTCGCAGCGTCGTCCTTCATCCGCTGAACATCCTTGGTCGCCTGAGCTAGGATATTATCTTTGGCTACCTTCGCAGCTGCTTCACCATCAGATTTAATCTGAGTAGCTGTAGCTTGAGCTTCGGCCAAATTCTTCTGCTGTTCAGTTAGCGCCTTAGACGCTTCCTTCAAACGCTTTTCAGCATCTTGAATAGAAGCTTCAATATTTGAGCGACGCTCAGCCATAACGGCACCTAAAAAGCCTCGCCCGAAGTAGACAATTAAAGCGATCAGAATAGAAAGGTTAACAAGATTGGTTTCTAAAATGTTGAAATTTAAACCAAACCCACTTTCCTCTGTCGCTAGTAGCCAAAAATTTTCAACCATAGCAATCAATGCGCGCCAATAATTCGTTTATAACTGCGGCTTCTCAAACCCAAATCGTTGAAAGGCCAAAATATTGAACCTAAGCAGCTGGAGCACCCAAAAGCTTTCCTAAAATCTGTTGGCTCAAAGAATCTACTTGACCTTCAAGAGTGCGGAAAGCCTCTTGTTTCTGTTGGTCAAGCTCTTTTTGAACCTGCTCACGCTGCTGCTGAGCCTCTGCTTGTGCCTGGGCAATCTGCTTATCAACAGAGTCTTTTGCTTCAGCCTGAGCCTGGGCAATTACCTGTTGGGCTTGCTTCCGACTGTCAGCCAACTCCTGTTCATATTGTTTAGCAAGCTTTTCAGCTTCCTTTAAATACTCTGCAGTCGAGGACTTACTGGTTCGAATGTAGCCATCACGCTCATCAATCGTCTTCGAAATCGGCTTAAAGAAAACCGCGTTGAGAAGAAACGTCAGTAATACAAATTGCAAGGCCATCAAAGGCAGCGTTGCATCAAAATCAAACATTTTTCGATTTCCCTAAACCTGAGAACCCATCAACATTTAAGAAAGTTGAAGAAAAAAGTAGCTATTGGCTTAACTCAGGTGTAACCGAACAGAATTCAGTTACCAGGGCGCTAACTGCAAAGGAGTCAATCCCCCATGCGGACCATGAACACAGATAACGCCCCTAAAGCCAAACTTCCTTAAGCAAGGGGGTTTGCAAACAGAAGTACCAGAGAAATAACTAGACCGTAGATGGTAAGAGACTCCATAAATGCAAGAGTCAGCAGTAGAGTACCGCGAATTTTACCTTCTGCTTCGGGCTGACGAGCAATACCTTCGACAGCTTTACCAGAAGCACTACCCTGACCAATACCAGGGCCAATTGCGGCCAAGCCAACTGCTAGAGAAGCAGCGATAACTGAAGCAGAAGCAACTAACGGATCCATAATGTATTTCCTTTTCGGTATATACGAAACAAACAAGACTTAGAGTCAGTAAAAGCAGGCAACAAAACTACCTGTAAGTTAGAAGCGCTCTAGCAGTGAGGGCTAAGCATGCTCCTCGTGACCTTCGTCACCATGGCCCTCTAACGCCTCATGAATGTAGGCTGCAGCCAAAGTTGCAAACACCAATGCCTGAATAGCACTAGTAAACAGACCTAACATCATTACGGGCAAAGGGACAAACAAAGGGACCAATAGCACCAAAACCGCAACTACAAGTTCATCTGCCAAGATATTTCCAAAGAGACGGAAGCTCAGAGAAAGTGGCTTGGTAAAGTCTTCAAGAATTGCAATCGGCAACAAGATTGGAGTCGGCTCAATGTATTTCGCGAAATATCCTAAACCTCGCTTTTTAAATCCTGCGTAAAAGTACGCAAGAGATGTGAGTAAAGCCAGGGCAACCGTTGTATTGATATCACCAGTGGGAGCAGCAAGCTCTCCCTCAGGAATTTCAATGACATGCCAGGGGAGAAGTGCTCCCGACCAATTAGACACAAAGATAAATAAGAACAATGTGCCTATAAACGGCAACCAAGGACGATATTCCTTTTCGCCGAGCTGATTTTTGGCAATGTCTCTGACAAACTCAAAGACATACTCCATAAGGTTTTGTAAACCCTTGGGCACCCTCTGCATATTTCGAGTTGCCAAAACCGAAACAAGTAGAAGCAGTCCAATTACAAACCAAGAGGTCATAAAGACCTGGCCATGGACCTTAAGCCCTCCTAAATGCCAATAGAAGTGATGACCTACCTCTAGCTCGGCTAACGGCAACACATCAAAGTGCAGCAAACTTAGCATCTTAATTCAGATTAGGTTGACCAAATAAACAGGAGGCCAAATGATTAGTGGCTAATCTAGTCAAAACAAAATCAAAGACCTATGTAGCCTTCGATAGCGCTTTAAACATGTATGCGATGATTGCAGCCTTGTAAGTCAGGAAACCTAAAAAAATTGGGACGATCTGTAGTTGCTCCACTTGGGTAGCGACTACTATTAACCCAATAAATAAAGCAAGCTGATTCTTACCTACTTTAGATTTACTCCTGCCAAGCTGCTCAACGCTTCTAGCCAGTAATTTTAAGTAAATTACACCCACAGACGCACCCATTAAGTAATTAAGGGATGTGTTTAGGGAGTAAGCCACCCAAACCGAAATGAAGGCTATCAACATCAGGCCGAGCGTTAGTAATAACAACTCGTTTTGAAGTTGATAATACTCTTCCATTGAAGAGTTTGGCTCTGAGGAAATTTCGACAGAAACCAACGTTTCGGAACTAGATTCCGAGACGCCATCATTTTCTTCCATAGATACATCTCTAGGAGGTTCGTCTGGCAAGTTCACAAAAATTACTCAAACTAGCCTAGTCAGACTTGCAACAATAGCCAAAGCCTTCCCTGCAAGTCGAGGTCAATCATATCATTTAAAGCTAACAATACTTAATACAAATCCCTTGGGCTTACCACAGATAAGCAATTTTCTGCCACCCCTAAATAATCATAATGTGAGGTCGATAGTCTCGGCCTCACATTATGGTGACCAGGGTCGAAATTATGTGGATGATGTTAGGGGCATCCACTGTTGGAATTGAACTTATTCGGGCGGCCTTAGGAGGATCAATTGTTGGGCTTGTAATGTTCGTACCTCAGATAGCTCTAATGGAGCTGTTTCAAGTAAATCAGCAATGGTTTGGCTCTCTGTACGTGCTTCGCAAGCCTGTAAGAAGGCATATTTCTCATCACTCATTTGCACTAACTGATAGTCAGGATTAAAAAATGACTGACTTGGCCACCCGGACAAACATGGTGTCAGTGTGGGATAGGACGCTAAAAGTAGCTGGTCCTGGGTCCAGTCTGTCTTGGATAAAGGGGGCCGAGCTAGGAAAAATTCGTAGTGGGTAAGCTCAGGGTCTAGGAGTTCAATCAGTCGATATTGGGCACGTTTATCTAATGTTTGGGCTCGTTGCATTACGTCCGGAGCTTTGCCTATCAGCCGTTCTAGGTTCCAATAGTTGGGATTCGAAAATCCGACAAACTCTAGTCCAGCGGCATCAATCAGTTCAAATAGAGTATCGACGGTGTAGTCCACTTCCTGTGGATGGACGTACATATCAGCAAAGCACTCATCTTGATGGTTCTCTAATGCCCAGCGCTCTTTGTCCCGTTTAACGATGCGATTATTTTCGGGCAATGCTTCAAAGAGTTGTCGACCAACGGAGACGCCATCTCGGTAGTCTCCACGACGATTTCCTTGGAGCATGGCAATCGCTTGCTGCATCAGGGAGATTTCCCATCGCCCTAAGGCCGCATAGACAAATATATGTAATAGGCCACCTGGAGCAACTTTATTAGCTAATGCCTGAATACCCCTGATCGGGTCTGGCATGTGATGCAGTACGCCCACGCAGTTAATCAGGTCAAACTGTCCATCGATTTGGTCTACATCATAAATACTGAGATTATGAAAACTCACACGATTGGCACCTGAGCGCTGACAGCGCTCTTGGGCCACTTTTAAGGTGCCAGCACTGAGGTCAATCCCAATGACGTCTGCCTGTGGGTTGAGGTGCACCAAGTATTCAGTACCTACCCCAGAGCCACAGCCCGCATCTAAAATTTTGACCTGTTCTGTTGGTGGCAATTGGCCTGTACAAAAGTTGTACGCTGTTGGCCAATACCATCGCCAGTTATAGCCTGGAGGGGGTTCATCAATGAATGGCTCTGGCGGAAAGGGATAGGTGTCGTAAAGTTTGGCCACTGCTGCACTGACGGCAGCTTCGTTTTCAGAGGTCATGCTGGAATGTAGTTTTGAAGGCTTGGTTTTAAGTTGACTCAATCTTCTAATGTAGAGGCGTTCTATGGAATGCCTCTACATTTTTTGGAATACTCTTCGTAAACACAAGTAACAAAACTTATCTTTCCTCTCATCCACTTGCACGTCGTCTTTTATGATGACTCAGTGGGCTAATAACAAGATGTTACACAGTCTGTAGACAATCATCTTGGTGTTCCGTAATCGTTTTAATCTGGAACTGTCATAAGAGCCGATAGGCCCATCGCGCTGCCTGCTGGTTTTAACCACGGTCTTGGACCTTTTCAAAAGGTCTGAGCTGTTCGGCGCTGAAGGAGGGGTCTGATGCAATTACTTTATTGCAATCAATTGTTAGAAGGGAGCCTTTGAAAAGGAATGACTGTAACAGCTAGCGGTGGCAGCTCTTTAGCGCGTCCACAACTTTATCAAACCTTGCCGGTTACCGCGATCATTCAGGCCGAGCAGCAGGACCGCTATATGGAGCGGGGTGAGTTGGATGAGCTGTCTGACTTCTTTAAATCGGGCCGCAAGCGCATTGCGATCGCACAGATCATTACTCAATATTCTGAATTAATTGTTTCTCAAGCTGCCAATCGGATCTTTACCGGTGGTTCACCGTTGTCCTATTTAGAAAGGGTGGAACCTGAGCCTGAGATGGCCATGGCCGCTCAAGGACAAAACGGCTCTTTGGATGCAGAAAGCTATATTGAACGTGCAGATAGCGGACTGTTTTCCGGCCTGAGAGGGTTGGTAAGCAGTACGGGTGATCTAGGTGCTATTCCTCCAGGGTTTCGTCCCATTAATGTAGGGCGTTATGGCCCTCGGAATATGCAGAAGTCTCTGCGAGACATGAGCTGGTTCCTGCGCTACCTCACCTATGCCATTGTTGCTGGCGATCCCAATATCATTGCGGTTAATGTGCGGGGTCTTAGAGAAATTATTGAAGATGCCTGTTCTTCGGCCGCAACCCTCGTTGCCCTACAAACAATGCGGGCTGCCAGTATCGGTTATTTTCGAGGAGATACCGAAGCTCAAGAGATTGTACGGTTTTACTTTAATCTCTTAGTCGAGGAATTTAGAGCCCCCGCTCCCTCCAGTAAGCTGCGTCAGCGTCCATCTAAGGACTTACAAGGTTTACAGCTACCACAGATTTATTTCAATGCTTCTGAGCGTCGGCCTAAGTTTGTCATGAAGCCTGGTCTCTCCACAGGGGAGAAAAGTGCTGTAGTCAAGGCCGCATATCGCCAGGTGTTTGAGCGGGATATTAAGCGAGCATACTCCTTAGATCTATCTAGCTTAGAATCCCAGGTTAAAAATGGCGAAATTGCCATGAAGGAGTTTATTCGGCGTTTAGCCAAGTCTCCTTTGTATCGCAAAAATTTCTTTGAGCCGTATATTAACAGTCGTGCCCTAGAGCTGGCATTCCGTCATATTTTGGGCCGTGGCCCTAGTTCCCGTGAAGAAGTTCAGAAATACTTCTCCATTGTTTCTGAAGGAGGGTTGCCTAAGCTAGTAGACGCCCTAGTAGATTCGAACGAATACGGTGACTACTTTGGTGAGGAAACAGTCCCCTACCTGCGTGGACTAGGCCAGGAGGCGCAAGAATGTCGCAACTGGGGTCCTCAGCAAAACTTGCTGAACTACAGTGCCCCTTTCCGCAAAAACCCCGAGTTTTTGACCACGTTTGCCTCCTATGACCAGCCCTTGCCTGACCAACATCCCTACGGTTCCGGTAACGATCCGCTGGAAATTCAGTTTGGCGCTATCTTTCCCAAGGAGAATCGTAAGCCCAGTAGCAGTCCAGCTCCCTTTAATAAAGACACTCGTCGGATCTTGATCCGTCGCGGTGCAGGTATTGATAGTCAGGTCAGCAATCCAACTGCTCGGCCACAGGCTCCAGGTAGTCTTGGCCCCAAAGTGTTCAAGCTGGATCAAATTCCCGCAGGGAATGGCGACAATATCAAATTTTCAGAGAGTTCGACCCAA
>JAHQVZ010000275.1 GCA_019634055.1 Leptolyngbyaceae cyanobacterium MAG.088
AGCTAAAACCCATAACAAGACATATGGAATTAGCGTATTTAAGACTTGGTATATAGCACGCCAATCATTGCTCTGCATATAGGGAGTCAGAACAAAGTCAGACTTTTCAACTATTTTTTTCATTTAATAAGACACTCTTTAAAGCATCCATCTTTTAGGTAGTTATGACTTTTAAAGCAGCGAGGTTCACGATGTAATTTTCTAGCCTTAAGCAAATAAACCTCAGGAAATTACATAAATGAACTCAGTGATGATAATCGCTAAATATTTTTTAGCTTCCTTATTTTAGCTGCTTTCTAGATATAACTAGCAGCATTCAGAAAAAGGGCATAATTTCCGTTACGATAACAGATTAGACTCGTCGGTGTTCGCTCGGGTTAATCAGGTTTATTTACAGGTATCAAACATTAGGCATGAAAGCACTGGTTACAGGGGCCAATGGCTTCACAGGTTCTCACTTAGTCAAGCTATTGATATCTGAAGGCCACAGCGTAGTGGGTCTGGTACGGCGCACCAGCAACTTAGACCGCCTGGATGATTTGGATATACAACTGGTCTATGGCGATATTACTGATGCAGAGGTGCTAACGTCTGCCTTGGCAGGGGTGGATGTAGTATTTCACATTGCAGCCTGTGTGGATTTGGGTATCGTTGACGCAGCCCGAATGGAACGGGTGAATGTAAGCGGGACACGTACTGTTCTGGAGGCAATTTGCCAACAATCCATACCGCCTAAACTGGTTTACTGCAGCACGATTGGTATTTATGGTGATACGGCGGGTCAAGTGATTGATGAAACCTACCAGCGCACTCAAAACGGATTTTCGTCTGCCTATGATGAGACTAAGTACAAGGCGCAGCAGCTGGTAAATCAGCATGTGGCTGATGGGTACTGGGCAGTGAGTATGATGCCGGGGGGGATTTTTGGGGCGGATGATCCCCACTTTGGCCCGGTGATTAAGTTGTTTTTAAAGGGGCGGTTGCCGCTGTGGCCTGGGTGCGATCGCATCACTGGCATTGTCCATGTGGACGACCTGGTTCAAGCCATGGTGTTGGCTGCAGAGAAAGCCCCCTCCGGCGAACATTTCATTATCTCTGCCGGGGAGCTATCCATTGGCAAAATGTTCAAAATTCTAGGGGATGCTGTCGGGGTCAAAGCCCCTGTAGACGCGCCTAAGCCTATGGTTAGAGCCATCGGCGGCATTTTAGACCCCATTGGCAAAGCCTTTTCTTGGAATGCGCCATTGAATAATGAGCTGGTGCACTACATTTATGACCGCTGCGTCCGCATCAGTGGGGAGAAGGCAATGCGGGATTTGGGCTGGCAGCCTAGACCAGTGCCTGAGATTCTGACGGGTATTGCCAGTGAGTTACAAACGCCATCTAGCAATAGCCCACATTTGTAGAGCCAATTACATAGGGATTAGGATTACTCAGATAATTTAGTATCTTGTCTTGGTTGGGATGATGATCTATCCAAGCTTTGATCTGCTTAATTTTTTCGTAGTCATCATCAAACATGTCGGCATATATGGTTTTTAATGACTGTCGAGTATTGTCCTTACGATTTTCAGATTGCCATGGGCCAGACGAAATTAAATGAACTTCACCATGTAAGTTTCGTTGCTTAAGTGCTTCCCACTTATTGGCATCAAACCAGATGCCATTGCAGCTACCACATTGGTCCAGGCTAAAGTCAAGATTATGGCCCACCTTCTGACGGATCATAATGCGCCTACAGTTTGGGCAAAGTTTAGCTTTTTGAATATCATCAGCCTTAATAGAACATTCATCAGCCTCTTGCTCAGGTAATGTCTCGCCATGGTGGTTTAGCCAGGCCCAATAGTCGGTGGCCGTAATCCACTTGCCGTTACAGTCTGAACAGGAGGAGGCGTTTAGGCAAGATTCTAACGTTGTCCTATGGAGCGAAGCGGCACTACAGACAGGACATTTCATAGTTATCTGATGCATAGCGTTAAACCTTTAATCAAAAGGTTCCCAAGGTACTCAAGCAATGGGCTAACGCTATGTATCAGCTTCCTAACATTTATGGCTCACGTTGCGAACAAAGCATAGACAAAGGGATTTAGATAATCCCATGGTGTATCCGCAATACTTATCGGTAAATGGGCATGCCCCATGGAATCTATAGATTTATTCACAAGTATCAGTAAACACACTTAATTTTCAATGACTCAATAATAATTTCATGGTCGTCATATCAACTATTTTTGATATGAATAAGTCAGAAATAGTTTAATTGCTTGGATTTTATTCATCACACTGTCAGAAGTGTTACTTCAAGTCAGTTTTGCCTGAATCCTTGAAAGTCGTTACTCGGACATGTCTAAGACGTTGCGCTCGTCTACTCGGAAGGAATGTCTATGACTTTTAATGACCTGAGAACGGATATTGCTCATATTAAGCAAGCGTGTTTATCGCCAGAGGTAGCTGTAAAACATTTGCGGGAAATCTTAAAGCAATTTGTTGCCTGTACCAATACAAGTCAAATTAAAGCTTCTTTTGAGTCTCAGGAGCTTTATCGACGGCAACAGCTAAGTGCTCCCCAAGACGATTTTCATATTGTGATGGCTGTTTGGAAACCTAATAGCAGTAGTCCCATCCACGATCATGACAATACTACCGGAGCTGTGATTACCCTGGTGGGTGAAACGATTGAAACCAAGTATGAACGGGTTGCTGTTTTAGGCAAAAATTGTTTGCTCAAATCAACTGAAATCAGGGTGCTGGATTCAAAAACGGTGAGTCCTATTTTGCCTGGGGGTGGTTTGCAACTTCATGCCATGCATAATCCTCGTAATACCTGGGCGGCTACTCTGCATGTTTATTTGCATCCGTTGAAGACCTTTAATCTCTATCATTCTCAAGCTTTTGGGCTGCATACTCAGACGTCTACAGATCTTTGGTTTGATGAGATTATGGCTCCGTTTACGACCCAGGCTAAAGATGTACCCCAGCGAGAGCAAAGTTTATGCCTCAACTGAATGTAGTCCGGTCACTAAGCTAGATTCCTGAGCTAATAAGCCGTCTTCTAAATAGGTAATCTCATCGGCTGCGTCGGTAATGCGAGGGTCATGGGTAATGATCAGTACCGTGCAGCCTTTATTTTTGGCCAGATATTGCATTAGCTCAATCACATCTCGCCCTGTGGAAGAATCTAGAGCCGCTGTGGGTTCATCGGCCATGATTAGCTCTGGCTCTCCGGCTAGGGCACGGGCGATCGCAACCCGCTGTTTCTGACCACCCGACAAATCAGCAGGCAAATTATTCACTCGGTCGCCCAAGCCTACCTGTTTTAGCAGGTCAAAGGCATAGTCCTTATTATTGGGGCCTTTTTTGCCCTTGAGCTGCAGGGCCAGCTCAATATTTTCCAGGGCAGTCAGGGCCGGAAATAGATTGAAACTCTGAAAAATAAACCCGATGTGGTCCCGGCGAAAGACGGTCAATTCCTTGCGAGAGAGCTGGGTGATCTCTTGGCCCAGTAGTTCCACTCGCCCAGCGGTAGGGGTCAAAATCCCGGCCAAAATCGATAGCAGTGTGGTTTTACCAGACCCGGAAGGCCCCATCATCAAACGGATTTGCCCCGCCGGAACCGCTAAATCAATGCCCTTGAGCACCTTGGTTTCAGTGGTACCCGACATAAAGGACATTTGGATGTTATTTGCTGCGATCGCAACCATACCGTCTTTAACTCACACCTTACACTCACCAATAGTCCAGGCCATTAGGCCTTGAACACAATCCCCGGATCCACGCGAGTCACCTTTTGAATCGCGAAAACCGCAGACCCTACACACATAACCACCGTAATTCCCAAAACGCCTACTGCACTAACCGGCGTAATCAACACCACAATGCCCTGGGTAGCCGCAGTCCAGGTACCCACCCCCCAGCAAAGTAGCAGCCCTGGCACATAGCCCAACAGCGCCATCCACAAAGACTGCTCTAAAATCACGCTGTAAATATCCCAATCTGAGGCCCCCATGGCTTTGAGGGTGCCAAATTCCCGCAGATTTTCAGAAACCGATGTATACAAAATCTGGGCCACCACCACCATGCCCACAATTACCCCAACAATGGCCCCCAGTCCCAAGATAAAGCCAATGCCCGTACGATTTTGCCAGTAGGCCTGAGTGGAACTAATTAGCTCATTTTTAGTAAACGCCTTAGTACCCGAAAGCTCAGACTCTATGCGCTGCTTCAATAGTTGCAGATCTTCGCCTGGTGCAGCCTTGATTAACACATAGGTCACCGGAGAATCTGAACTCAACGGACCTGGCTCGGCAAGATTGGCCCTGGCTTCATTCGAATCACGCTGATAGGCATTAACACAGGTCAGATCACCCTCCCCCAGCTGACAGGTCAACTCAGAGGAAAAACCAGAACTAATGTAGGCATTCGCATTTAATAACGATGCGAACACAAATTTACTAGAAACCAGAGACTGAGTATCACGGGTTACCCCCACCACCGTCACCGGCAACTGACGAATGCGGGCCGTATCGCCCACATTATCGATACGAAATGAACGCATGTTAGTGCGATCAATCAGAGCAGAATAGGGCTCATTTAAAGCGTTAATCGCTGCACTCGATACCTGACCAGGACGAAACAGTTGACCATCAGGGTCAAAGCCAAATACCCGCAACGTCGTCAGCTTACCGTCTGAATACCAGCGTCCCGACCCGATAATCAGTGCCTCTGCCCGGGCGACACCTTCAATTTCACCCGCACGCTGTACTTGCAAATAGGGAAACGGTTCGGTCAACTCAAAGTTGACTATATTTTCTGAAGCAACCCAGATATCCGCTGCAGAACTATCAATTAACAGCGTAGTCGAGCGGGTAAAGCCTTTGAGAATGCCGGTTTGAATAGTCACCAAACTGACGGCAAACATAATGCCTGCTTGGGCCACCAAAAACCGGGGTAAATCTTTGAGTAAATTTTTACGGGCTAACGAAACCATAGTTAAACTTTTGCCACGCCCAGAACGCTCACCCAAAGGCAATGATAGGTTCTAATCTGAACGTAGTATCACACCACCAAAACGGTTTTCCGCTAATAGCGGTGCCGCAGTGCAATTATTTTAGCGGCAAAGAATACACCCCAGGCGATTACACAGGATGGAATTAAAACTGGCCTAATTTGCGAGGAGCATCAGCTAACACCTTTTGGACAAATGGCCACTTTGCCTGAGTGTAAGCTTCTCGGTCATGCCGATAGCGTACTGCCAACGCCAGTTTCAATGCAGCATATTCATTTGATAAAAGCCGATTGGCCCGCAACACATCACGAAAGCACAGTCGATCTTGCCAAAGCTGGCTGTAGTAGGGAACTAAATATAAATGGTGAGTACGAAAGGCATCAGACGGTTTACAAAACCAATGCATGACATCAGGCTTATAGGGAAAATATTGATAGCCATTGCTGACGAGAATGACGATTGCTGGTTTAGAATCCTCCAGAGACTGAACTCCAAACATAATGTCAATGACGGGTTTGGCCAGCAGGCCAGGTATCGCCGTGCTACCGACATGCTCAATACCGCCTAGCAGCCATTGATCGAGAACGTTGGCCAGAACTATCTTTTCGGCCTCAAACTTGGCAGGCCATGCAGGATCGTAAGCTGAGAGTTCGACAGGAGCAGATGGCATCGTTTCAAGGTTTACAAACTGCGTATGCTCAGGAAAATTGATCAGGATATTTGGGTCGCCGAACAACCGTTAAGATACTTTGGCCTTAATGTAGGCACCAGAATGACGGTCATCAGGTTAAGCAATAGCGAACTGGTTGTGATTTCGCCGATTCAAGCCAGTGATACGTTGATTCAGCAGCTGAGTGAGCTAGGCAAAGTCAAACACATTATTGCGCCTAATCTTTATCACTATTTATTTGCTGCTGAGTTTAAGCAGCTTTATGCAAAGGCAACATTTTGGACTGTCCCCGGCTTAGAGCGTAAACAACCAGAGTTAGCAATTGACCAAATTATTGAAGGAAACACCAAAAATCTGTGGCCAGGACTTGACTGTCTATCATTTTCTGGGTTTAGAACGCTGAGTCTAAATGGGTTTGACTCGCTTAATGAATATGTCTTCTTGCATATAGCTAGCCGCACGCTGATTCTCACTGATGCTGCGTTTAACTTCGATGAAAGTTTCCCAATAGCCACACGACTGATTACTCAAGTGATAGGAGGATATAAACGCTTAAGCCCATCACTTTTAGAAAAATTTGCAACCACAGACAAGGCAAAGGTTAGGCAGTCTGTCGAGCAAATTCTAACCTGGGATTTTGAACGGGTAATTGTGGCCCATGGCAGCATTGTAGAACAGGGAGGTAAGGAGAAATTTAACCAGGGCTATAAACGATTTTTAAGGCGATTTTGAGGTGGGTTGTGCGATTGAAGCAGAGACAAATCGCTCAATGCTGGCCAGATCTTGGTGAACTTGAATGGCTTTGTAAACACCTTGCGCCTCTAATATTGTTGCTATGGATTGTGCCTGCCCCTGCATATGCTCCGTCAGCCACAAACCACCAGGCTGCAAAAATTCAGGGGCTTGTTCTGCCAGTAAACGAATATCATCCAAACCATCATTGCCGCCATCCAATGCTCTGTGGGGTTCATGGTGAGTGACTTCAGGGTCCAGGGTAAGCACCACCTGGCTAGGAATGTAAGGTGGGTTGGTAATCACACCAGAGAGCTGTCCTTGCCAACCCTTTAAAGCCTCAAACCAACTACCCTGAAAGCACTTTACATTGTCCACCTGATTGCGCTGGGCATTTTGTTGGGCAATGTCCACAGCGGCTGCACTGATATCTACGGCTAACACCTGGGATTGGGGAAATGTTTTGGCTAACGCGATCGCAATTGCCCCACTGCCAGTACCTAAATCAGCCCAAACCATAGGTTCTGAAATGCTTTCCTGGTGCTCAACCCAAGCCTGCACAAGCTCCACCATCAGCTCCGTTTCCGGACGTGGTATCAGCACATCGGGCGTCACCGTCAGCATCAAATCTCGCCAGGGTGTTTCCCCCACCAGATATTGCACCGGCACCCGTTCACTCAGACGCCGTTGCCACTGTTGTGTCAGCCAATCGAGAGACTGTGCCAAGGACACGGTCCGGTCTCGATATAGCCCCAAACTCAAATCTGACTGGCTTAAACAACTAACGCCTTGCAAAAACCAGTCCACCTCATAGGCAGGGACATTGGCCTGCCTGGCTTGGGTTTGGGCCTGTAGTTTCCATTGGTACAGTGCTTCGCCAGAAACTACCGTTGCTCTGCTAGTCACGACTCACGACTCACGATTCATCACTCACCAAACGGTCGGCAGTGCTACCCCAACACTCGCAACACACTGGCAATGGAATCCACGTCGGGTGAATCTTTGAGCACCTGAATTGCCTTGTGAAACTCACCTTCTGTAACCTCATGGGTAACCACTACCAGCTCTGCCAGATTATCCTGCAATCCAATCTGAACAATAGACTCTAGACTGAGATGATGCTGACCAAAGATAGTGCCTAAATGACCAATTACCCCTGGCTGATCTTTAACCATGAGTCGCACATAAAAGCGACTCTCCAACTCTTCCATGGGGCTAATGGTTTTGTAGTCGCTATGGGCATGGCTCAGCAACGGGTTCGGCAATTTCTCCTCAGCTGGAGACTCCATGTGTAGTGTCGCCGCAATCGCCATCACGTCCGACACAATGGCACTGGCTGTGGGACCTTCTCCGGCCCCCGGTCCGTAGAGCATAACTTGACCGATGGGGTCACCTTCAACGAGTACCGCATTGTTTACGTCGTTAACGCTGGCCAATGGGTGCTTAAGCGGAACGAGTGTGGGATGAACGCGCAGTTGGATGGTGTCTGGCTTGCCTGTTTCTGAAGAGTTGCGTTTTGCGATCGCCAATAGCTTAATCACAAATCCCAGGGTCTTTGCATACTCCACATCCGAGGCACTGACGTTGCGAATGCCCTCCGTAAACACATCCTCACGACGAATTTTGCCCCCAAACGCAATCGACGCCAGAATAGCAATTTTGTCCGCCGCATCTAAACCATCCACATCCGCTGTAGGGTCTGCCTCGGCATAGCCTAGCTTCTGAGCGTCATCCAAGATCGGGGCAAAGTCTCCGCCCTCAGACTCCATACGGGTCAAAATATAGTTGGTGGTGCCGTTAATAATGCCAGTCACCGTTTCAATGCGGTTCACACCCAGGGCCTGCTGCAAAGGCTGAATCACTGGGATACCACCACCCACAGCTGCCTCATACAAAACATAAACACCCGCTTTTTTGGCTGCTTCAGCGATTTCGTTACCGTAGCGAGAAATGACAGCCTTGTTAGCGGTAACTACATGCTTACCGTCTTCAATAGCTTCTAAGATTAGCGATCGCGCAGGCTCTAATCCACCAATCACCTCCACCACAATATCGATATCAGGATCGGTCACAATCGCTTCGAGATCTGTGGTGAGACAGGCTTCCGGCAAATCGACAGCACGGGGTTTATCTAGAGAACGTACACCCACCCGGTGGATCTCTAAGGTTTTCAGCAACGGATGACGCCGGGCAGCATCTAACAAAATTTTGGCCGTTCCTGTTCCTACCGTGCCCAGACCTAATAACCCAACCTTAAAAACCAATGTGCTATTCCCTGTGATTTACCACAAACCATTGTAAAAGCCAGGGAACCCTCAGTTTCACCTGGCTTTTACATATTATTTATTTGACCGTTCAACAAACCAAGTCAGTAAAACCTAGTAAGTCTCAACGTGCCAACGATGCGCTTTCTTCATACCCTTACGGTAATCAGTCCAATCTACACCGGTCTTAGCCGCTGCTGCGGTTAGAGCTTCATCGATGCCACCTTCCATACCGCGCAGACCGCAGATATAGACGTGGGTTTTCTCATCCTGAATCAGACTCCAAAGCTCATCAGCGTGCTCAGCAATCCGATGTTGAATGTACATGCGACCGCCTTCAGAGTTTTGCTGCTCACGACTGATCGCATAAGTCAGGCGGAAGTTATCAGGATACTGGGCCTGCATTTCTTCCAACTCTTCCTTATAAAGAATGTTAGGAGTTTTAGGCACACCAAAGAATAGCCAGGCAAAGCCATTGAAGCTGTAATCAGGATTAGCCTCGCGCTCCTTGTCCTTAAACATACGCCACAAGTAGGCACGGAAAGGAGCAATACCAGTACCGGTACCC
>JAHQVZ010000276.1 GCA_019634055.1 Leptolyngbyaceae cyanobacterium MAG.088
AGCAGCGACCAAGGGAGCAGCAAAACAACTGAGTCTAAGCAGTCGGCCAGTCCCAAATCAACATCAAAATCAACATCAAAATCCCCTTCACAATCAACATCCCAATCAAACCCATCCCCTCAAACTGTCAAAATTGCTCAGCCAGCTACCGTGACCGTTCAGCGTCAGATAGCCGATCCAAAACCAACCATTATCCAGGCCTGTAACGATGAGTCTGCGGCCCCTAAAAATTCATCAAATGAGCAAGAACAAGAGACTAACCATGACTATAGTCAGTATCTAGAGCTGTTGGTTCAGGAAGTTTATAGTCTATTACGACAGCGACTTTCCCTGGAACAGGAACGACGAGGCCCTAGATATCCTAGATAAGTTCCTTTCGACTCCGCTCAAGGAACACTTCGATTTCGCTTACCCCCCCAGTCCCATCGATCACTAGATTGACCCATGAGTAAATTTGTCAAAGCCAAACTTATCAACCAAGATGGCAGCAGCCATATCGAGTTTATGTTTAACCCAACTGAGTTGAGTTTTACGCGCACAATGAACCTCAATTCCTGCGGTGGAGCCCGAACGGAAAGCGGGATTCCAAAGGTTAGCTTTGGCTCAGCCAAGGCTGAAAAACTCGATCTTAAGGGGCTGATTTTTGACACCTATGAAACAGGAGAAAATGTCCTTGACAAACATATTCAGAGCTTTCAGAAGGCCGTTGAGTTTTTAGATAAGGAAGAACGTCCTCCCATGTATATTTTTGCGTGGGGAAAACAAGAATATTTACGGTGTTTTGTCCAATCACTCACCTACACATTGACCA
This sequence comes from Leptolyngbyaceae cyanobacterium MAG.088, assembly GCA_019634055.1. Lineage (GTDB taxonomy): Bacteria > Cyanobacteriota > Cyanobacteriia > Phormidesmidales > Phormidesmidaceae > Leptothoe. The sequence continues at coordinate 812 of JAHQVZ010000276.1, forward strand.
TGTTTTTGCCTGACGGGACACCGGTTAGAGCAACCGTAGATATTACGTTACAAGAGATTGATGATATGGGTGGCTCTGGGAATACGGGTACACCGTCAAGGCCCTAAGGCAAACCTGGCTAGTGCAGCGTCCTAACGATTTTTATCGCAAAAATACGGAAGCACAATCACCTTGAATTCTGAGAGACCCGTAATTACCGCCATGTTTAATCATGATAAAACTCTTAAAATCAAGTTTGATTTGTAAGATGCTATTGCATGGCTGCCACTAAATTTGTCGCGACTCCCATTCTCAAGATCGACGGCAAGGCTGCCTCTAGCGAACTGATGGATGATCTCTTACAGATTGTGGTAGAAGAAAGCCTCCATTTGCCAGGAATGTTTACCCTTGTTATTCAAAATGACTACCATGGGGGTGGAGCAAATCACAAGGTCTGGAAACATGAGAAACTATTTGAAATTGGCAAGTCTATAGAAATTGGGTTTTCAGCAAGCACGACAAATTCTGACGAGTTTGACGAAGAAAACACAGGTAATGTAATCAAGGGAGAGATCACGGCGATTGAGACTCATTTCACCACTGAGGCTCAGGCTCCCATTATCGTGCGGGGATACGATGCATCCCATCGACTCCACCGAGGTCGCCATAGTCGTTCATTTCAGAATAAAACAGATTCTGACATTGTTAAATCCATTGCGTCAGAGGTGGGTATCTCCGTTGGCAAAGTAGACTCTAGCGGTGGTCCCTACGGTTATGGAGACATTGGTGGTTCCAGCGGCTATGTGTTTCAGCAAAATCAAACGAATATGGAGTTTTTGCGAGAGCGCGCCGCACGCCATGGGTTTGAGCTATATGTGCAAGATGGCAAACTCAATTTTCGTAAACCCACCAAAGACAGCACCCTTTCCCTGGAGTGGCTGCAGGATATCCATAGCTTTCGGGTACGGGTGAGTAGTGCCGACCAGGTAAAAAGTGTGGAAGTGCGCGGCTGGGATTATAGTCGCAAGGAAGTAATTGCTGAAACCATTAGTAAAGCCAAACAAGTTCTAACCGCTACGGATAATGGCGATGGCAGTAAGACCGTCAGCATTTTTGACGGTAAGCCCAAAACACCCACACTGGTGATGGTGGACCAGCCCATCTCCCAGGCCAAAGAGGCCCAAGCCATGGCCCAGGCGCTCTATGATGAAGTCGGTGGAGAGTTTGTCCAGGCGGATGCCCGTAGTGAGGGGGACCCATCTATCCGTCCGGGGCGGGTGGTAAAGCTAACGGGGATGGGCAGCTATAGCGGCAGCTACTATGTGACTGAAACCCGCCATGTGCTACACGAACGCATCTATAAGACTGAATTTAGCGTGCGAGGGCTGCGCGGTGGCGATCTATTGCAGACGTTAGAGACAAAGAATACGCTGCAGCCAGGGCAAACCCTGATGGTGGGGATTGTGGCTGACAACAAAGATCCGAAGGGTTGGGGCCGGGTGCGGGTAAAGCTACCCACCTTGACGGAAGAGCACATGAGCAACTGGGCCAGGATGGTATCCGTGGGGGCTGGTCCCACCCGTGGGTTTGATTGGCTACCAGAAATTAATGACGAAGTACTGGTGGCGTTTGAACATGGTGATATCCATCGACCTTACATTCTCGGTGGCGTCTGGAACGGCAAGGATGCACCACCGGAGAAAACAGAAGAAACGATTGCCAATGGGAAAGTTCGTCTAAGGACTTTAAAAACTCGTCTAGGCCATACCCTCCAGTTTGTGGAAGAAGATAAGGGAAATAGTAAAAAAGGGGTTTATCTGACGACAGTGGATAAGCACCAGCTCCACCTGAATGATACGGATAAGTATGCGGAGTTGAAAACCAAAGATGGTCACCAGCTTAAGTTTGACGACAAAAATAAAAAGATAGAGCTAAAAACCAAGGGAGGTCATCAAATTGCCATGGATGATAGCGGCAAGAAAGTGGATATTGTTTCTACAGGTAGCCTGAATGCTAAGTCGGGAAAAACAGGCAAAAGCGAGAAAATCACCATTAACGGCGGTGAAATCACCCTAACAGGCACCACAAAGATCACCTTAAAAGTAGGGAGTAGCAAGGTAGAGATTAGTAACACCGGGGTCAATATCTCAGGCACCCAGGTGAATGTAAAAGCCAATGCCACAGCGAAAGTAGAAGGCGCAATGGTGGATGTAAAAGGTAAAGCCACGGTGAATGTGCAATCGTCAGGAATGACCAAGGTGGCCGGTAGTCTGTTGAAGCTGAATTAGCAAATAAAATTATGGGAATGCAAGTTGTCGCAGGGGCGATGCTCAAATGTCCTTTTGGGGTGGCTCCTAGTGTTTTAAGTGTTTTACCTAAAGGGCCACCGGTGATGGCCTGCGGACCTTTAGCCGCTACCATCATGGACTATGCCCCCATTGTGAATATTCCACCTTTTGGCATGTGTAGCTCCCTGGCAAATCCTACGGTTGCTAGTGCTACGGCGGCGGCTCTGGGTGCGCTCACCCCCATGCCCTGTTTACCTGTCATCCCAGCCCCCTGGGCTCCAGGGTCACCCACCGTTCACATTAATAATTTCCCTGCCCTCAACAACAGTTCTAAATGCATGTGTACCTGGGGTGGGGTGATTTCCATTGTGAATCCAGGCCAGTTTACAGTGCAAATCCCCTAATCACTCTTCGAGTTCGAAGAAACACAAACCTATGGGGAAAACTTTTCTTGGGTGGTTTCACTCAGTCTATCAGCTGTATATCTATTTAAATGCCGATGCTGATAGTTATTTTTTCTTAGATTATAACAACTTCAACTCGGGCATTCTCAGAGAGTGTAGTTGCTGATTTAAAGGATGAATCAATCTGTAAAACATGCTGTATATCGGTGTCTTTCAGATGAAATAAACCTTTAATCAGTAGCATCCGGAACTTAACCGTTCCTAAAATCGCCATGGGTGTAAAATGTCAAACGCTTCACCAAAAATTCCTCGTCAGCAATTAAAGCTTCCAGGCATTTTGGGTGGGTTAGGTCCATTGGCCCATATCGAGTTCGAACAGCGCTTATTGCACCATAGTTCACGTCAGGGAGCACAGTACGATCAGGAGCATCCTAACTGGATTGTTCTCAGTGCTGCATCAACACCAGATCGAACCAAAAGTCTTATGGGAACTGGCCCAGACTGTGTGCCCTATCTGGTGAATAGTGCCCATCAGTTGAAAGCCATGGGAGCCGACTTTTTGGTCGTGACCTGTAACACCGCCCATAGTTACTACCACACAGTCCAGTCCCAGTTGGACATTCCCTGGCTACACATGATGGATGCCACAGTGAAATATATTGCTGAGAATTTTCCAAAGGTGCAACAGGTGGGTATTTTGGCAACGGATGGAACGTTGCGATCGCAACTCTATACTACAAGTTTGGGCCAGTATGGCATCTCCCCCATTCTCCCTCCCCTGGGTTCCCCCATTCAACAGCGGGTAATGGAATCAATTTATTCCCATGACTGGGGCATTAAGGCAACGGGCGCATGGGTTTCAGATATTGCCCTAATTGAGCTCATTGTCGCCTCACGTTGGTTGGCAGATCAAGGCGCAGAGCTAATCATCGCCGGATGTACCGAAATATCCATTGGTCTAGCCCGACTTAGTCAATTACCCATCAATTGGATTGACCCCCTAGATGTGATGGCCAATCTCACCCTGGATCTTACCTATGGTTTTGCACCTGCCCGCCGTTCAAAAGTTTTCCATGACTAAGATATCTCCACCGCGCCACTGGCTATGGCGAATGCTGCTTGTGGCTGTACTCACCATCAGCTGCAGTTTGTCACAGGTCGTTATCAGCCAGCCAGCCCTGGCTAGTTCCTTGCGCCTTGGAAATCAAGGCGCATCCGTTGAACAACTCCAAACTCAGTTGCGATCGCTCGGCTACTTAGACTCAGAAATTACCGGTGTCTACGACGAACTCACCCGCCAGGCTATCCAAACCTTCCAACAAGATCGCGGCTTACCCGCCGATGGCATAGCAGGTGTCGAAACCCAGCGTCAGCTCACTGAAAAAAATATCCATGGCCCCCGCGCCATGATGCCACCAGACATTCAACGTATTCATGACCGAGGTAAACTAATTGTTGCCCTATTAGGGACCGACAATCCTCCCTTCTTTATGGAGGAGGCAAATAACAATGATCCCGTTGGACTCGATATCAAAATCGCCCAGGGATTAGCCCATGCCTTAGACGTAGATTTAGAATTTAATCGCTCAGCAGAAACCTTTAACGAAGTAGTAGACAAGGTGTATGCGCTAGAAGCTGATATTGCCATTTCTAAACTGAGCCGGACCCTCAGCCGTGCCCAACGGGTACGGTTTTCCCAGCCCTATGTCACCATGCGTCAAGGGTTACTGGTTAATCGTCTGCAATTGGCAGAACAAAGTGAGGGAAATCAGGTAATTGAAGCAATCAGAAACTTCAATGGCAATGTGGGTGTGATCCAAGGCTCCTCCTACGGTGGCTTTATCAAACAAAAATTTCCAAAAGCAACGATTCAGGAATACCCCACCTGGGATGACATTGTTAAAGCCGTTGTTAATGGTGATATTCAAGCAGCCTATCGAGATGAACTCGAAGTAAAAAAGGTGATTCTCAAAAATCCAGATGCGGCGCTAAGACTACAAACCATTGCCCTCACCGATACCCAAGATCAAATTGCCATGGCGTTACCCTGGGATAGCGAAAATCTACAGGCATTCGTAAATCAATATTTAGACACCTTTAACCTAGATTACACCGCTGATGACGTGCTGGATGAGTACGCGGAATACCTACAGGAGTAACGAGTATGACCATTAATCCAACGACAAAACGACTACGCTTTGGTTTAAATACTCTCTCCATCAAGTGGCTACGAAGCCCCTGGGCAATTTTAATCAGCGTTGTTTTAGCCATCTACATTGGCACAGCCCACAAAGGTATCGCTATTTTGCTAGCACCGGTAGGAGATTTTTATCTCGGCCTGCTCAAAATGTGTGTGCTGCCGATTTTACTGGCCGCCATCACCACCAGTATTGGCCGACTAATGCGCAGCAGCGATGCAGCTTTATATATAAAACGTATCTTAGTGGTGTTTCCCTTGGGCCTTGTAGCCGCCAGTGGATTAACCGCATTGATTGCCACCATTGCAGGACCTGGCCGTAATCTATCGGCGAAGACGTTAGAGTCTCTGGGGGTGCTGGTCAACGACTCAGGTATCGATCTAGAAATGGCTCTCACGGGACCACTGCCGGAGGAACCAACTCGGGGTATAGGCACATTTTTAATTAGTCTGGTACCCGATAATATCTTTAACGCCCTAAGCCAGGGCGAAACCCTTAAGGTACTGATTTTTTCTATTATCGTGGGTATTTCGTTGGGACTCATTCGCGATCGCGTTACCGAACCCTGCTTCGAGATCCTAGAAGCGATTTATCGCACCTTTAACCAATTAATCGACTGGCTGACGGTCGTTCTACCCATTGGTTTATTTAGCCTGTTAGCCTATCAACTATCCCAACAGGGCGTAGATGTAATGCTGTCGATGATTAATTTTGTCATCGCAGCCCTAATTATATTTTTTATTATCTATGTGATCAGCACATTAGTAGTTTGGCAACAGTCAAAAGTTTCTTTACTCAAGGTATTAGCCGCACTACGAGAACCCACCATCTTAGCCTTAGCCACATCTAGCAGTTTAGCCTGTTTACCCTCCTCCATCGCCCAGCTAAGTGAGGCCTTAAACTTTAAACGTCAAACCGTCAATTTAGTTACCCCTCTATCGATTACAATTTGTCGATTCGGCTCTGTGATTTACTTTGCCCTCGGCTCCATATTTGTTATGCAGCTATACGATAAGCCCTTAGGCTTAGGTAATATCTTGATTATCGTCATGGGCTCCATTTTCGCAGGTATGGCCACCGCTGGCGTCACCGGCATTCTCACATTGACCATGTTAGGCATTGTGTTAGAACCGTTGCAACTCCCCCTTGAAGCAGTACTGGTACTGTTTGTTGCCATTGATCCAATTATGGATCCATTTCGCACCCTGGGTATTGTTCACACCGGTATTGCCGCAACCTCCGTTATTGCCGATGTCGAGAATACATAAAGAAAAGAGATTGAAACAACCTCTAATCATTCCTTTCTCGATAAGATTTACGTACCTCCTGTGCATGTCTCAACAGCATCTCTAGTTTTTGACGTTCATCATAGGCCACACCATTTTGATTAATTTCACTCTTTAGCACCTTAACCTGTTCCGATAAGCTAGCCTGGCGGCTCATCACCACCATGGCCATATCATTAAACAACCTGGCCAGTTTACTAAACTCATCTGGACGGGCCATCACATGGGCTAGGGTGCGTGGGTCAAACTTATTTCGTTTAATCTCATCGGCGGCTTGATTGAGCCTATTAATGGGGCGAATAATATATAACGCAGCGGCCAACGCCAAAAGGGATGTCACCACTGTAATCGCTACTCCCAAAATCATGTTATGGCGCATCGTGGCCCGAATAGTTGCCATATAATCATTTTGAGGAATAACCACCCCCACAATCCATTCAATGCCTAAATCTTGCAGATGATAGATATGAACAAGTTGTTTTTCACCCTCTAAATCAAACGAAAACGAATATTGATCTTTCATCTGCCTTAAATCATCAATATTTTCTAGCAGATGATTGACAGTTTCTCGTACCAGCATGTTTTGACTATTGCTGGCAGGTAACCGTAATTTTTCACCATCAACCTCGATAAACGGTTGTTCATTATCTGACAGCGCAATGAGATCGCCAGATGATTCAATGATAAAGGCATTACCATTGGGGCTGACTGAAAGGTTTCTGAGAAACTCACTCAATTCAAATAGATAAACATCCGTGCCAAAAACCCCCTGTAGCTGACCTGATGCGCCAAAAATAGGTGTAGCCCGAGTCAGGGTAAGGGCATTTCTGGAGTTGGCAATATAAACCTGGCTCCACACAGGGACCTTGTTAAAGGCCGCCTCTTTATACCAGGGTCTAACCCGAGGATCATAGTCACTTACCCGAAGCTGTTGTGAGAGATCGGCTACATCATCAGTTTGGTAGGCAATCCGCTGGAATTCAGTCTGCTGATCCACAAAATCAATGCGACTAACGCCATCCTGATGTTCGCTATAGACAAATTCACCCGCCTCATTCCCATAAAAAAGATTATTCGTTAGATCGTCTGACTGGGTTAAAGCCCACAGCGATTTTGCTAACTCACGGGTCTCTTTAATGTTGAAATTGCCAGTGACCACCTCAGCTTCAATAACCGCTGAAATCATTACTGGCTTGGTTAGATAATTATTGACCTGCTTTTCAATGTTGCCAGCGACCTCCGTACTGATTTTACCAACCAATTCATCGACAGCCTTTTGCCCACTGCGAAAGGCTAACCAACTAGTCAAAAGGATCCCAGAAATCAATGGAGTCACCACACACAGAGGCAGAGTCCAACGAATTGAAATTAGGCGTTGATTACGATTAATCTCTGTAATAGGAGCAGTGGGACGGCGTTTGGGTAAGACTGACATAGAAGAGGTCCCTAATAGTAGGGCAAACTGTTCCTATTAACATGCCCACCAGATTTTTCATATCAACACAATTTGCTAATACCCAGCAACCTACTTACATAGCTTTATTCCGCAGCACCTCGTACTTCGCCTCACAAATCTCTCACCAATTAAGCCAACATTTTGCCAACATTCGCAACTGCCACCACCAGAATAGCCCCAGCATCACAGCTAAAGTTGTGAAAACTCCAAAATAGTTGCCTCACCCAGCATATCCGCCACATCATCAAAGGCCTCCCCCAAGTCCATTACATTTTTTTCAAACAAGCAAAAATTTGCTATATTTACGCTTATCGCTCTTCAATGACTTCAGCGAGAGAAAATTAGAATAGGAAGGTTGATTTGAGGGAGCACCGATGATTGCCCCGCGAGCAGCGAAGCCTACTGTGAGGTTTGTGGATGAATACTGTGAAAGCTATCGAGATTTGTTTTCGGAAGTGAGGAGCTTCGAAGCATTCAAACATCTGCACGTTGGAGCGATAGCCGAGATTCCGCGAAAATCACTGCCAGCCGTTGCTAAGGTCAACGGTTTACCCAATGCCCAATCGCTGCAACAGTTTTTAGTTAACTCACCCTGGCAAGTCCAACACCTACGAGAGAGGCGATTAGACCTCATTTTGAAGCTACTGAAGGGACGCAAGCTGATACTGGTCATTGATGAAACTGGCGACCGTAAGAAAGGGCGCACCACTGACTATGTCAAACGCCAATACATCGGCAATCTAGGCAAAGTAGAGAATGGCATTGTTTCGGTTGATGCTTATGGTGTCATCGATAACATCACCTTCCCATTGATGTTTGAGGTGTATAAGCCGAAAGAACGATTGAAACAAGGGGATCACTATCAGAGCAAACCAAAGATAGCCGCTGACATGATTCAATTCCTGATTGACTTTGGCTTTGAGTTTGAGCTGGTACTTGCTGATAGTGAATATGGAGAAAGCGGTAGTAACTTTGTTTCATTGCTCCACAAGTTGAATCTGCCCTACGTGCTCGCTATCCGGTCTAATCATGCGGTATGGCTACCGAAAGAACAGAAAGTACGGACCAACCGATGGCGCTCTTATGAGCGAACATTTAGCGATGGTCGTCAGGAGACTCGCTTTATCCGAGAGATTATTTATGGTAAACGCCGTTCGCAGCAATACTGGCAACTCACCACCGACAAAGAGACGTTGCCAAGTGCCTCTACTTGGATGGTAATGACCTATGTGAAAGATATTTCCTATAAACAAGTTGGCGATTTGTATGGACTGCGAAACTGGGTTGAATACGGCTTCAAGCAATGTAAGAACGAGCTAGGATGGGCTGACTTCAGAGTGACTGACTATGCCGTGATTGAAAAGTGGTGGGAAGTCATCATGAGTGCTTATCTGATGGTGGCATTGCATACGCCGCCGCTGAGACCGGAGGGAACAATTCCACCCGAGCTAGATGCGTCAGAAGTTGTTTCGGCATTTGTTCAACACTGTGACTGGCAACCAGGAGAAGGATGGAAAACCTGGTTAAACAACCTACGGTTGGTGCTGTTGCCTTGGGTTAGTGCCAATCTGCTGAGACCTTGGCAGCGGGTCTTCCCAATTCCTGAACTCGAACGTGGCTTTGAAATACTGATTGAACTGATGAATCAGTTTCAGGGAGCACCTTTCAGGGGAACTTGCCCTATTTCCTCTGCCTAGAGTCATTGAAGAGCGTTAACTTTAAGTTAAAAGTCAAACACAGTGACTCGTTGAGCGTTAAATACTGCAACAAGTTATTGTTTTTTAAAAAACTAATTCGCAATCTTTTTGCCACTTATATATGAGCTTTTGGCTACAAACTTCTTAGCTGAGCGAAACTTGTCTGTTTCTCGGAGTTGCTGACTCATAAACCGACAAATTTCTAACAAAATATGGGGTCTTTGAGTGGTCAGGCTGATAAATCGCTGCTTTTCTAGCTTCAGCAACATACAGTCATCTTTAGCAATG
>JAHQVZ010000277.1 GCA_019634055.1 Leptolyngbyaceae cyanobacterium MAG.088
ATATGATACCCGGCCACATTCATGTATAGTTGTCGGCCTTCCATATCCGCTATACCAACAAAATCAGAGGTGGCTTCTAAAATGGCCAGTAATCTTGCTTGTTCCTGCTCAGATGCTTTTCGCCCAGTAATATCTCTAATGATTGCTAGACCATGAATTTTCCCATTGTACAGAAAGGGAACACCGGTCACTTCAATTTCAATGGGTGAGCCATCTTTATGGATATCAGCGGCTTCACAGGTGAATCGATTGCCTGTTTTAATAGTTTTTATATACTGGGCAAATTTAGCTAACGAGTTGGGGTGAACAAAATCAGTCGGGCTCAACTGCATGAATTCTTCAACACTGTACCCATGCAACTTAGCAGTGGCCGGATTTACTCTGACGGTTTTGCCTGTGGTTAAATCACTAATGACCAAACCATCATTCATGGCTTCAAAGATACTGCGATACTGAGCCTCCTTTTGTTGTAGCGTGGCTTCAATGCTCTTTCGTTCGGTAATATCAAATGTTGTCAGTACAATTCGATAGATCTTACCGTTTTCATCTTTCAACGGGTTTAAGGTGGTTAACCACCAATGGTCACGTCCATCAAAGGGAATATATTCTTCGTAGGTGATCGAACGATTCATGGCTAGACATCGCTCATAGTCTTGGCGAATTGTTGCTCCGTGGATTTTACCAAAAACTTCTTCCGGAGTTTTACCAACGACATCTTGGTTTGTAACCCCTGTTCTTTTTGTGGTTGCTGGGTTCCAGCTAACATAGCGAAAGTCTTGGTTATCCAGCACATTAGTAATGACAATGCAATGCTCAACGCCATCATAGGTGCTGCGGAGTAATTGTTGTTGCTCAAAAAGTTCTGCGTCTGCTTGCTTGCGATCGCTAATATCTCGACAGGTCGCGTGCAGCATTTGTAACCCATTAATCTCTAGCGGCACTAAAATAACCTCTGTCCAAAATGCTTCACCGGTAATGCGACGGTGGACCCAGTCAAAGCGATGATTTCCCTGTTCCATCGCTTTCATAATCATTTCCTTGCCTTTTTCGCTAGATAGTCTGCCATCCGGTTGCCGCTCAGGGGATAGGTTGGATGGAGGAATTACCGCTAGCTGCTTTTCATTCTTACAGCCAAACATGGTGACAGCTGCCTGGTTGCACCGCAGGAAAATGCCCTCAGTTATTAACATGTTTGCATCGGCAGATTTTTCAAATAGCTGCCTGAAAACGGAGTTTTGTTCAGTTAGCTGAGTTTCTAATATGCGTAATTTGGCTTCTAGCTGTAGACGCTCAGACTTTTCTTGTTCTAGCCGTTGTTGAGTTTGCCATAGTTCATCATTAGCTTGCGGTTTTATGGCCATTGCATGGGTCTCCGGCACTAATGTAAATCTGATAGCTATGATTCATGAACAGGAGTATATTAAGTAGCTTAGATCTTCAATTTTAAGGCTTGTAGCAAAAAATAGAGCCTTAATCGTCAAACAAAAAAGATACTATCTCTAGTAAGAATGCCCAATCGATATTGCTTAAAAGACATGCGGGGCTTAAACCAAGGCTTCAAAAGCGAAGCCTAATTCGATATCCTCTTAATGACCGTGTATGTAAATAGGGCAGGCTGATGATGAAACTTTGTCGGATAATGGCGTCCACAGGATTAATCTTGGCTATTGCCATTGTCCCAATTGCCTGTGTACCGCAAAGTCCCGATCAAAGGATTAGTCAAAACCAAGCAGATTCCCCGTGGCAGGAAATTGGGCAGTTACCGACGCCATTAGAATCGCACCAGATGGCAGTTCTAGGTGACTTTGCTTATGTAATCGGTGGGTGGAATGAAACCAAAGGTATTCATGCGGATGTCTTTTTTGCCCCTCTGACACTAGAGGGGACGTTTGGTGACTGGCAACCAACCACTGCACCCTTACCTCTCAAGCTGCAGCACCACACAGTTACCATTTATGATGGCGCTTTTTATGTCATAGGGGGTGACAATGGCTTTTGGGACGGAAGTGAGGTGACCAACCGCATTCTTCGGGCTGTCCCCAATGACCAGGGGGACATTACTGCATGGCAAGATGTGGGAGAACTACCGGAACCACTTACCATTCACACCGTGACCAGACTGGAAAATCAGCTCTATATCATAGGCGGGAGCAACACATTTCGCCCAGACAATACCACAGTTATTGATAAAGTCTTTACTGCCACCATTGCCGCTGATGGCACTGTCAGAGACTTTCAGCAGCTGACTTCGTTTCCTTCACCCATTGGTTGGGCGACAGCTACAACGGTGGATAATCGCATCTTTGCTGTTTCTGGTACGGCACAGTTTAGACCCAGTCAGTTGTTGGATAAGGTGTGGGCGGCAGAGATTCAGCAAGATAAAACCCTGTCATCGTTTGAGCCAGTGGGAACAATTACAGCGCGGCAACGCCATGCAACGGTGTTAGTGGATAGAACTCTGGTTGCGATCGCAGGTGGTGCCAAGCAAGTACTTACTACAGTTGAAGCTGCCGAAATAGACGATCAGGGTAATCTAGGAGACTGGGCAGAACTCCCCCCATTGCCCGAAGCTCGCTATGCCCACGCTGCCTTTGTTTATGATGACCACATTTATGTTTCTGGAGGTTTCATCAAATATGGCAGTAACGAAACTAGCACCCAGATATTCAGGTTGCCTTTGTCAAATTGAGCGGGGTTCATTCTAGAACTAGAAACTCAACGACACTAAATCATTAAAACAGTGACTATGCGATCTCGCCCTTGAGATTTGGCCTGGTATAGCGCTTGATCAGCTAAGGCAATTAATGTCTCAATAGATAGTTGCTGGGTCGGTATACCACAGACTACACCAAAGCTCAGAGTAACAATGCCAGCTGTTGTAGACTTCGTGTGAGAGATCTGGAGCTGTTTAATATGCTGACGAGTTTTTTCTGCAACTCTTTTAGCCCCTTCTATGCGAGTTTGTGGAAGGATGATAGCAAACTCTTCCCCACCATATCGAGTCACTAAATCTGTAGGTCGCTTGACGACAGTCATCATTGCCGTTGCTATCTGTTGTAAACAGGCATCGCCTGCTTGGTGACCATAGGTATCGTTATAAAGCTTGAAACGATCAACATCACAAAGAATTAATGATAATGATTCTTTGTCACGAGCAAGCCATTTCCAGGTGTATTCAAGATATTCATTAAATCGCCGACGATTTGCTACCTGAGTTAGACCATCAATTGTGGCATACCTTTGTAGTTGCCTATTTGCCGAGGCAAGTTCCTTTGTCCGTTCAGCTACACGTTTTTCTAGCTCAACATTACTGTGTGCTAAATCTCTAAATGAAAGCCTTAATTGTTGAGTCATATAATCAAAAGCTGAGTTCAAAACTTGAACTTCATGAATTGCCGATTTTTTGTTGATCGGCATTATCTTATTTTTCATGAAATTTATAGAGATAGCATTATTGGCAAATGATTCTAATACCCTACTCAGGTGGAGTAATGGCTTAGCAATCCACTGAGTAGTAATAAAGCCGATCCCCGATGCAATGATTAAAGCTGCAAAGCAAAGTATTAATGTGGTGTGATTGTTAGCTTCAATAAATTCCGTGAACTCGGTTTTTGGAATGACTACAACCACCAGCCAATCTAAACCTTTTTGTGGACTAAATGGAACAGTTTGGATGAAGTAATTTTGATCTGAAATGCTATGAGTAAGTTGATCACTGGTCTCAAGGTCAGAGAAACTACCATACTCTGCGAGTAATGCTTGGGATGTTTCACGAATCAATGCATTCTTACTATTACTAGCTCGCAAACGAGTTTCTTTGGAACCTATTTTTAGAAACGGTGGCTCTGTTGTAGAACTAGCAACAATATTTCCTGAACGTTCAACAATAAAAACATTTCCGGTTTCACTTACATGTAACTGTTGTAAAAAATCACTGATGTCAGTGAGTGTTAGATCTGCTGCGAGTATTCCTAAGAGTGAGTCTGAGCTATCGTCGTAAATAGGTAATGCGTAGCTGATGCCAAGTCTTGGCGGATAGGCAAAAACATAAACCGGGGACCAAGTTGCCTGCTTTGCTTTGACAGCTGCTTCGTACCAAGGACGCAATCTTGGATCAAACTCTTCTTGCCTGATAAGTGCTTGTCGATAGCCTTGAGCATTTAGCTGATATATTTTTCGAATGGGTTCAGTTTCCTTTGTCCTAATCCGCAAGGTGATCAGGTCATCTGTCTCACTCCAAACACCCACAAACTCTCCTTCTGGATTGCTAAAATAAAGATAGGGAACAGCTTCTGATAATTGAATTTGTTCCCAAAAAGCTTCAGCTATAGCAGAGTAGTTGGTGACATCTAAATTTCCAGTTTGAATTGCTATTTCATTGATTTTTATAAAGAGCCGTGGTATTTCCGTATAACTGCGGATGTGATTTTCTATGTGATCACTAACTTCTTGCGTTAAACGAAGTGCCAGATCTTCGATTGTCTTTTGCCCATTACGCCAGGAAAAATATCCTGTTATTCCTACTGCAATCGTAATCTGTATAAGCAATGGTACTATGAGGACAAGGCGTAATGGTAATGGCCGCAAACCTTTTAGCTTACGTGCTACAGAATTACGAATACCCATGGCCTGTTTTATAGTTGGCTCCTTTCAATATAGGAAACTTATTACAGCCATTATTATCTAATATTTGGTATTAGCTTAGAAAGCCAGTTTATCTTAAGACCTACGTATTTAAATCAGGATAAGTATCGAGGATCCAATAAATTGCTTCATTAGTGATTCAAAAGCGCATAAGGCGACATATGAGCTATCACCACCTTTGAAGGTATAAAATCCTCGATCCTGAGCAGATATATCCCCTGGAAGATATTCTGATTTGAGTTAGCCCGTTCATGGGAACAAACTACGATAGTCTCAATACCCCTGTTAGCTATCACATATCCCATAATGCTGCCAAACTATATGGACCGCCATCAACTTGCCAAATAGTGCCGTCAACATAGCGACGGTTAAGGTCAAGAGCTGCAATCTTATCCATACTACTCTGATCTAAAGAAACTGCTGCTGCCGCTAGATTTTGTTTGATTCGTTCTGGATTTACTGACTTAGGGATCACGGCAGTTCCCCGATGAATAGCCCAGCTGATCAGGATCTGTGCAGGGCTAACTCCATGATGTTCAGCAATTGTTGCAATGGTTGAATCTTCTAGCAAAACAGGTTCGTCATCAGCCTTCATCCAATCAGCTCGATCGGAAGATCCTAATGGAGCGTAGGCCGTGAGATAAATGTTATTGTCCTGACAAAACTCCAACACTGAGGACTGTTGCAAATAGGGATGCAGTTCAATTTGGTTCATCTCAGGCTGGAGTCGTGCGTTTTCTAGCAAATCTTGGAGTTTGGCCATACTAAAATTTGATACCCCAATATGGCGGCATAGTCCCTCATCTGCCAATAGTTCCATTTCACTCCAGGTGATTAAGATCGGTAGAACTTCCAGTGAGACCATTTTTTCTGATGTCAGAGGAAACGTTGCTCCCTTTTTTAGGGCAACGGGCCAGTGTATGAGATATAGATCCAGATAGTCTAATTGTAGATCTGAGAGGGTTTTTTCTAAGGCAGGTCGTACGTCTTCTGGTGCATGGGAATCATTCCATAGCTTTGATGTAATCCACATTTGCTCTCGGCTGACCACACCTTCGTTAAAGCACTCTGCTAAGGCTTGACCTATTTCGGCTTCATTACCGTAGATATGGGCACAGTCGATGTGGCGATAGCCTGCTGCGATCGCATCCTTAACGGCCTGGTATACATCGCCAGGCGCAGATTTCCAGGTGCCTAACCCTAAAATCGGCATCTGGTCGCCATTTTTGAACTCAAGTGTAGTTAACATCAGTTTGCTCCAGAGATGAACCTTTAAGACATTGCCTTTTCATCAACGTAGCAAGCAAAAGCAAATTTGCGTCAAATTTGGCCTTGAGTCTTGAGATTAGTCAATGGATTATTAGGTTATATAGCGGTTCCTGGTTGAGATGAATAAAATTTGGTGTGTAAGTGAGTGGTGAATCGTGAATCGTGAGTGGGATGTATTCAATCCATTTGAGAAACGCTATATGTGCTAAGACTTTCAATCAGACGGTGGTACATGCCATTGTATGGCCTTAAAAGTACTACAAAAATCTCATAACGAATTCTATACTTGACGTTTATCAAAGGCTGACGCATCAAGTTGTAAAGCAATCAGTACTGTTCAAGTAGAGTAGTGTTAAGGTCATTACATATGATGATGCAACCAAACTATCGATGTTTGTAACTGTTGTTTGACGTAGTTTAGACCGAGTTCGATTGCCTCAGATAGCGAGATCCTGTGGACAAAGATTTGATGATAGGCCTGCTATGTTAACAATTTCTTCAGCATTAGAAAAGATAGAGTCGCTTGGCAATCAACCCTTACACAGCACGGGAGTATGGCAGCCCTATGCTATCTTGACCCACTGTGCTCAAAGTGTTGAGTGTTCTATGCTGGGATATCCTTTACAACAGCATGAAATCTATAAAGCAACAGTTGGGACGTTAGCCTTTACATTATTTTCCGCATTGGGGTATATGAAGCATCCCTTGGATGAGCCGATCCCAGGTGCACCAGAATTAGAAGCCCATGGCAACTTCAAAAAAGCTCTGGCTCGCTTAAAAAAAGCCTATATTGACTTTGACAATTACACAGGGACGTTAGCCCCCCACTTTACCTACGGAAATTTATCCAAACAAGAGTATACCCGTGCCCATGTCATGCATTTGGATAATCACCTGGAGGAGATCAAAGAATACTCAGGGTAATTCATAACAGACATGCACCATCCCAATCTGTTAATCATCCAATCGCAAAAACTATTATCCCTATCGACGACTGGAGATCATTGTTATGTTTGATAATTTTTGGCATAAACTACCGACTCCCCTGGCCCTATTGCAATTACTAAAGTTTCGGAATGATTTGCGCGAAGAAAATCTACACGATACCTCCCATCTCCCTGGCAGTGGTAAATTGCCAAACCCTCAGCCCAGTCCTGATGGTAGTCATCTAACCGCACGGACGGCGGACGGTAGCTTTAACGACTTAGAACAGCCTCAGATGGGGATGGCAGGTACTCGCTTTGGTCGGAATGTAGCTTTGGGCGCGGTACAGGCGGAAGAGTCCCCTAAATTGATGACGCCAAACCCACGAATGGTTAGTCGCACCTTGATGACGCGCGATCGCTTTCAGCCTGCCACTATTCTCAATCTGTTAGCGGCGGCCTGGATTCAGTTTGAAAACCATGATTGGTTTTCCCATGGCAATAATGATCCCAATGAGAAGCTGGAGATTCCATTAGACTCAACTGATCCCTGGCCAGCGGAGCATCGGCCTATGGCGGTGGGTAAAACCTTAGCGGATGAGTCTCGACCGGATGGTGCTAGGCCAAAGACTTTTATTAATACAGTTACCCATTGGTGGGATGGGTCTCAGGTATATGGTAGTGATCCAGAGACGGTGGATCGGTTGCGATCGCACACCGATGGCAAACTCATTATTCAAGAAAATGGTCTGTTGCCCGTTGACCCCAAAACGGGTATCGATATTACCGGTTTTAACGATAACTGGTGGATCGGCCTGGCCATGCTACACACAGTGTTTGCCAAAGAACACAACACCATTTGCGATCACCTAAAGCAAGAATACCCTCACTGGTCAGACGATGTGCTATTCAACCATGCCCGGTTGATCAATGCGGCGCTGATGGCCAAAATCCATACCGTAGAGTGGACCCCTGCCATTTTGCCTTTAGAAGCGACGGATATTGCTTTGAATGTAAACTGGTCGGGCTTTTTAGGCGAAGACATCAAGCAGGTGTTTGGCAGCCTCGGAGAGGGCGAGCTAACTGACTTGTTATCGGGAATTGTAGGGGGTGATACCGATCACCATACGGCTCCCTACTATCTCACTGAAGAGTTTGCATCTGTGTATCGTATGCATCCACTGATTCCCGATGATTTGCAGTTTTATTCGCTCAATAATAATCAATCAATGCAGTCTGCCGATTTCTTTCAAATGTCAGGTAAACGTAGCAGAGCGCTGTTGGAGTCTATTTCTCTTCCAGATTTATATTACTCCTTTGGGGTTGCCCATCCCGGTGAGATTAGTCTCCACAACTATCCCCGTGCGTTGCAGCAGCTGGTACGAGACAATGGTGAGGTGTTTGACCTGGCAGCGGTGGATATTTTGCGCGATCGCGAGCGGGGTGTGCCCCGCTACAACCGTTTCCGCGAACTGATTGGTAGACCTCGTGTGAAGTCTTTTGAAGAAATCAGTAGCAACAAACAATGGGTCGAAGAGATGCGTCGGGTGTACAACAACGACCTCAACAGTGTTGACCTGATGGTAGGTCTGTTTGCAGAAGATAAGCCCGAGGGCTTTGGCTTTAGCGATACGGCATTCCGGGTGTTTATTCTGATGGCCTCTCGGCGGCTTAAGAGCGATCGGTTCTTTACCGAAGACTATAGGGCTGAAATTTATACTCAGATGGGCTTAGATTGGGTTGCTAACAATACTATGGTGACCGTATTACTGCGTCATTTCCCCCAGCTTGCCCCAACACTGTATGGCATTAACAATGCCTTTAAACCCTGGCGTCGTGTAGGGGAGTAACTAATGTTGCCGCCCAAGCTTGCTTTAAATCTGTTCTAGACGGAGAAGAGCCTCAGTTTTTTCTGTTATATGAATGGGAATTAAATTAAGCCCTGTAGGATGAGTTAGCGATAGCATAACGCATCACAAGTTACTGACACCCATGGGTTTTATCAACACTCAACGACATCGTAAACATCTTGACTATGAGAGACCAGGTACTTGAGGCCATCGACCATGCCGTTTTATGCTCTGTCCCCATGATGGCTATTATGAGTAATGCTGAGCCAGCTATAGGCTATGCCCTGTGCACTGATAATGATCTTGGCGGGATATATGTCGCAGGTTACACAGCCAGCGATGTATCCATGTTTCATGAAAACAATTATCGATATCGACCGGCGGAGTGGCCAAGATCGTTGTCAATACAAGAAGCATCTAACCTACTAAATGAGTGGGTATATTTGCAATCTCTCAATGATGTAGATGGCTTAGAACCCGGTGATGATCATTTACGCCCCTGGAAGGCTGATGTGAATGAGTGGAAAAGAGAGATCTATGATAGGTGAGTAGAAGCCCAGTTGCAATGGCAAGAATTTCAGTCAAAGAGATCAAAAAATGTTATTAAACATCATTTAAATCGTTTTTGGTCCTTAATCAGCAGCAGCTTGTCCCTAAGCTAAACTATCAGAAGCTTTACGAAAGCTGTCGAGGCTGTTGAAAATTAAATCCAGACCAAACTCAAAGTCGTGAATGCCGTGATATTGGCCATCAATGACGTAATGGGTGAGTTTATTTAAATATGGATATGTTTTAACCGGAAGCATGGAAACATATTGCTTGGCAGCGTCGGCATACTCTGTTTCTTCAAAGGGAAAATTTAGCTTCTGGAGGGTAAAGCCGTAAATGTGGCTGTCCAGGGCATTCCACACATGATCCGCCATCTCAAATGAAAAGCCCGCTTCCACTAAACAGCCCAGGGTGGCATTTACGTAGCGCAACATCGCCGGTCCCACATTGGCTCGCGATACCATCTCCATGGTTGCCCAGGGATGACGCAACAACACTTGGTGAGCTGATATTGCCCGTTGTCGCATGGCCTGCTTCCAGTCACCTCCCACCGCAGGCACTTCAATCTCACCAGCGACAATATCCACCATGCCGTCGATTAGGTCATCCTTGTTCGCCACATGGTTATAGAGCGACATGGCTTTTACCCCCAATTGCTGGGCCAGTTTCCGCATGGATAGAGCCTCGATCCCATGGTCGTCGGCCAGTTGGATCGCAGTTTGGAGGATGAGATCGCGGCTTAGCGGTAAAGCAGAGGTTTTATCAGGAGCACTGGCCATTTAGCTTTTCTTTAGACTCGATTTGAAACTGCCACCATGTGCTGGGTAGCAGGGGGTTTGCCCTGTCACATATCTTGACATACTTACAGTGTAAGTTAAACTTACACTGTAAGGTACGCTTACAGCGTAAGTATGAGTTTCGATCAAGCGAGGAAATCATGCAGGTATCCAAGAATACTCTAGCTACTGTTGAAGAGAGTGAGAGCGCAAGTAGCCGTATGAAGGCAATTGTTCAGGACGAATATGGCGCATCTGATGTCTTGAGGCTGGCGGATGTTGACAGACCCGTGCCTCAAGATAATCAAGTGTTGGTCAGAGTGCATGCATCATCCGTTAATGCCGGAGACTGGCATCTGATGAGAGGGACACCCTTTTTAATTCGCCTTATGTTTGGCGGTATTGCAAAGCCTAAGCTTAAAACCCTGGGGTCTGATGTGGCAGGACGGGTGGAGGCCGTTGGCAAAGATGTGACGCAGTTTCAGGTGGGGGCTGAGGTGTTTGGCGATGTGTCTGAATGTGGGTTTGGAGCATTTGCTGAGTATGTTTGTGTGCCAGAAACTGCATTGATGTTAAAGCCCGATAACACAAGTTTTGAGGTGGCTGCCGCTGTTCCTGCCGCTGCCCTGGCCGCTTTGCAGTCGGTGCGTGATTATGGACAAATTCAGTCTGGTCAAAAGGTGTTGGTACATGGTGCATCTGGCGGTGTAGGGTCGTTTGCGGTACAGATTGCCAAGGCATTTGGGGCTGAGGTGACGGGGGTGTGTAGTACGGCAAAAGTGGACATGGTGCGATCGCTAAATGCCGATCACGTGATTGACTATACCCAGACAGACTGTACTCAAACAGGACCCTATGACCTGATTATTGATGCCGCCGCTTATCGCTCAGTCTATGATTTCTTGCCTGCTTTAAAACCCCAGGGAACCTATGTCATGGTTGGGGGATCTACGGCTCGATTTTTCCAGGTAATGTTTCTTAGTCCCTGGATTGCAAAGACTCGTCAGTACACTGTGAAATGTTTGGCTGCCAAACCCAATCAGGATGATTTGACTACCATTAGAGACCTGGTCGCTACCGGAAAAATCACCCCCTTTATCGACCGGCGCTATCCCTTAAGCGATGTGCCCGACGCTATCCGCTACGTCGAACAGCGCCAGGTAAAAGGAAAAGTCGTTATTACTCTTTAAAGGAAGCGACAACCTAAATTAGGAAATTCAGTTAAGGATGTAACTCCGAACTCCGAACTCCGCATTCCGAATTCATTTTGTTGTGTGTTGACACTCGGGGAGTGTATAAAAATAAAGTCTCAGGTGGAGGCGTAGATAAGTGATGGAGGGGGAAATTAATGGACTGCCCACTGATATGGATCATTATGGGGGTTTCTGGTTCAGGAAAAACTGTTGTCGGACGTCTTTTTTCGGAACGGTTAGAGAGTGATTTTTTAGAAGGAGATCGACGACATTCCTTGCAAAATATTCAAAAGATGCAGTCACAGCAGCCGTTAGAGGACCCAGATCGGTACCAATGGCTGGTGGAAATAGAAGAAGATATAGAACGTGCGATCGCAAAAAAACGAGAGACCGTGCTTACCTGCTCTGCGCTCAAAGCATCCTATAGGCAACAACTCACCACTTTGAAGCGAGTCCAGCTGGTGTGGCTCAATGTACCCAGGGCAGACCTGGCACGGAGGCTGCAGAGACGGGACAACCACTATATGAAGCTGGAAATGCTGGATAGCCAATTGGCGGCCTTTGAGCCCATTGGTCCACAGGAGAATGTGATTACGCTCGATGGGCGGTTATTGCCCGCTAAGATTGTTGACGAACTGCTGAGTCAGTCAACCTGGCTGTATCCAGAGTTAGAAGAACCTTGGTGGAAAAGAGTAAAGCCTTAATTTCGGTGCATTGAACCCAATGAATACTAATGGCTATTGCGGATAATTAACATTCGTTCGTGAAGAGTAAAAGGTATGGAGTTCAAATAAGATAGACCCACTGCCAATGCCCGTTTAGTTTTGTTAGAGCCACTACATTATGGGAAGTTTAAAATCATCGCCTACAATATTATCTATTAATAAATGCCTTTAAAGCAATGGATCTGAACAACACGGCTCTCCTATTAATAGGATTCCAAAATGACTATTATTCCTCAGACGGCATTTTAAATAGTGTAATCGAAGCATCTGCAAAAGCTAGTAACACGGTTAGAAATACCATTCAATTGATACAGCATTTGGCCGAGACGCCAATTTTGATTATTTCTGCTCCAATCTTCTTTACTAAAAATTATGAAGAGCTTGTTGATCCTGTCGGTATACTAAAAACAGTAAAAGATGTAGGTGCATTTCAAGAAAAGACCAAGGGTTCACAAACCATTGAAGAATTGCATCCTTTTCAGGAAAGGATTTTAGAAGTTCCTGGAAAACGAGGATTAAATGCTTTCGTCAATACAAATTTGGACGAGATTCTTCAAAAAAGAAACATTCGACATCTCGTCTTAGCGGGTGCGGTTACCTCTATTTGCATTGACTCCACTGGAAGATCGGCCTATGAGAAAGGTTACTATGTATCGGTACTAAGTGACTGTATCTCTGCCCGAACGGTATTCGAGCAGGAGTTTTACATTGAGAATGTTTTTCCGTTATATGCAAATACGTTGACATCAGAGGAGTTATTAGAACAGTTAACCCCCATGGCTGCAACATAATCTGTTGTATGAGTCCTCCCCATGCATGAGCACGATATGACTAATGAGCTACATACCCAGATTCAGTATCGCTTAATCGAACAGCTCACTGAATCAGAGCGACGCTATCGTGAACTTGTGGAAAGCTTACGAGAAATCGTATTTGAGTGCGATCTCGATGGCTGTTTTGTTTTTCTGAATAAGGCCTGGACAGAGATCCTTGGATATTCAATACAAGAGTCTTTGGGGCAGTCGCTAGAGGACTTTATCCTGGATGCAGATAGAGATGTATGGCGATCGGCCCTACTACAGCAAACAGAAGAAGATTTGGAGCTGCGCTTTTCTCACCAAACGGGCTCTACTCTATGGCTGGAACTGGCTATTCGATTCAATCAGGATTCTAAATTTACCGGTTCGCTAAATAATATTACGGAGCGTAAACGGGCTGAATCATTGCTCAAGCAAGCTAATGAAGACCTCGAAAGCAGGATCCAAAGCCGAACCTATGAACTCAGCCAAACCAATGAACAACTGAGCAACACTTTGAAGAAACTGCAGCAGGCTCAAGGCTGGTTGATACAGCAGGAAAAAATGTCGAGTTTAGGGCAACTGGTGGCAGGTGTTGCCCATGAAATCAATAACCCGATTAGCTTTATCCATGGCAATTTGGATCATATTCAAGACTATATCGAAGATCTCATAAAGCTGGTACAAAAATACCATAAATACTATCCTTCCCCTGCTGAAGAAATCCAAGTAGTCGCGAAAAAAATTGAGCTGGATTTTATTTTGGAAGATTTACCCAAAGTTTTATCATCCATGCAAATGGGCAGCGATCGTATCTGCGAAATAGTCTTATCCCTGCGTAACTTTTCGCGTTTAAATGAAGCTAAGATCAAAGCAGTCGATATTCATAAGGGTCTGGAAAATACCCTCACCATTCTCAATCATCGGCTTAAGCCAAGTCCCAAACGGCCTGCAATTCAGGTTATTAAAGAGTATTCAAATGATCTACCCCTGGTGGAATGCTACGCAGGTTTACTCAACCAGGTGTTTATGAATATTCTTGCTAATGCCATTGAGGCTATTGATGAGATGGGGCCAGACGATAACCCTCTGATGCAGGGTAAAGGGGGAGGGCAAATTACCTTAAAAACATCCCTCATTGACCATCAATGGGTTCGAATTTCAATTGCAGATAGTGGACCTGGGATCCCCTCAGCGGTTCAGCAGCAGATTTTTAACCCGTTTTTTACGACTAAACCTGTTGGCAAAAGCACCGGTATGGGACTAGCCATCAGCTATCAAATTGTGACGGAACAACATGGTGGCAAACTAGAGTGCTTTTCCTCACGAGATCAAGGAACGGAGTTTGTGCTCCAGATTCCAGTTCAACAGGCAGTTAACTGAGTGTTAGGAAGTACAGAAATGGTAGATACGTTATTCCTGATTTTCGAACCAGAATATAGTCCTTGAGGTCAAGATATTTTTGTTGTTCTACAGAGCACTGATAAAGACTAATGACAACTCTAGTAGCAATGCCATCTACCAACGTAATCAAGGCATTGGCTTCAAGATTTAAGTCAAGGTTAGCCCGAATTAGGTTGGCTGCTTGCAACTTGACAAGTTCTTTCTTTCGCACCTGCTTGATCAAGTCATAGCGGTTTTGATGTGCCTGAATCAGATGGTCACGAACAATCACCTGCCACGCAGCCTTGGTAATCTCAATCTGACGATCGTCATACCCCATAACCTTCTTATGGTTTGCAATCACTCTATAGAAACATTGACATTTTATTGCAACAGTTGTTATGTTTTTGATTTGCATAACAACTGTTGTAGCATTTATGATTCGTCCTACCATCCCTGATGACGCCACTGCCCTGCTAGCCATTGCTGAAGCGATTGGATTTGAGCCTGATGAGTGTAAGGTTTTGAGTGAAATGATGGCCGATTATTTCAGTGGCAATAGCGATCATATCTGGCTGACCGATGATGAAGACGGACCAGTGGGGGTCGCTTATTGTGCGCCGGAGCGAATGACCAATGGCACCTGGAATTTGCTCTTTATCGCGATTCATCCTGAGGCTCAGGGCCAGGGACGGGGAACCTTACTGATAGAGCATGTGGAGCAGTTATTAAAAGAACAGAATGTTCGCTTATTGTTGGTAGAGACGCTGGCAAATTTTGACCGAACACGGGCG
This sequence comes from Leptolyngbyaceae cyanobacterium MAG.088, assembly GCA_019634055.1. Lineage (GTDB taxonomy): Bacteria > Cyanobacteriota > Cyanobacteriia > Phormidesmidales > Phormidesmidaceae > Leptothoe. The sequence continues at coordinate 14,904 of JAHQVZ010000277.1, forward strand.
TTTTATTGTAAATGTGGCTACGTTGAGGAAGCACGAATCCGCGATTTTTATGACACAGGTGCTGACAAAATTGTTTATCGTAAGTTGTTGTTGACTTAATAACTCAAGACAGTATTTTTTGTTAGAAGCATATTTGGTAGTGTCTCAGGTGCAAGAATATAGTTATGCAAACATTAGGGTTTGAGGCATTCATGTTTTTAGTTTTGTAGGGTGTCAAATATCTAACAAAAGCTTGTTTAAATTGCCCTAAACGCCTTAGGGCTCATGCCGGTCACTTGACGAAACTGTTTACTCAAATGGCTGTGACTGTTGAATCCACACTCTAAGCAATATCTACAATTAACCGATCGGTTTGTTTCAACAGTTGTTTAGCTCATTCCACCCGTTGTTGCACCACATATTGCTGGGGAGAGAGGCCGATGGACTGCTTAAATAAACGGCTAAAGTGAAACTGGCTCATGTCTAACAGCTGTGCCAACTGTGCCAGTTTAATCTCAGGACATAAACAGGGTATGCCCTTCCTCGCAAAGGTAATGCCCCTCACCAGCTGGGTTTGTCAGCCGGGTTACACGCATCGGCTCTATGCCCGGGGCGGGTGAGGAAACCAGTTGTATAGCAGGTTCTTGTATGGGATCAACCCATCACGTCTCAGGGTAATTATAATTAGCCGCAAGATTATGACAGTACCGCAAGAAACAGAAAGCCCAGACTTAATCATTTTCATAGGCTAAGGGTGTCATTGCTTAGGAGCAAACATCATGAAACTAGTCATTTTCGGAGCCACAGGTACTACCGGTCGTCATGTAGTAGAGCAGGCCCTGGAACAAGGACATACAGTTACAGCATTTGCCCGTACCCCTGCCAAGCTGGGTATTCAGCATTCCAATCTTAAAGTAGCTCAGGGTGATGTAATGGACCTGCCATCGGTGGAGCAGGCGGTCCAGGGGCAGGATGCAGTTGTCTGTATCCTTGGGGCGGAGCAGCTAAAAAGCAAGATTCGATCAGAAGGGACCAAACAGATTATCCAAGCCATGGAGCACACTGGCGTGCGACGGTTTATCTGTCAGAGCACGATGGGAACAGGCGATAGCTGGGGCAATCTGAACTTTTTCTGGAAGTACATCATGTTTGGGTTGATTCTGCGCCATGTGTTTGCGGACCATCAGCTACAGGAAAGCTATGTGCAGCAAAGCAATCTAGATTGGACCATTGTGCGACCAGGCGCATTTATAGAGGGTGACCGGACAGGACAGTATCGCCATGGATTTCCAGGCACTGATAAGACATCAAAGCTGAAAATCACCCGTGGGGATATTGCTGATTTTATTTTGAAGCAGCTATCTGATAACACCTATCTGCATCAGGCCTCGAGTTTGTCCTATTGAAAAAATACTACAGACCTCGTTGGCTGAGGGGAGTCGAAGCCAATCGTCCCTTTCGACTCCGTGCAAGGAACGACTACATCAGTTCTAAACCACAACAATTCACCGGAGACCACCATGGCTATTGTTCAAAACTTGCGCTTGCCCCTAATTTTGTTTGCCGCCATCGGCAGTGCCCTCACCGCTGGCATTTTCTTTGCCTTTTCCACATTTGTGATGCAGGCCCTGGGGCAACAGCCCAATGCATCGGGTATTGCCACCATGCAGGCGATCAATATTACGGTAATTAACCCATGGTTTATGGCCGTTTTTTTGGGACCAGGGGTAGCTTGTCTGATACTGACCATTTCTGCACTACGACAGTGGGAACAACCGGGTTCTCTCTATTGGGTCGTGGGTAGCTTACTGTATCTGATCGGCACCATTGGTGTAACGGTGGCTGGCAATGTGCCGTTAAATGATGCCCTGGCGATTGTGGGGCCAGGTAGTGCGGATGGGGCCACCCTATGGACTCGATATTTGACCGACTGGACCTTTTGGAACCATGTGCGCACAGTGGCTGCATTTTTGGCAGCGGGTATGTTTACGTTTTCACTTTGTCTTTGACTAGGAGGAACCCATGGCTAACAGTAACCAAACAATTATCCGTCGTTATATCGAAGAAGGGATCAATCAGGGAAATTTCCTTGTTTTTGATGAGCTGTTTCATCCAGACTATATTTTTGGGAGTCCTGGCGAAGAAGTCCATGGACTGGATGGACTAAAGGGCTTTATTGGTATGTTTCGTAGGGCATTTCCTGACTTAAAGATACAGGTAGATGACTTGACCACTGAGGAGACTAAAACCGTGACTTGTTTTACCCTAACGGGGACCCATCGGGGTGAGCTAATGGGCATCCCGGCGACAGGGAAGCCGGTCAATGTGCATGGAACGATTCTCAGTCGGTTTAAGGCAGGCAAAATTATTGAAGAATGGGAAATTTTAGATCAGTTGGCGATGTTTCAACAGCTGGGTGTGATTGCGTTGCCCACATGAGTGGAGATGCTGTATAAGCTCCACATGCTCGGATCTTATACAGCAGTTCTAACACTGAATTAGAACTATATGGGGTAAAAATCGTGCTATCAAAGCCAGTTTCTATCTTGGAATACAACTGTTCAAGAGAAATGTTTTATAATCCATTATCTGTAAACGTTGTATAACTCTCTCACAAGCGATCAAAGTAACGTAATCCATAACTGCCCCAGCGAGACCTATGATGTCAGGACTCCCCCTCCTGGAAACTAAGCTCTACCTACCCAAATGGACCGCTGACCAGGTCTCGCGCCCGAGGTTACTCAATCGCATCCACCCAGAGCGTAAGCTAACCCTGGTCTCAGCTCCAGCAGGGTTTGGCAAAACGACATTGCTGGCAGAATGGGTGGCGGCTGTGGCCACAAAACCCGTTGCCTGGTTTTCTTTAGATCAAAGCGACAATGATCCCGCTGTTTTCTGGACCTACCTGATTACGGCTCTGCAAAAAGTTCAACCCAGCCTCAGTGAGCGTGCTCTCTCGTTATTGCAATCATCACAGCCACCGACCATCGAGTCCATCTTGATGACATTGCTCAATGAACTCGCCACAGCTACAGAAGATATTGTCTTGATTCTGGATGATTACCATCGGATTGACACCCAGGCAATCCATAGCGGCATAGGCTTTTTTCTCACCCACTTGCCGCCCCAACTGCATCTGATTATTGCTAGCCGTGCCGATCCACCCCTATCGTTGGCTCGTTTAAGGTCTTGTGGCGATTTGACTGAGCTCAGGGTGACCGATTTGCGGTTCACATCAGATGAAGCTGCCACTTTCTTGAATCAGGTGATGGGGTTAGAGATTTTGGCAGCAGAGGTTTCTGCTTTGGAGCAGCGAACAGAGGGCTGGATTGCAGGGCTGCAGCTGGCAGCGCTATCTCTGCAAGGACGAGAGGATGTCTCTGATTTTGTGGCGGCCTTCTCAGGGGACGATCGCTACATTGTGGACTACCTGCTAGAAGAAGTTTTGCAGCGACAGCCCGAGTACGTCCGTCACTTTCTGTTGAGGACCGCCATTTTGGACCGCTTAAGTGGTTCTCTTTGTGATGCGGTTACGGGCCAAAACGATGGTCAAAGCATGTTGGAAACGCTGGAGCGAGGCAATCTGTTCATTATTCCGCTAGATAACAAGCGCCAATGGTACCGCTATCACCATTTGTTTGCCGATGTGCTTCTGGCCCATGCCCTAAAAGAGTGTCCGGAACAGATGCCCGCTCTGCATGGACAGGCGAGTAAATGGTATGAACAGAATGAGTTGTTTTCTGATGCGATTCGCCATGCACTAGCTGCTAAAGATTTTGACCATGCAGTAGGTTTAATTGAGCAGGTATGGCCCGCGATGCGCAACCGTCAGCAGGAGAGAACGGTGTTGGGCTGGATCAAAGCGCTGCCGGATTCGCTCATTCGAATCCGCCCGGTTCTCAGTGTGGTCTATGCGATCGCACTCCTGAATACTGGGCAGACAGATTTAGTTGAAGACCGTTTGCAGGATGCTGAACAAGCCTTGGCGCAGACCGAGAGTTCTGTTACGGACCAAGCCGCGTATCGCTCGCTCCCAGCTGCCATTGCCAATGCCCGTGCCTTTCACGCCCAA
>JAHQVZ010000035.1 GCA_019634055.1 Leptolyngbyaceae cyanobacterium MAG.088
AAAGCACTAGCGATTGCCCCAGACTCTACCACTGCTTTTTACAACAAATCCTGCGCCTATGCCCTTTGGCACAAACCAGACGAATCTCTGAAATTTCTCCAAAAAGCGATTGAGCTTGCCCCTGAAAAATATATCGAACTGGCCAAAACCGACACCGACTTCGACAGCCTTCGCAACGACCCACGATTTCAGGCCCTCATCACCAACCCACTGTAGGGTGCCGTTAGCGCTAGCGTAACGCACCGATATCGCTAAGTTCAAACCACCTAACCCTTCAATACCCCCTAATCACTTCACAGGCAACCACCTATAGGGGGTCTAACCCACAGATATCGTGCTTCAGCAGCGAAGCATCAGCCCACGAACGCTGTGCAGATCTAAATATTGCCCCTTAACACCCTCCTAAATCCCTCCATTAGGTTTTGATTCAATTAGCCCATACAACGGCAAATTATGGCCCCCTTGAATCATTCTGGCCTAACGCACCGTCTCAAAATCTGTAACGTCTCATCAGTACACAACCACCAAAGCTAGATTAGGTCCATAACCCTCAGGTATGCTTGCTATGCGTCACTTATCCACCCTACTCCTGACCAGCCTGATCTTTACAGGCGGCCTTATCACCAGTAGCCCAGCCCAGCTCGGCCAAGATCCTCGCACCGCTGACATCCCAACGATCAACGCTGAGCCCCTGCCAGACGTTGAGGTCGAGGCCCTACCCGATGCCGTACGCCAGCAAGTACAAACTGCCCTGACCAAAAGCCTTGACCTAACCACCGACGAAATCATCACCCGCGACGATATCGCCATCGCCCGCTACAGCCGCGAAACCTGGTCCGATAGCTGCCTGGGGTTAGGCGGCCCTGCCGAATCTTGCCTGGCGGCCCTTACCGAAGGCTGGCAGGTAGAAGCCATTTACAATAACGAACAATATTTTTACCGTACCGACCTCAGCGGTAGCCAAATCCGCCCCTCCACCTTAGACAATAACCTTCCCCCCTCGCTCCAGACCCGAATTCTCCAAACTGCCCAAATTGCAGGACTTGGCGATACCCTATCGATCACCGAAGCCCAAACCAAACTATGGGACGGCTGCTACGGGTTACCCACCGAAGCCGACATCTGTAGCGCCATCGGCATCTACGGCTGGCAAACTATCGTCACCGACGGTGACCACTACTGGATTTACCACACCGATAATCTTGGTAATACCATTCTCCTCAACGAGCTAGCCAGCACTAACACCGCCATTCCCAGATTTATGAACACCCATAACTTTGAAACGCTGGCTCCTGAAACCAGCTTTCAAAGTGACATTGTTGGAAGCGTTACCGGGTCCAGCGACCTCTTCAGATTAGATATCTCTACCTTAAATACGGATGGCCAGGTATCAGCCTATAGCTACGTTACGCAAGAAGAACGTAACGGCACCATCAGCCCACAACAACTCGAAGACTTTTATACGCAGCTTACAGACAAGCACTTTCACAGCTTTAATGGTCTCGCCTACGTACCCAAACTAGAAGACACCGCCAATTACCGTGGCACTACGCTCAGAAGCCAAAACAGTCAGGTTGCTTTTATTGCCCCCATTTTTAATGACTTGCCCCCCCAACTGCAGACCATTATCCAAAGCTGGAGAAACCTGCAGCCCCAAACCGAACTAACAACTGCCAGCACGCCAATAGCTAATAATCCTCAAACTGCACTCCCTGAAAACATCCAAAGTCAGGTCCGTTTTAATTTAGCCATTATTCTGCGTGCCTCCGTAGACCGCATCACCATTCAAAATTACAGCCAACAAACCTGGCCTGACGGTTGCCTTGGCCTGGGTGGTGCTAATGAGTTATGTCTGGCGGCTCTGACTGAAGGCTGGCAAGTTGAGGCTATTGATACAGAGACCAATGAGACCTATGTTTATCGCACCAATCTAAATGGCGATCAAATTCGTCGCGAGCCTTAAAGAATTTGCAGCTAAATGATAGCTCCACTAGTAGACTGTCAAACTTAACTATTCGGATTAGGACCGTGACTAGTGAGTGGTGAATAGTGAATGATGTTTCAAGTATGAACGCTGCATTGCTAAGAAACACCTCTACCCGAAAATTAAAACTTGACGCAATACTAGGGCTTCTAAGAAAAATGAATAAACAACCCGGATTTATCTACCTGATGTTGTTGCTTTTGGTTGAGAAATTCTAAAAAATCTCGTACTTCTGTCAGTGAGTCTTCTGGTAAAGAGTTTAGCAGTTCGATCATCCGTGCCTGAATGGCATCTCGTTCTAACGTAATATCAGCCCTTTCTAAAGTAACCACATGAGACGATTGCCTTGCAGCATCGGTAAACTCAACTTCAAATCCTTGACCATCTTGGTAACAGTGCACCACAGCTCCACGGCTACCTTTGGTCAGCCCATAGGCTTTAACATCATGGGTCAGTGTAACGATATCCAGTTCTTTAATCATGGGGTGATACTCTTTGCCGTCCAACCTTTAGTCAACTTGCACCCAAACTACTGATAAACCCCTTTCACTAGCGGTTGTATCATAAGAAAAAACTAAACGCTTCAACGCACCCCATGGATGTAATGGAATTCTTCCAGCATAGTGCTGGACAATGGCAATCCCAACGAACCACCCATCACCTGCCCTTCCGTCGAGCCGAGCTAGGCGGTTCTAATATTACCGTCGAAGCTCTCGATAAAGACAACGAAAAAATTATTGCCATTTGCGAACTTCATGAAATTGATCCGGCCCTGGCAGTGGGTGGGGCCTATGTGGCCTGGCATGGCGAAATGGCCTGGGACCGTGATGGTGAAGGCAACCATGAGGGTAGTACTGTCTTTGCCCTGGTGCCAGATGAGGATAATGCTCGCAAGGGCCGTCTACTACGAGAGCGGGGCTATGCAGAAATTGTGCCCGTGGTAGGCCGCTACGAAATGGATGATGAAGACGGGCTGATTTTAGAAACCGAGTATGACACCATGAGTTCGGTGGAGCGGTTCTGGTTTGTGACGCCCAATTTGCGTATGCGCAGCAGCATTGTGAAACGCTTTGGTGGCTTTAATACGGCGTCTTTCTGTGCAGAAACTCGCATGGAAGATGGCCAGCCAATAGAGGTGATGCCGATGGCTGATGATGTCGCGGTTGAGGCATTTGAGCAGACGTCTCAATTAGCAGCAATGGGCTGGTAGGGATACGCCACGTAGGGGCATTGCATGCAATGCCCCTACTGCCCACTGCCTTACCTGGAGGTTTTATAGCTTGGCGCACATAATTCAAGGCATAGATGATCCCTGGAAGATTTAACTGACAACAGCTATGTGCGCAGCAAACTGCTGTTGGCGTAGCCTTTCCTACGGAAATATGCATCCAGCAGTTTGCTATAGTTTGGTGCGGTTCCCTAATCCTTTTTCTTTTTATCGGCTTTGGCCTTGGCCTCTAGGGTTTCTAACCGGCTCTTTAGGTCACGGTTTAACGTCTTCAGCTCATCGAGATCTTTACGTAGCTCGTCAACGGCTTTGTCGGCCCCGATTGCTTTGCGCACCCGGCCCATGGCTTCTTCGGCACGGCGTTTGACTCGGCCATCGGGGCTTTGCTCGGCCAGACCTCGCAACACTCGCACTGCGCCAGGTACTTCCATTTGCCCCAGGGCGATGACGACTGCCACCTGGGTTAAGAAGAACTCTTCGCGGGCAATGGCTTCGAGGCGATCTAGGATGCGATCGCAATTTACCTTACTCTGCCCTGCCGCAATCTTACCCAAAGATCTAATTGCCGCTAGCCGCAAGGCTTGAGGCACACCAATCTCGGTATAGGGCAACAACAAATCCAGGGCCACTTCTGACGATTTGAAAACACTTAACCCAGCAATGGCTCCTGAACGCACCACCTCATTCCAGCCAGCGAGTTCTTTCAATACCATTTCCAACAGCTTCAGCGTCTTTTTCTCTTTGTTCTTGCCATTGTCTAATGTGCTAGATCCCACTATGCCTAAGGCAAATGCCGCTGCACTTTCAACGTAATAACTCTCATCCCCCTGCTCAACAACAGATTTTAGAGCCTTATAACTGCCAACGGTTTTCACCCCTGCCAATGCATTTATCACCGCCCGGCGCACCTTAGGATGCTTGTCGTTTACTCCCTTTAAGAGACCGACAACCGCCTGATCTAACTGAATTGTCGCCAACGCTTCTGCCACTTCTGCCCGGACCGCCCAAAATGGCTCGTCCAGGAAAGCATTACTAAGGGTTTCAACAGCTTCTAGACTGCCTTTCTTAGCAATGGCCTCGGCTGCATACAAGCGAGAAATCGGGTCAGGGTCATGCTTGAGCTGGGCCTGAAGCTCTTTTAATGGATACTCTAGCTTCACCGTTTTGAGGGTGTGATTACCCACATCAAAACTGATAAAGTCTGGCTTCTTCTGCAATGGGAAGTAAAATGCCTGCTGCCGTTCATGAATTCTGACAGATACGGTTTGTACATCGACAGATTCACCCTCAACATAGCCAAAGCCGACGGGAATTTTCAGGTCAAACAGCCCTTCTTGGACCTGGGATTTACCATCAGCCACCTGGGTTTGGGTCACCATCAGTTTCACCAGGTTACTGTCACTATCCCAACTGTAGGAAACAGCATAGTCGGGGTGCCCACCGCGATATACATATTGATCAAACAGATAGCGCAGATTCTTGCCGGTAGCCTGATCAATGGCACGCAACACATCAATGGTTTCTACCGTGCCATGGGCGTGATTCGTCAGTAATGTTTGGAGAGTTTTTGTAAATAACTGATCGCCCAGGGTCTGACGGATCATGTGATAAACACAAGAGCCTTTTTCGTAAATATGGCAGTCGTACAGCTCAATAGGCTCCCGATAAATATGGGTCACCAACGGACGACGATAGCGACTGGCATCTTCAGAAATGTAAGCACGGGCATGGTTGAGGTGATAGTACATGGCCTCATCTCGGCCATAGGCGTCCTCTAACCACAACACTTCCGAATAGGTGGCCATGCCCTCTTTGACCCAGGCATGGGACCAATGGTTAATCACAATCAAATCGCCAAACCATTGGTGGGCTAGCTCATGGGCCACCAGGGTTTCAGACCGCAGGTTGTCGATGGCCGCCCGCTTGTCCAGCAGGCAGCGGTCGGTCAGGAGTGTGGTGGTAGTATTCTCCATGCCGCCAAAAATAAAGTCGGCAGGGCAGGCCTGGTCATAATTAGAAAACGGGTAATCATAGCCAAACACCTGACTAAACCGCTCCATCATTTGGGGCGTTTTACCCATGGTCAGGTCAATCTGGTCTTTGCGACCTTTAGCCACGTAGTAGCGAACAGGGCGACCGCGCCACTCGGTTTCAATGCTGTCGTATTCGCCAATGGCTAAGGCCATCAAATAACTGGGGTGAACCTTATCTAGCTGCCAGTGATAAATGTTGGTTTTGCCATTTTCTTCAGTAGAAACCAGATCACCATTGGACAGGGCAAAATACTTTTTCGGCACCCGCACCCGCACTTCGGAGGTGGCCAGTTGCCCCGGATAGTCAAAGCAGGGGAACCAAAATCGGGAGTCTTCATCTTCGCCTTGGGTCCAGACCTGGTAAGGCTTATCGGGATAATGCTCATCCGGGGCAATAAAGTAAATACCGCGCTGGGGTTCTTTGACCGCGTAGGCAATCACCAGGGTAATGGGCCGTTCTGCCAGAGTGGGCTTACTGAGGTGAATGTGCAGCTTCTCTCCGTCATAGTCAAACGGCTGAGGCTCGTTATCAAGAGTGATTGAGTCGATGGCTAAACTGACGGCATCGAGGGTCAAACTATCGACACCATTACGCACCGGATTCAGACGAATGGAACAGGTGCCTTTATAACTTTTTTTAGGAATATCAAAGTCTAGATCCAGGGCGATATGCTCAACCTGGCCTGGCCGGTCAGGATTGTAGTGGGGCGACGCGCCCGGTAATTCAAAAGACTTATAGCCGTTTGCATCGGCGTTGTAATAGGCAGCGACGGACATAGGAAATCTAGGGTGGGCAAGTAATGGGCAACGTACTTTAGCAAACTAGGGTAACGCCTTCTCAAAGATTGCGCTGTTACACATTGAGATATGTTCTAGATATTTAACGGTCTCGACATCAAGTAGGCCAGTAGTAGTCCCTTAAATTTCTAGATGCGGACTGGGTCAGTAAAGAGTAAAGAGTAAAGGGTCTATCCTCTTCACTCTTTACTCCTCATACCCCCTCTACTTATCAAAGCCAACTACCCTTTTAGAGACCTTTTAGAGAGAAAACTTAAAAGTTTTGAATTAGATGTCGCTCTAAGCTAATCACAACCCTTTCATTAATGCTGGGCTACATGAACGCCATCGCCACTCGCTCAATTACACGTCTGATTAATGGAGCCCTGGCCATTAAGCCATTGGCCAATTTTGCTAAAGACCGTGCCCGCACCATGATGATCAAACGGGCAGAGACAATTGGGGTGTACTGGTTAGACGAAGTGGCTAAGCTACGATCCCGTGGCGGTGATGACGGGTTTAACTCGCTGTGGGAAAAAGAACGGGCAGAAATTTGCGATCGCACCCTCACCTACCCTGACTATTACCACACCAGCTTCCATGCCTACGAAGAAGGCAACCTTGGCTGGGAAGCCGCCATGGAAGTAACAGTTGCGGCCAAAGCCGTCCATGCTCATCTCTGGCCAGAAGGCGATGCCCTTGGTGATATTCGTCTGCGCCAAAGCTATATCGACGTTTTGCAAGAGCAGCTACCCCAGGTACCGGGCACAATTGTGGATCTGGGCTGTAGCACAGGACTGAGTACTCACGCATTGCAAGAGACCTACCCCACCGCAAACATCACAGGCATAGAGCTATCAGACTACTTTTTGACCGTCGCCCGGTACCAAACCGATCAAAGCCAGGAGCATGCCATCACCTGGCGACATGCCGCCGCAGAAAATACTGGCTTGGTTGATAACTCCGTAGATTTAGTCTCGGCCTCGTTGCTATTCCATGAGTTGCCTACCTCAGCCACCGTGGACGTCATTCGCGAAGCCCACCGAATTCTGCGCCCAGGCGGGCACTTCACCATCATGGACATGAACCCCCAGTCAGAGGTATACGCCAAGCTACCGACCTATGTAATGACATTACTCAAAAGCACAGAACCCTATCTCGATCAGTACTTTGCCCGAGACTTGCACCAAGCCCTAATGGATGCAGGCTTTTCTAAACCTGGCCAGTGGATCAACACCTCTCGCCATCGTGTGATCATTGCCCAAAAACCCGCTTAGTTAAGTTTCAAAACAAACATTAGAGCCACATCGAGTAATGAAGCGTCAAGGGATGACGCGTAAACAGTCACCCTTTACCCTCAATCCCTTTACCCTTTACCCCTCAATCCCTTTACCCTTCACCACTCCCCTTTTATTAACCCCTTGTAACGTTCTACTTACACACCTTTAAGAAATCCAGCAGTTGATCAGGGATCACTATTTTTATTCTTACAGTGGTTAACGAGGCCGAACAGTTGCTTATAGTTAGCAGCTGTGTAACAGCCCACATCTACAGCCGCTGTATCGGACCAAATGGTCTTAACAATGTGGCCAATGCTATAGAAACTGGCCTTAATAATGTCTATGGATTTTGCAACATTTCCTTGGTTAACCACCATCATATTGCTACCAATTTTGGCGGCTCTGTTAGTGCCTTTCATTCCCGATGAGGACGGAAAAACAGTACGTTGGTACGCCCTCATTGTTGGATTAATCGATTTTGCGTTGATTGTCACGGCTTTTGTGACTGTTTATGATCCAGCTAGTTCCGGCATGCAGCTGGTGGAAAGCTACAGCTGGGTGCCCGCATTAGACCTGAAGTGGTCAGTCGGCGTAGATGGCCTCTCGATGCCGCTAGTCTTACTGACCGGCTTTATTACCACCCTGGCCGTATTAGCATCTTGGCCAGTCACCCTAAAGCCAAAGCTTTTCTACTTCTTACTGCTATCCATGTACGGGGCACAGGTTGCTGTGTTTGCCGTACAAGATATGCTGCTGTTCTTCCTGGTATGGGAGCTAGAGCTGATCCCTGTTTATCTGTTGCTGTCAATTTGGGGTGGCAAACGACGCCTGTATGCAGCAACTAAGTTTATTCTCTACACGGCAGGGGGCTCGCTGTTTATTCTGGTCGCCGCTCTGGCTATGGCCTTCTATGGTGACACCGTCACCTTTGATATGCAGGCCTTGATGGCCAAAGAGTTTCCGGTCAGGCTGCAACTATGGCTGTACACGGCATTTTTGGTTGCCTATGCGGTCAAATTACCGATCTTTCCACTCCATACCTGGCTACCCGATGCCCATGGCGAGGCAACGGCCCCAGTCCACATGTTGCTGGCAGGCATTCTGTTGAAAATGGGTGGTTATGCCCTGATTCGCATGAATGTAGAGATGCTGCCCGATGCCCATGCCATTGTGGCACCCGGATTAATTATCTTTGGGGTAATCAACATCATCTATGCAGCGCTGACGTCATTTGCCCAGCGTAACCTCAAACGAAAGATTGCCTACTCATCTATTTCCCACATGGGATTTGTGATTATCGGTATCGCATCCTTCACTAACTTAGGGATGAGTGGCGCGGTTTTACAGATGGTGTCCCATGGATTAATTGGGGCGAGTTTGTTCTTCTTGGTCGGTGCTACCTACGATCGCACCCATACGCTGATCTTGTCGGAAATGGGCGGTGTCGGCACCAATATGCCCAAGATATTCTCCATGTTTACGGCTTGTTCAATGGCCTCCCTGGCCCTACCGGGCATGAGTGGTTTTGTGGCTGAGCTGATGGTATTTGTGGGCTTTGCCAATAGCGACGCCTATAGCTTTAATTTCAAGCTAACCATGATCTTACTGATGGCAGTGGGTGTGATCTTGACTCCCATTTATTTGCTGTCCATGCTACGCGAGATCTTCTTTGGCCCTGAGAATAAAGAACTCACAGAGCATCAGGTGCTCATTGATGCCGAACCCCGTGAGGTCTTTATCATTGCTTGTCTGTTGATACCCATCATCGGATTTGGTCTCTATCCTAAGCTCATCACCCAGGTGTATGACGCTAAGACCATCCAGATAAGCGAAAGATTACGGACAGAGATGTTTGCGATCGCAAGCCATGAACCGCCATTACCCATTGGCACAATTCCAACCACAAAGGCACCGTCCATTGGGCAATAGTAAACGTTTCCCCCGGTAGGAGCATGGCATGCCATGCTCCTACGGAAATAATCTTTATCCTCTACACACCATCAACATTCTCGGGATTGTCATCCTGACGAAGTTGATGGTTTTCTTTATGGTTAGCAACATTGTTCATTGTTACCAACAACGTTGCACTTATTGACATCATCAATTACCGAAAACATAGATGTATCCAACAATTCTGACGATTAAATTGATGTTCATAAGTCAGACATCTCTCATATTGTCTTCTGACTTATGAACATCAATTGAGGTGCAATACATCCTATGGCTAATTACGATATTGGACAAATCACTGATGCAGGTTACAGCGTTAACAACTTCTCCGTTACATCTGGTGCTCCCACCGATGTTTTTGAGTTTGACGTAGTTGGCACTCGTCAGCTCTCGATCTACCTAAACGATATTAGTGCAGGCGATGATGCTGACATCTATCTGTATGCTGACTCCAACAATAACGGCATCCTCGATAGTAGCGATACCCTGCTAGACTCCTCGATAAACGCTTTTAACAGCAATGATTCTATCGACTACACTGCAACCACCGGTACATATTTTGCCCAAGTAGAACGCTATGCACCTGGCAGCAGTGGCACTGTCAGCTATGACCTTGAAATCAGCACCAACTATGACGTTGGCACTCTAACCGCTGCTCCCACAAGCCGCAATAACTACAATCTCTCAGCTAGCGACCCCATTGATGTCTTTGAGTTTGATGTTACCGGCAATCAACAGATTGCACTTTACCTCAACGACATTAGTATCGGTGATGATGCCGATTTATATCTCTATGCCGACTCTAACAATAACGGCATACTCGATAGCGATGACGTTCTGCTAGACTCCTCACTGAACGCTTTTAACAGCAACGATTCCATCGACTACACTGCAACAGCTGGCACCTACTTTGCCCAGGTAGAACGCTATGCACCTGGCAGCAGCAACGATGTCAGCTACGATCTCGACCTCAGTGTTAACTATGACGTTGGCACCCTTACCGCTGCTCCCACAAGCCGCAATAACTACAATCTCTCAACTAGCGACCCCGTTGATGTCTTTGAGTTTGACCTCACCACTACCGACTATATCAATGTAAACCTCCACGATATTAGCGTTGGTGACGATGCTGACTTAAGGCTTTATCAAGATAATGGGAACGGCATCTTGGATAGTGACGACACGTTAGTAGCAAGCTCCCTTGCCGCAAGCAACAACGATGACATTATTAACTATCTAGGTAGTGCAGGCACCTACTTTGCTGAGGTCAGCCTGTATTCAACAGACAGTGACAACAACATATCCTATGACCTAGATCTATCAGCAACTAACAGCGGGGCCAGCAACTTACTAGGGACTGAAGTTATTGTCGGTGATATTTATAGCCATACACCTGACCAGTTTGGCTTTATCGAGGACGCCAACGCCACTGATACCTATCAATTTTCTTTAGGCCTATATGAAGGCGTTGACATTCAACTGACAGGTCTCACCAACGATGCAGACATCCGACTCATTCAAGATATGAATAACAACGGTATTGTCGATGCTGGTGAGGTAATAGATGAATCCTTTTTCGGAGGCTCATCTAGTGAAAATATTAATGTAGAGCTTTCTGGTGATTACCTGCTGCAAGTTTACCAATACAGCGGGAACACAAGTTACACCCTGGAGTTTAATCACTACGAAACGACCTATGCCTAGGTAAAACATTCTTTACTTTACAAGCAGATTTGCAGGCAAAGCGTGAATCTTGAATCATAATGTGTGGACTGATTTTTTTAGAAGGCTGCAACCAGCTTTCGTAGACACTTCCTACACACAGTGATTGATTTCAATGAATTATTCAATAACCACTGGACTTGTCTATAATTTTGCCTCTTGACAAGTTCAGTGGTTTTCTTTATCTCTTAAGCACTCCCATATATCAAATCATCCATTGAATCTGAATCGTTTTGCAGGTGTCACTAACTTTTTTTCAGTGCAAGATTGGGCACTGGAAGCCAGGCTACTGCGATGGTTAATTATGCTTTGGTTAAGCGTTGGCTTGGTCGTTCTATTTTCGGCATCCTTCCCGGTCGCTGATATAGAAGTCGGTGATGGTGCCCGCTATTTCAAAATACAGATTCTATGGATCATCATTGGGTTGCTGATGTCTCGCTGGATTACTCGAAATCCCCTCAAGCTCATCATGCAGTTCTCTGGGCTGGGATTATTTATATGTTTAGGCCTGATCATCGCTACCCACATTCCAGGCTTAGGGGTTACCGTCAATGGTGCTACCCGCTGGCTACCTTTAGGGCCATTCCTAATTCAACCCTCTGAACTACTGAAACCGTTTTTAATTCTGCAAAGTGCTCGATTATTTGGACAATGGCATCGGTTTCGCGCCCCCAGCCGTTGGCTATGGTTAGGGATATTCGCCCTCTGTCTAATGTCGATTTTAGTTCAGCCTAATTTAAGTACGACAGCTGTCTGTGGTATTACGCTTTGGTTGATTGCCTGGGCCTCAGGACGCCCCTATAAACATCTGATGCTGACAGCAGTTGCTGGAGGGCTAGCAGCAGTAGTAAGCGTTAGCATCAAGACCTATCAACGTGAGCGGATTATTTCCTTTCTCGATCCTTGGGCCCAGGCCAGTGATAATGGCTATCAGCTTATTCAAAGCCTATACGCCATCGGTTCTGGCGGGTTTTGGGGCACCGGGTTTGGCATGGGCCAGCAAAAACTAGGCTACTTACCCATTCAATATACTGACTTTATTTTTTCGGTCTATGCCGAGGAGTTTGGCTTTATCGGCGCAGTCATGCTGCTGCTCTTTTTAGCGGTCTTTAGTACCGTTGCTCTGTTGGTCGCACTAAAGGCAAAGTCATCAGTTAATCGTCTGATTGCCATCGGTTGCATGGTGCTGTTAGTAGGTCAATCACTCATTAATATTGGAGTCGCCACTGGGTCTTTACCAACTACGGGCCTACCGTTTCCCATGATGAGTTACGGCGGCAGCTCCATGATGTCTAGCCTGATTATTGCCGGTCTCCTGATTCGAGTGGCCCGCGAGGCCCATGAGGCTGACATTGTGGCCATGACTGAGCAACCTCTGCGCCCGCGACGACATCGCCCTGGCAGTCGCCGCCGTCGCCATGAACAGCCGCCTCAGTCCCCCATTGGTATGCGGCGGCCCGAAACTGAGCCAGAACCGAAACTGAGCCATAGGACTGGTCGCAGACGCAAACGAATCCGCAGTATTTAAGGTTTCGATACAACTACAATTAAGAAGCGAAATAGTCCATTGCCCATGGATATGTTTGTTTGATCGACCAATTTTTCTATGTGGGAAACGCTTCAGCTTAATCTTTATAACCTCAGTCAACTGGCCAATCAGTGGGTGGGTGCCCAGTTGGATCATCTTTCCATAGCCAGCATTGTCATCATTGCAGCGGCAGGGCTCCTTACTAGCCTGACCCCATGTATGTTGTCTATGCTGCCCATTACAGTTGGCTATATGGGTAGCTATGAACTGGAAAATCGCTGGCAGGCCGTGGGACAGTCTAGCTGGTTTGCCCTCGGGTTAGCGACCACCCTGGCGGGTTTAGGCATTTTGGCCAGCAGCCTGGGCTGGGTGTATGGCCAGGTGGGTGTAGGGTTGCCCATTGTGGTCAGTGCGATCGCAATTATCATGGGCCTTAACCTGCTAGAAGCCCTACCCTTACCCCCATTGCCGTCCTACAGCGGCATGGACTTTATGCAGAATAATATTCCGCGATCGCTAAAGTCCTATCTCCTGGGTCTCACCTTTGGGCTGGTAGCATCGCCCTGCAGCACGCCAGTTCTCGCTACGCTGCTCGCCTGGGTTGGCCAAAAAGGCGATCCCATTCTCGGTAGCTCTTTATTACTGGCGTACACCATTGGTTATGTGGCTCCGCTAGTGATTGCCGGCATTTTCACCGCATCGATCAAGAAAATTCTCGCCATCCGCCAATGGTCCGGCTGGATTACTCCGGCCAGCGGCGTTTTATTGATTGGCTTTGGCGTATTTTCTCTGGTATCGCGATTTATGCCCATCGCGTAGGGTGGCCCTGTAATAAACAGGGTGGCCCTGTAATAAACAGGGTGGCCCTGTAATAAACAAGTGCCCACCTAAAAAAATATTCATAAACGGTGGGGCGTGCCCACTTTACATGTCTGTCTACTATGCTTTCTGCCCTCAAACGCTATTTCAAAAAAGACCTGATTCCTCTGCTCGCAGACCTGCGTCTTGCCATCGTGCTATTGCTAGTGATTGCGGTCTTTAGCATTCTGGGCACCGTTATCGAGCAAGGGCAAAGCCTGGCCTTTTATCAAGCCAACTATCCCGAAGATCCTGCCCTTTTCGGTTTCCTTAGCTGGAAAGTTCTCCTCACCGCAGGCTTAGATCACGTATATCGCACCTGGTGGTACCTCTCTCTGCTAATTCTCTTCGGCAGCAGTCTCACCGCCTGCACATTTACCCGACAAATTACAGCCCTACGCTGGTTTTCACGCACCTGGAACTTTTACAGCAAGCCACGCCAGTTTGAAAAAATGGCCCTGAGCACTGAGCTAAGTCAGGGTACCCTTGACCAGCTCACCGAACTGTTAGAAGCAAAACGCTACAAAACCTTCCACAAAGACGACACCATGCTCTACGCCCACAAAGGCTTGGCAGGTCGCATTGGCCCCATTGTGGTCCATGCCAGCATGCTAATCATTTTGCTAGGAGCTATGTATGGAGCCATGACCGGTTTCTTTGCCCAGGAAATGGTGCCCAGTGGCAATACGTTTACAGTCCACAATATTTTTGATGCTGGCCCCTGGGCCGGGCCTCAAATCCCTAAAGACTGGTCAGTTAAGGTAAACCGGTTCTGGATTGACTATAGCCCTGAGGGACGAGTAGACCAGTTTTACTCAGACCTATCAGTACTGGATACTCAAGGAGAAGAAGTTAAACGCAAAACTGTATGGGTAAATGAGCCCTTGCGTTATCGTAACGTCACAATGTACCAAGCAGACTGGTCCATTGCTGGGGTACGGGTCAAAATAAATAACAGTCCCATTCTGCAATTACCCATGGCCCCCATCGAAACTGAAGATGGAGGTAAACTCTGGGGTACCTGGGTACCCACCAAGCCCGACATGAGCGCAGGGGTATCGCTCATTACCCAGGACCTGCAGGGGACATTGTTGGTCTACAACGGTCAAGGCGAACTGATCTCCACCGTACGGGAAGGGATGTCGGTAGATGTTAACGGGGTGACTCTCTCGGTAGCTGAAATCATTGGCAGTACCGGTTTACAAATCAAAGCAGATCCAGGAGTACCCTTTGTTTACTTGGGGTTTGGGCTGCTAATGCTAGGGGTAATTATGAGCTACATTTCCCACTCTCAAGTATGGGCACTGCAAGAGGGCGATCAGCTCTATGTGGGCGGACGCACTAATCGCGCTCAGGTCGTATTTGAGCGCGAATTGGTGGCAGTACTGGATGAATTAAGTACTGAGGCAGACACTACAGCAACGAAGGAGTTAGTGATTTCCTAACTCATATTTGCCATGTGGCAACTCACCCATCCCACCCTACAATCAACTATTCTGAACTTTGCCGATACTGGTCAGGGTAAAACAACTGTTACCCAACTTTGGCAAGACGATATTCGGTTAATTAATGCGATTAGTCATGTAAATTGGCAAGATACCGGGGCCAATTTTCAATTTGAGCTGTGCAAAACCTGTGGTCTAGTAAGTTGCCAACCCCAGGGATGGGTTTCAGTGCGAAAAATTGCCAACATCGTTGGTATCTTGCCTGCATTTGAAGCTGTTGATCAAGCGGCTAAAGAACTACAAGATGAGTATCTACCACCTACATATTTGAACAATGGTGCAATTTGGCTAGAACGAGCTCAATATGAAAAATTGCTTGAACTCATTCCTGCACCCTCCTATGCTCAGCTGCCACAGCTAACGGCTTGGGAGGGCGCTAAACTGATCCAGTGGGAGTCTGTCCATAACGTTTTGGGGAATATCCATAGTTTGCCAAAACTGCCACCCAACCTGGTGATTGCATCCTCAGAAGGAAGCTTTTTAGAACAGGTACCAATCTTTGCAGAGATACTTCAACAGCTTTTGACAACGTCTAAAAATGCAGTTATCCGTCTTGTAAGTTCGCAAGAGCACATAGTCTCGTTTTATTTAGATATTGCTGGGACGCCTACATGGAAGTCATTAGTCTACGATGGCTCAGACTATGGAATTTATTTAGAACCAGGTTTTTTCATCTATGTTTAGTGGGAATACGACTAGGTGTTTAGCCATTAGCCATGGCATAGTCGTTTCTGCTGACGCTGTTACCGATGACTTACCATGTCAGACGATTTCCGTAGCCAATTGCTTAAAGACTTTGAGCACCTGGCTAAAATCCCTAAGTTGTTTGACCGCGAATATGAGATTATTCGCCGGGCCCAGGCATTTGAGGAAGCTCATGGCTTAGAAACAGATGACTATCGGCAATTGTTTGAGCTATATCTGAGGGATAAAGGCTTACCCGATTGGCTTGAGAAAATAGCTGCGTTTAATGAACGTTTCCGGTTATTTACCCAAACTCTTCAAGGAATTACCTATCTAGCAGTTCTAGTCAGCGCCCTACAGTTTCTCTATGGTTTTCAGGAACGTCAAACTCAACTATTAAACGACAAGTGGGATATTGTTGCATCGGATATACGAATCGGCAGCTCTAAAAAGAATGCCATTGAGTATCTCCATGATCGAGGAGAGTTGTTATCGAACATTGAAGCAGTAGATACCCAGCTAAACAGCCTAAATTTGCCAGGAAAAGCGAAATTACAAGAAGCTAACTTTCAAGGAGCCAATCTCTATCATGCCTACTTTAAAGGAGCGAACCTCTATCGCAGCAACTTTTCGAACTATGGAACTGAATTGACTAATTTAGAAGCGGTCAATTTTCAACAGGCAGATCTGCGACAGGCAAATTTTAAGGGGGTTAATATGAAATTTGCTTGCTTCACCGATGCCAACCTAGAAGCAGCTAACTTTGAAGAAGCCTATGTGGTGGGAGCAGATTTTCGAGGTGCTCGATTTTTAACGGCAGATCAGATTCGGGCTGCTGGGAAAAAGTTCTACAGTCGGGCACTGTTTGATGATGACCTGAGCCGAGAACTAGGATTACAACCGACTGATGAGAAACCAGCTGAAGGGTGCAGAATTAGCCCTCGTTCTCGTCAATGGTGGCAAGGCTTTCTCGGACAATAGTATAGCGGCCACTATCTAGGGGCATCTCCAAAATGTAACCCCTCACAATCTGGTTAATCAATGACAACTGCAAGTGAAATTGCGCAGTCGCCTACCCATGATTGCAGCCATGCAATCCGTAGTTGTCAGGATAGCAACAATATTTTTAGAACTAAGCCATTGGTCAATCGCAAAACGGTTAGTATTCATGGCATCTACGCCGCGAAAATTCACCGACTATTCAATATTTGTTACTGAAAAAGGCTCGGTAAATAGCGAAATTATCTCGCTTTTCGTTTAGTCAGATACCCTCTCCATGAAGATAAGCCTCTGTTTTTAATCATGCTGTTTCCAGGGTCAATGCCCTTGGTCATATTTATTACATAGGACATTGGTTTATACGTAGAGAGCATCATGAAAACATTGGCTAAGGGTTTATTATTGAGCGCGATCGCATCAGCGAGTCTCCTAACCGTTGGAGCTGTTGAGGCAAATGCAGCTGACATCAAAGCAACCGTCACCGCCGATAATTTTTACGGTCTCTTTTACGGCAATGAAGACGGCAGCAACTTAAACTTTGTGGGCCGCAACGAAACTGGAGATGGTGGTTCTTCTGGTGGCTATAACTGGTCCAAAGCTGAAAGCTGGGACTTTGAAGTGAATAATAATGACTACCTTTACCTGGTTGCCTGGGATGATGGTCGCGTTGCAGAATCCTGGATTGGGGAATTTGAAATCGCAGGTAAAACCTTGCTCTCCGGGGCAGATGATTGGGAATACATTGTTGGTGACGATAATCCCTATTTAACTGATAAAAGTACAAACCTCTTACCCGGTAGTGATGAGCTAACATCCCTAATTGACGGTGCAGAGTGGCAAGATACCGTCAGTATCGGCAAAAACGGTATCAACCCCTGGAAAACTATCGATGGCGTTGATCAAGAGGCTGACTGGTTGAAAACGGCATCCCACACTGAAGGGAAGTACACCATTTTCCGTACTGGAACAACTGTTGGTGATTTAGCCGATCTACCTGATGAAGATACTGCTGATGTGCCCGAACCTGCTTCTATGCTGGGTCTGTTGGCAGTTGGTGCCATGGTTACTACCATGAAGCGCAAGTTTAAGGCATAAATACTGAACGCATCGAATAACATCATGTCACATTAATCGTGGTAAGACTTTATTGGTCTCACCACGATTTTTAATAGGCGCACAATCGAATTTCACCCCTTCACCCCCTCAACGCGTGTGGAATCGTCATCGCAATCCACACACCATGCCTGCCGCAGGAATGAGATTGCATCGACAAAGGGCTGTGAGTTGCGCGTCACCCCCGCCAGCACTAACCCACCCTGAATGCAGGACAGCCCCACGTTGGCTAAACTTCGGGCATCGGGTTTACCCGCATCGCCAAGGGTTGTTGCCAACGAATCCAGCCAGCTCATGACCGCCTGTCTAAGGGTAGAGGTGATGTGCTCGCTATTTTCACCAATGGCAAAGATGCTCACGAAACAGAGATCCTGGCCACCGTTATAGAAATCATGGGTGGCATCAAGCATCGCTGTCAGCCGCTGCGTTGGAGGAGAACTACTATTGAGTGCCGCCAACACAGTCTCACTCAGCTCGTCTAAGACGTGGGTGAGCACCGCCTCGGCCATCGCACGCTTACCACCGGGGAAATAGTGATAGAGACTAGCGCGCTCCAGTCCGGTTTTCTCTGTGAGCTTACTCAAGGTGGTGCCGTCGTAACCATTCTGCCGGAACACCTCGGTCAGCTCACAGAGAATTTGAGCCCTATCTTTGGTTGGCTTTCTCATCAGTGCCTTAGAACGTAATCGATAAGACTTCTGAATGTACCACGTTGGTCAAGACGCCTTGCTCCCAGCCGCCTTCAACTAGGTCATCGGCAGAGTCTTTCAGGGCAGCGGCAACCAGCCCACCAAAATGAGCATCCCGTGCAGCTTCATCGACGAATAGGTCGTAGATAGCAAAGCGGTTGTCATCAATGCGCAGGGCATACCAAAGCACGGTTCCCGGCTCGGTCTCTTCAACAATCTTGGCCCCACCGGTCAAAAATTCCGCCAAGTTTTCCGCCTGGCCTTCCTTGGCCGTCAGTTCGATATAGCTTGCCAACCGAGGTTGACTCTCAGTATCGGCAACGCGGACCACCGAGGCTAACACCTGTGAATTTTCCACATTGGCAACCACCCCTTGCTCCCAACCGGACTGAACGAGTTCAGGTGCCTGTTGATGTAATGCCGCTGCCACCTGCCCGGCGAAGTGGGCAGTGCGACCACTGTCATCGGCAAAAAAGTCAACGATGCGAAAGGTATCGAAACTCTCCCGTTGGGCGACCCATTGCAGGGTGCCCGGCTCAGTGTCATGCACGATAGCGGCAGCCGAGCTAAGCAGATCAGTTAGTGCCTGCTCATTGCCTGGAGTCGCCTGAATGCGAATAGACGTCCCTTCGTTTGGCTGGGTAGTGGTTTGAGTTGCAGCAGTCATGATGTTGTCTCCTTCTTCGAGTTGAGTGGACTGGACATTGAGGCTAGTGGGTTCGACAGCGCAAGCAACGGCTGTCATGGCAGTGGAAGCAACGAGAACGGTCAAAGCGGAAAGAAGAGTGCGTTTCATGGAAAAAGATCCTTGGGGCATCAGTGGTTATGTAATGGGCTGGTGAATGTCAATCGTTTAGGTGAGTAACCGTTGTCCCGTGTCTATATTCATATTAACCGAACGTTCGGTAAAGTCAAGAGTATTCCAGCTTTTTTTCTGGTCGTAGTCGTAAAGTATTGATGCATAAGACTTTTGAGTTTCTGGTTGCCCCAGAGTTCAGAGTTGCTTGTCCTAACTTTTTGCAAAAAAAAGCCTCTGCCTTATCGGCAGAGGCTTGGAGTGTGTGTTGAAGGGAGAGTCTGAGTAGAGAAGGGTGCCTCATGAAAGATAATGAAGCTTCACAGATGTACGGAGACGCACTCGGCACCCAAACTTGGTTAGCCGACCTACGCCCCGCTAATAGCGGACCCAGTCTGTCAGCGGACGACGGACTTAGTACGGGCATCAAGACCGTTCAAACGCTCAGCTTGGATATTGTCAACGGCGTTGGATGGGCTATTTAGGGATTCGAGGCGTAGTTTGTGAACGCTGTTCTTAGTACGAGCATCTAGCGCTTCTAAGCGAGTCTCTTGGATATTATCAACGGCTTTGGTGCGGGCATCCAGAGCGTTTAAACGAGTTTCTTGGATGTTATCGACAGCTTTGGTGCGGGCGTCTAGAGCCTCTAGGCGAGTGGCTTGGATATCTTCGATAGCCTTGGACTGATTGTTTAGGTGGTCGATGCGTAACTTGTGAACGGAATTCTTACTGCGGCTATCGAGTTCTTCGAGGCGAGCAGACTGGATATTGAAACTAGCGGGCTCGATGGCGGAAGCGACGGGTGCAATGGCAGCGGATGCAACGAGAACAGTTAAGACGGAAAGGATAGTACGTTTCATGGTTAAAGCTCCTTGGTGAATCAGTGAAGTGTGTTTACTTGCTTCATTGATTACTAGAATGCAGGGGCTACCTGAACGCTATCTGACCAGTAACTGAACGTTGCTTAAGGGGTTTCTGAATTTGGCTGAGGAAGTTTGGTGATGGGGGTCACAAGGATTGTTTGGTGGAATTTGAAGTGGCTATCGACTTTAACCACATAAATTGACTTTGCGTTTCTGGAATTCTGAACCCACGAGCATTTGAAAGCGCATCGAGAGTTTCATTCAGGCTATTTCCAAGCAGAAGATATAGGGCTGAGACAATGGTTGGAGCACGTCCTGCACTCATGCGGCAATGGGCTCCAACCACTTTGCCTGCTTCTAATTTGCTTACCAGCAACTTCAACTTTTGCTCAATTTCTTCAGGGGCACTCATATCTGTGATGGGAATAGAAATAAATTCAATGCCTAATTCATGGGCAATCTGACTCTCTTCGGCCAAACCCAACATCTCTTCTTCTTCCTTCCCCAAGGCTGAAACCAAGACATCGACGCCTTCAGCTCGAAGATTTAGAAGATCAGTCTTTAATTCATCACCGGATCTTGGGCGAGAAACGATGACAGCTCGATTACTATTCAAACCGTTTGGGCGAAAAATTTTCATACTACCTGGCTTAGAACTTAAAATACACTTCCAGAAGTTTATATGCCTGAGAGTTAAACTGCGACCACTAATTCTCTTAGAGAAGTCTGAGCACCCGTTATCTATCGCACAACGGAAGGGAATAAGCTTAGATGAGGCTTGGACCTTTGTTCATCAACATCTCAACTGAGAGCTACATAACGAAAATCTGCAGTAAGCTGAAACTTTCGCAGGCATCGATCCAGAATTCTTACAATTTCCCCTGCCGTAACCCCAAACTTAATGCCATTAGAGACAACCCAGTACGCTGGGTCTTAGGCGGCGTTCCGGCCCTAACCATGGGGGTTTGGGGAACTCGGAGGGACCCCAAGCAACATCTTTAAACTCCACGCCAGCCGCTAAAGCTATCACCAGAATTATGAGCTTGGTTTTCAACAACCCCACAAATTCTTGATAACTAAGGCAACCAAGGATACTGACTAAAGTCCGGCTGACGTTTCTCCAAAAACGCCTGT
>JAHQVZ010000278.1 GCA_019634055.1 Leptolyngbyaceae cyanobacterium MAG.088
ACCGACAACCACTGGACGGTCATGGTATTTTTGCTTTGCAGCTGCAGACGATAGACACCCACATTGGGAATACCGGTTTCACAATCCTTGGTAATCACCAAGCCCAGGGTGACAACCTTACCGCCATCCTGAGGATAGGGTTGAATCATGGGAATCTGAGTGAGATCCACATCATCGCCCTTAAGCACAACCTGATGACAGGCCGGTAACAGATCTCGTTGGGGTTTGGCTTTGACAACATCAAATAGCACCTTCCCAAACTCAATGGCCTGGGAGATTTTTTTGGGAGGCTTGGGCTGTTGGAGCATGCCCAGCTTTTTACCCAAGGTTTCTAACTCCTGAGGATGCTCCATACCCATAGACCAACAAGTACGTTCAAGCGTACCGAGCAGGTTGACAGCAACAGGATGCGGTGACCCCTTGACATTTTCAAACAAGAGGGCAGGGCCACCGCATTGCAGCATGCGGTTAGAGATTTCTGCTATTTCTAGCTCAGGGTCAACCAATGCCTTAATGCGGCGTAACTGACCACGTTGTTCAACCAGGTTAATAAATTCGCGCAGATCTCTCGCCATAGGGATGGAATGTTTTTTTTATTATGCGAGATAACCGTCCCTTATGCTTTTTCGGTAACCGGATAGGCTCAGTCCAGGCTACTGTCTATCCGCCTTTTAAACCACCTTTTGGCCCCCAGCAACCCCAGATTATTCTGCTTCTACGACCCTCACTTCATAGTATTCGTAATCTGTCTCCAGGGATTTATTCACACCCACAGGCCGTACTTCATCAGGCAGCATCGGTGCGTCGCTACCATACACAGCAAGAACCTCTTCGCTGACCATAAGCTGACCAGCCATGTTAAAAAAATCAACTTGTAGCTTCAGTTTACCAATGGCACTGTCGCCAATATTGGTAACAGCCCATTCCGCAGAAAAGTAAGCACTGTCAGTCAAATCATAAACATTCAGCTCCTCGCTACGGGCATCGAGTTCAAACGCAAGCTGAGGAGGTTGTTGGGCATCCCAGGTATAGCCGACTGGGGTAGCTGGCTCATAACCATCCAGAGAAGCCAGTGCTTCTTCAATGGTGGCAACGCTGAACCGAATACTAGACAAGTCTGGGGTAGTTTTGTGGATCAGGTCAATGGCATAGGAATCACCAGGGCGTACGATCGCATCACCAATGCCCATCACTTCCCTGCTATCAGTTTCGATGACCTCACCATCCTTATCCAGATACTCTATCTGCAATGTCAGTGTATCCACCTCTTGCGCACTGTCATTGAGAAGAACTGCCTGTAGGGTGTAGTACGATGAATCTTCGTAGTTATCTAACACTGATAAGCGTGGATCTAATATCAGGCCCGGTTGCTCAAATGTAACTGGAATCTTGATACTGACAGAAGTATCTGAATCAAGCACCTCAGATCCGCTAGCAGCAACATCACTCTGGCCATTTTGGGTCTCCAGAATTGCTTTCTGGGCAAGCTGTTCTACTTCAGACCGTTTATTGATAAAGTCCATGACCGACTTAAGACCGCCGATGGCTAGCACAACAGCTAGTACCAACCAGATAATACGCTGGCGGCCATTGGCTTCATACTCCAGAGAACTAATCAGGGCGACGGCCTTTTGACTGTTGGGATTTATTTCTAAACAGCGTTGAGCTAAGGCAATGGCTTGTTTCTTATCCCTGGGATTTTTATGTTTGCCATAGCGCAGATCGTAAGCGTAGGCAAGGGTTTGAATAGTTTCAAGATTTAATGGGTCTAACGACCTGGCCACTGTGAGATTTTCAATGGCGTCATCTAAACAGTCAAATTCGAGATAGTTACGCCCTAGCTCAAAAGACTCCTGGGCCTTTTGCTGCACAACAACCATATCATCGGGGCCTAACCCCACTTCCTCAGCAATGGCACTAAGATTATCCGCCGTAATGGGCTCTTCCCAATTACGCAATCGTTGAACGTAGTTTTCTATAATGCGATCGCGACCCATGGGGAACTCCGTTGACCTGATAGTTTTGCCTCCCCTTTACACAATAGCAATACACCATAAATTCTGGAATTCCAGCCAGTAGATTGGTCATTAGCTAATGAATTAAAGTTTGGGCCGTCTCTTGACACTGTCTTTAGGGCGCAGACATTGAGGGCGGGACTACTCTGCCTCAACGACAGTTACCCTATATTGCTCATAACCTTTAACCACAGGCTTAATCACACGGAAAGGACGGGTTTCGCCTGGAAGTAAAGGGGCATCGTTATTATCAATGGCAAAGACATCTTCACTTTGCAATAGCCGATTGTTAGCGCTGTAAAAATCGGCCTTAAGCTTAAGCTCTCTGAGGGGAATGTCACTAGTATTGATAATTACCCATTCAGCATTAAACGTTGCTGGACCGGAATGGGGTTTAGGTTCTTTAGAGGTATCTTCATCATTATTACTATTGCTGGACCCTGTACCGTTGACAGACTCACTATTATCTACGGAAGTTCCTGCCACCCCAAAAGCTTCACTCCGACTCGCCAATTCAAAACTAATATTTTCAGGCGCTAACTCTTTCCAACTGTAATTGATAGGTGTTGGGGGTACATAGGTTTTGCGGGCAGGAACCTGCTGCAGGGTGATCACACTAAGCCGAACGGTCTTTAGCTCCGGAGTGACTTTTTGCAGCAAATTAAATGTGTGGGTATCCCCTGGGAGAATAATGGCATCTTCGTCAGAAATAGCGGTTTTGTCGATCGCTGCAATCTCAACATCATTACGATCTAAAAACTGTACCTTGATCACAAGGTTTCTAAATTCCTGATCACTGGCATTGATAAACACTCCCTGCAGCTGATAGTAGAGCGCATCTTCATAGTCGCCTAATTCTGACAAACGAGCTTCCATAACTAAACCAGGATGATCAAACATCACTGGAATATCCACATCAGAGGTCAGATCAATTTGCGCAGGACTGGCCTCTACAGGCTCTTTGTCATCCTTCGATTCGTAAATGACAGAACCTGGAACAATAGTGCCTGGCGCTGGCCCAAGGGGATCTAGAGGTTTTGAGAATATGGGTAAACGACTCAACCCGATGATGCCAATTCCAGCGAGGGCAAAACTACCCGCTACAACAGCTAGTTTTTGCCGTGTCCATTGAGAGGCTTTTTGCTTACTTTTAGCCGGACTATGTTCTAAAAAACTAATTAAAACCAGGGACTCTTGATCGTCGGGTTTGAGTTTTATGCAGCGCTTGGCAATCAGCAATGCCTTCTGTCGATCTGCCTTATCGTTAGTGCGGTTGTAGCGTTGATTGTAGGCATTTGCCAAAGCATGTAATACATCTAAATTGAGAGGGGCTAAAGATGCCGATTGATTCAATTCGTTAATCGCATCGTCAAGACAACCAAACTCGACATAAGCACAACCACGGGTCAAATGAGATTTAGATTGGACACTAATAGCGTCTACCTCGCTTTTAGTAATGCCAACTTCTTCAGCGATAACGGCAAACGTATTACTGGTCAGTGGCTGCTCCCAAGACAGTAATCGTTGAATATACGCTTCAATAATGCGATCGCGCCCCATAGGTCACTCCATGTCTACTCAATGCATTCCCCACTTCCTTAAGTAAATCGGATAAAAATGCGACTAATTTGAGTAAAGACTTTGTAGCGAACGGAATAAAATCATCTAACGTCACCCCCTACAGCCCATTGCCCTGCGATCGCAGGGCCTCTATTACTTAGATATTTATTTGTTGTGCCGGATCCTTAACTACGAGAAGCAGGAACTGCCTTTGGTTCATTACCAACAACTTGCTCAATGTCAATCACACTCACACGCACACTAATCAACGCAGGTGTGATCTTATGGAACAACCTGAATGCCCGAGTATCACCGGGGCGAATGATGGCGTCATTACTCGTAATCGCAACCTGATTAATAGTTGAAATGGCTATGCCATCACCATCTAGCAACTCTACCTTTAGCTTTAGCTGTCTAACCTCTTGACCACTATCGTTAATGACAATGCCGTGCAGCTTGTAGTAAGGTTCACCGTCATAGTCGCCCAAACGCGACAGCCTCGGTTCAATCAACAAACCTGGATGATTAAACGCAACCGGTACATTCGGACCTGGATCAAAGATAGGAGATTTTTCCTGCTCAGCCCGAGCAGTCTCTGGAGCCACATTGATATTAGAAAAATCTGAATCACTGTTGACATTAGAAAATACTGGTAAGCGCTCTAAACCAAAAGCCGCTAGACCAACCACCAATGCCCCCCCAACTCCCAACGAGGCCTTATGAAACAGCCATTGAGTTATCGGAGGGAAATCAATGGGTTCTTGCAAAAAGAGAAGTAAAAGAGCGATTTTAGTCTTTGTTCGCCGAGTAATTCGTTTGGGGCTAAAGAAATTCTCTAAAAAGCCGATCAAAATGAAAATATTTGGCTTTGTCTGAAGCGATAGATTTTGAAACCCGGTAGCATTTTCTAGCACTTTAATTAACCCCAAAGCCTCGCGATCATCTGGCTTGAGTTCAAGACAGCGCCTAGTAATGACTAACGCTTTTTGTCTATCGTCAGGGTTAATATTCTGGCGATAACGCAGATTATAAGCATTGGCTAAGGCATTAAGCACCTCCAGGTTAGCTGGATTTAAATCCTTTGCCCGAGTAAGTTCATGAATAGCCCTATCCAGGTTTTCAAACTCAATATAGTTGTAGCCCCGATTAAGGTGAACCTGAACCTGTAGGTTGATGGCTTCTAGTTCACCACTGGTAATTCCTACCTCTTTGGCAATCGCTTTGAGGATAGACTCAGTCAAGGGCTGCTTCAGCTCAAGCAACCGTTGAATATAAGCTTCAATAATGCTAGCGCGACCCATAGTTTCCCCCGTTTTAGCAATTGCTGTGAGAGAGTAGATTTCGTAATCGGCTTATAAATCCCAGCAACGTTTAAACCTAAGCTACTGGTACGACCATGGTTTAATCTGTCCCTAGTTAATGCATTCGTCTTTTGGAGAATGGATACGGATAAAGTTCCGACTAAGTTCAGTAAAGTCTTTACAGTGCCACCCTGGTTTAACGCCCATACCTAGAGACGATGCAACGTTAAACTACAACGTGTTTATGTAATTACCCAACGGTGTTCCCATTGTGCTGAGCAGTGTCTGTTAACCTCACTCCCGACCAGTTACGTTCCATTAAGGGCCAGCTTGATTTGGTGTTGCTTGCCCTAGAAACCCTAATTGGCATTGGTTCAGAAGCAATTTTAGACCAGGCAAAATCCTTACAGATGGATGCCATGCTCTCAGACCGGGTTAGTCTGTGGCGGCTGCGTCAGTCTAGCCCTTTACGCAAGGGCCAGGGTCGTAAAAAACTAGATGTGGATGAAGCCCGCGCCTTAGTGTTGATTACGGCACAGCTGGCAACGAAACATCGTCAGACCATCCATCAGGCTGTCACAGCCCTGGAAAAATCTGGGGCAGATGGCACCCCACCCCACCGAATCGCTCTCCTGGGAGACTATTTAGACCGCTTTAGTAATACGTACTCTGAGCGCATGGAAAAGGATGCCCCTCCTCCAGTTCTGGAAAAATTAGCGTTTCAGTTATTGATTGATTTGCTGTTTTATAGCAGTGCTGGCGGTTCTCAACGACTATGGCAAGCCCTTTTAGATCGGGCCGATTAAAAAATCGGGCCGATTAAAAAATCGGGCCGATTAAACCTATGGGTCTGTCAAGCCTAAGATTTAGGGTTAGTAATGAGTACTAGCGTCAGCCTTAGTAGATTCATACCTTTTAGGCGACTGCCCCCAGGGTCATGGGGTAAAAAGAAATGAAGGAACACCCCGTACCATAATCAAGGCAGACTCCCAATTTTTAGCAAGGTTTCAAATTAGACGTGGTTTAGATCGATAATAGGTGGGTCAAAAAACGCACACTGGCTCATGACCGCAGAGTTTCTTAAGGGTACAAGCCTCTATCTGGTGGGCATGATGGGTTCTGGTAAATCCACCATCGGCAAACATCTGGCACGCACCCTCAACTATCGCTTTATCGACACAGACGATGTAATTGTGAAGGCCACCGGGCAAAGCATTAATCAATTTTTTGCAGAGCAAGGAGAAGCCGCGTTTCGCGATATTGAAACCCAGGTGCTGGCCCAGGTTGCTCCCTATACCCATACAGTTATTGCCACCGGGGGCGGCATGGTCATTAAAAAGGAAAACTGGAGCTACCTTCAGTCTGGCCTGGTGGTATGGATTAATGTGCCCGTCGATGAACTAATCGCCCGTCTCAGTCGCGATCAGTCTCGCCCCTTATTAAAGGAAGGGGATTTGCGCCAAAAACTAACGACGCTGCTAGACCAGCGCCAGGTCCGCTATAGTGCTGCCGATGCGACGGTTGTGTATCAGGTTGGGGAAAAAGTGGGTGCGATCGCAACCCGCATCCTCGATACCCTACAAACCTTCATTGCCGAAAACCCCTCCACCAGCAGCACCATCAATCGATAATCATCGTGTAGGGGCATTGCATGCAATGCCCCTACATCCCCTTCACCCTTCACTACTCACCACTCACCCTTTTCATGGAAACCGCCGCCAACCGCGTTCAAATCCTCAGCGAAGCCCTTCCCTACATTCAAAAATTTCGTGGTCGTACCGTTGTCATTAAATACGGCGGGGCCGCCATGAAAGACAGCAGTCTCAAAGACAACGTTATCCGCGACATTGTCTTTATGGCCTGCGTCGGCATCCACCCCGTCGTCGTCCATGGGGGTGGCCCCGAAATCAATGCCTGGCTCAGCAAATTAGGCATTGAAGCCCAGTTTAAAGACGGACTGCGCGTCACCGATGCACCCACCATGGACGTGGTGGAAATGGTACTGGTAGGTCGGGTCAACAAAGAACTAGTGGGGTTAGTCAACGCCGCTGGCGGCAGTGCCGTTGGTCTTTGTGGCAAAGACGGCAACCTGATTACCGCTCGCCCCCATGCCGCTGAAGGCGTCGGCTTTGTAGGGGAAGTTACTCGCATTGATCCCAAGCTAGTCAAATCCCTGGTAGAGGCTGGTTACATTCCGATTATTTCTAGCGTCGCTGCTGACCCCAAAGGTCAGCCCTACAATATCAATGCCGATACAGTCGCTGGTGAGCTAGCCGCAGCCCTCAGCGCCGAAAAACTAATCCTGCTTACCGATACCCCCGGCATCCTTAAGGACTATAACTACCCAGCCACCCTCTATAACAAACTAGACATCCAAGAAGCCCGCAGTTTAATCGACTCCGGCATCGTCTCTGGCGGCATGATACCCAAAGTCACCTGCTGTGTAAGAGCCCTGGCCCAAGGGGTACGCGGCACCCACATTATCGATGGTCGGCAACCCCATTCACTCTTGCTAGAAACCTTTACTAACTCCGGCATTGGCACCATGCTAGTCGCTTCGCATCAGACAGCTTAGAATAACGTGAATAGTCAGTCGTGAGATAGCAAAGAACTGCATAAGCTGAAAACTAGCCTTTAGCAAATACCACTCACTATTCACCGAACTCCTCCAACCCCCATACCCCCTCTCCTACATCAAAATGGCAGCTACCTGGTGGAACAAACTCAAACAAAACTCCCTGGCCCGGTTTGGGGCTACGGTGCTGATTATTTTTTACCTGACGGTGGCGTTTGCGGAGCTGACAGCCCCGTATGATCCCTATGAGCAGCAGCCGAATGGGTCGTTGTTGCCGCCAACGACGGTGTACTGGCGAGACCAAGAATCTGGAAATTTCTTAGGTCCCCATGTGTATCCGGTCAGTCAGGGCCCGGTAAATATTGAAACAGGGGAGCGGGTCACTGAAACGGATTTTTCGCAGCCGTCGCCGATTCGGTTATGGGTTAAGGGGGCGGAATATAAGCTACTGCAGTTAAAACTACCCTTTGTAAAGAGTATTTCCTTTGAGGACTCGATGCAGCTAGAGGAGACTGTTCTCTTCAAAGGGTTTACCTTTGATCGTCATTTGTTTGGCACCGTAGGCGAGGGTAAGTGGAATATTTTTGGTACAGATGAGTCGGCCCGAGACCAGCTCAGCCGGTTAATCCATGGGGGGCGCATTAGTCTCAGCATTGGTCTGGTGGGGATTATGATTACGTTCCCATTGGGGCTACTGGTCGGGGGCATTTCTGGTTACTTTGGCGGCACGGTGGATGCGGTAATCATGCGTCTGGTGGAGGTGATTATGACCATCCCTGGATTCTTTTTGTTGGTTACCCTAGCAGCAGTATTGCCAGCGGGTTTGAGCAGTTCTCAGCGGTTTTTGCTAATTGTTTTAATTCTGTCGTTTATTGGTTGGACCGGGTTGGCAAGAATTATTCGCGGTGAGGTATTGTCGTTAAAAGAGCGTACCTTTGTGCAAGCAAGTGAGGCGATGGGGGGGCGATCGCTGCATATTATTTTGCGTCACATTTTGCCCCAGACGGCCACCTATGTGATTATTTCGGCCACATTGGCAATTCCGGGGTATATTCTCTCAGAATCGGCGCTAAGCTTTATTGGCCTGGGCATTCAGCAGCCAGATGCGTCTTGGGGAAATATGTTGGCGGTAGCAACAAACGCGTCAATTTTGGTGTTGCATCCTTGGTTGATCTGGCCTCCAGCAGCATTGATTGTAATTACGGTCTTGTGTTTTAACCTACTGGGCGATGGTCTGCGGGATGCATTAGATCCACGCAGTTTGGAAGAATAGTAGCCCGAGGGGTGATCGTAATCGAACCCCGTTTTATCCAGCGACTTGCCCGAGGGGTGAGCGAAGTCGATGCTTACTCAGCGAATAGACCGACGAGGGGTGAGCGAAGTCGAACCCCGCATCTGTTCAGTCTTTATCGGTTGAACGATGAGGGCTATGGGCAAATTGCTCAGAGTAAGATTCCCGAGCTGGCTGGGTTGGAGATGGATGTGTTGACTCGCTGTGTTTTGATCGGTCAAACATCTCGGTTGGAAGCCGCAAATGAGTTTCGTCAGGCGCTGCACTTGTAGTTTTTAGCTATGTTTCTTTGGGCAAGGGGTTGCCTGTTTCGTCGACACCGTTAGCGGCTAAAACCTGGTAAGCAACCTTTGCATAGTCATTCAGGCTAGGAATTTGTCGAAAGTCTTGAAGACAATCCAACGCTTCTAAAGCCATGGCTATGGATTTTTCTGGATCAGGTTTTGCCTGCACATAAAAAATACTTAGATTAATCAGGGTCATCGCCACGTCTGGCAAATAGGTGCGTGGGTTCTCCTGGGCTAATTCGCGTCGTATTTGCAAGGCTTCTTCGTAGTTTCCCTGGGCCGCGCCATACTCATTTTGATCCTTTTGCAAAGTCGCCAAATTGTTCAGCGTCAGCGCCACGTCTGGTAAATAGGTGCGTGGGTTCTCCTGGGCTAACTTGCGGAGGATTTGCAAATCTTTTTTGTAGTTGCCCAGGGCCGCGCCATACTCATTTTGATCCGATTGATCCGATTGCAAAAGAGCCAAATTGTTCAGCGTCATCGCCACGTCTGGCTTATAGGTGCGTGGGTTCTCCTGGGCTAACTCGCGTAGGATTTGCAAGGCTTCTTCGTAGTTGCCCCGGGCCGCGCCATACTCATTTTGAGCCTTTTGCAAAAGAGCCAAATTGTTCAGCGTCATCGCCACGTCTGGCAAATAGG
>JAHQVZ010000279.1 GCA_019634055.1 Leptolyngbyaceae cyanobacterium MAG.088
GCGGTGGTGCGCGGAGCGATCGCAACTCTACCCAGCCTCAATTCAGACCACATCGAAGATGTGATCATGGGCTGTGCCATGCCAGAAGCAGAGCAGGGCTATAACCTGGGGCGGGTGATTGCCCACCGGGCCGGATTGCCGCCCTCCGTGCCAGGAATGACGGTGAATCGGCTGTGTTCGTCGGGGTTGCAGACCATTGCCATGGCGCACCAGGCGATTAGTTTAGGGCAGGCGGATGTGATGGTGGCAGGTGGGGTGGAGTCCATGAGTTTGATCCCCATGGGGGGGGACCGCTGGAGCCCCAACCCGGTGATGATGACGGATATGCCCCAGGTGTATATGTCCATGGGATTAACGGCGGAGAATGTGGCGCAACAGTTTGAGGTGTCGCGGGCCGATCAGGATGGGTTTGCGTTGCGATCGCACCAAAAAGCCATCAACGCAATTAAAGCCGGTCGGTTCACCGACGAAATCATCTCCCTTCCCGTCACCGAAACGGTGTATGAAAACGGTGAAACCCACACCCACAAAACCGTCTTCAACGTGGATGAAGGCCCCAGACCCGATACCAGCCTGGAAGCCTTGGCCGGACTCTCCCCCGTCTTCCGTCGGGGGGGCAGTGTCACCGCTGGTAACTCGTCCCAAATGTCCGATGGGGCGGCGGCCACGGTGCTGATGAGTGCAGACAAGGTGCAGGCGTTGGGCCTCACCCCCATGGCACGGCTGTTGGGCTTTGCCGTAGCTGGTGTGCCACCGCAGATTATGGGCATTGGCCCCGTAGAAGCAGTGCCCAAGGTACTGAAGCAGGTGGGACTGAAGCAGTCTGACATTGGCCTGATTGAGCTGAATGAAGCCTTTGCGGCCCAAAGTTTGGCGGTGATTCGCAAGCTGGGTTTAAACCCGGATATTGTGAACGTGAACGGAGGTGCGATCGCCTTGGGCCATCCCCTCGGGTGCAGTGGGGCAAAACTCACCGCAACATTGTTACACGAGATGAAGCGACGCCAGATCCGTTACGGCATGGTCACCATGTGCGTTGGTGGCGGCATGGGAGCCGCTGGAGTATTTGAAAATTTGTTGCTCTAGTTATTTGAGGGTAACAAACCAAGACTAGGCTGAAAACCATAGGGTGATATTTGTCACTGACTGCATTTCAACAAGCTTACAGATTCTTCTACATTGGTTCCGAATGGTGTTGCATGGTTTCCCCGAAGGGGCATTGCATGCAATATCCCTACGGTAACGGTCCTACGGATATGTCCCATGGGCTAATCGCAAACCCTAGAAGATTCTAAACAAACATCACCTTACCTGCCCTAGTCCAGTTGTGACGAAAAGGGTAAAGATTATGACTCTCTTGACCGTTGGTTTACTTGTTGGCTTATTCAGCCTGTTTGGTATCCTGGCCTATTTTAATGGGCCGATGCTGGCCTGGTTTGCCTATGGTGCATTGGTGTTGGGTCTTGTCCAGCCATCCCTATGGGTATGGGGATTATTTGCCATATTGGCCATGGTATTTAACGTGCCATTTATTCGGCAAGCGTTAATTACAGCACCCATCATCAAAACAATTCAGAATTTTAATCTGTTCCCCAAAATTTCTGATACTGAGCGGGCGGCCATCGAGGCGGGCACCGTGTGGGTAGATGGGGAGTTGTTTTCCGGTAAGCCCAACTTTAAGCGAATTTTGGCCGAGTCTTACCCCACCCTGTCTGCCGATGAACAAGCTTTTGTGGAAGGTCCGGTGGAGCAGGTGTGCCGCATGGCCACCGACTGGGAGATTCACCAGCGGAAGGATCTGCCACCGCAGGTGTGGGCCTACCTGAAGCAAGAGCGCTTCTTTGGCATGATGATTCCGCCCGAGTATGGCGGTCGTGGCTTTTCCAATACGGCTTATAGCGCAGTGATGACCAAGCTGGCCTCCCGGTCCTTTACCCACACCGCCACCGTCGGCGTTACCAATTCCCTCGGTCCAGCGAAGCTGCTGCTACGCTACGGCACCGATGAGCAAAAGCAACGCTACCTACCCAAGCTGGCCACCGGGGAAGAAATGCCCTGCTTTGCCCTGACGGAACCCACCGCTGGTTCCGATGCCGCCAGCTTACAGTCCAGCGGCACGGTGTTTGAGCAAGACGGTGAGTTATATCTGCGACTGAACTGGCAGAAGCGCTATATCACCCTGGGGGCCATTGCCACCCTGATCGGTTTAGCCGTTCGTCTGCGAGACCCGAATAATCTGTTGGGCCAGGGCAAGGATGTGGGCATTACCTGCGTGTTGGTTCCCTCCGACACCCCTGGTGTGGAGCTGGGTCGTCGTCATGACCCCATGGGGGTACCGTTCTACAATTCACCCATTGCCGGTCGGAATGTGGTGCTGCCCGCTAGCCAGATTATTGGCGGTGTGGAACGGGCGGGCCAGGGTTGGACCATGCTGATGCAGAGCCTGGCGGCGGGGCGTGGGGTAAGCTTCCCCGCAACAGCGACGGGGGTGGCGAAACTCGTCTCTCGGGTGACCAGCGCCTACAGTGTGGTGCGAGAACAGTTTGGCCTCTCCATCGGTAAATTTGAAGGTATAGAAGAACCCCTGGCCCGCATTGGTGGCCTGACCTATTTGATGGATGCAGCGCGGCTGTACACCTGTGGTGCTGTAGATGAAGGGGAACAGCCCGCTGTCGTTTCGGCCATTGCCAAGTATCAATTTACCGAGCTGTCGCGCCATATTATTAACGACGGTATGGATATTCTCGGCGGTGCCGGCATCTGCCGCGGTCCGCGCAATCTGTTGGCGAATATTTACACGGCAACGCCCATCCCCATTACGGTGGAAGGGGCGAATATTCTTACCCGTAGTCTCATTATCTATGGTCAGGGGGCGATCCGTTGCCATGGCTACATTGTGGATGAGATTGCGGCCCTGAAAGACAACAATGTAGCTGCCTTTGACCATGCCTTCTGGCGACATATGGGGCTGGTGCTCCGCAACTGGGCGCGGGCCAAAGTGCTGGGTTTGAGCCATGGTCGTCTGGCCAAAGCGCCGGTGGGTGGTGAAACGGCCCGCTATTACCAAAAGCTGGCTTGGGCTTCGGCCACATTTGCCGCCCTGTCGGATCTAGCGATGCTGTCCTACGGTGGTCGGCTGAAGCGCCACGAAAAGATTACCGGTCGGTTTGCGGATATGCTGTCGTGGATGTATCTAGCCACATCGACACTGCGCAGGTTTGAGGCGGAGGGCCGTCGGCAGGAGGATTTGCCCCTGGTACACTGGGCGATGAACCATAGTCTGAGTCAGGTGCAGGTGGCGTTAGAAGGCTTGCTGTTGAACTTTGATGTGCCGGTGTTGGGCTGGCTGTTGCGCAATGCTACATTACCCTGGTTCCGGTTGAACCCGATTGGTGTGGTGCCGACGGATGCCCAGGGGCATGATGTGGCTAAGTTGTTGCAGACTCCCGATGGTCGGGGGCACCTGACCGCAGGGTTGCATGTGCCCAGCGATGCGGACCAGGCATTGGGTCGGCTGGAGCGGGCCTATCAGCTGTCGATTGTGGCGATGCCGGTGTTTAAGAAGATTAAGCTGGCGTTTCGCAATGGGGAGTTTAGCATTGTGCCACCCGTGGGTCGGGTGGAAGCGGCGTTACGGGCTGGGGTGATTACGGGGGCTGAATCTGACCTGGCGACAACGGCGGAGAAGGCGCAGTTGGATGCGATACAGGTGGATTCGTTTACGTTGGCAGAGTATCAGCGGATTGGGAAGGAATTTATTGAGGAGGAGATTACTGTGGCTGAGTAGGCAAGTCTAAAACTCGTTAATAGTGTACTTGCTCTGGGGCTTTTAGGCGGTCAGGGCAAGTTGCTATTTGAATGTGGATTTTCAGATTTCTGTGGGGCAATTGGTGGTGAAATTTCTTATACTTAGCAACTGTTGATTTGCATTGTTTTCTAATGGCCGTTCAAACATGCGTTTAAGAATGTTCCCAGGGAAGCTGATTGTAGATATTCTTAACCAAGCCATGGTAGATGCTCAGGAGGACATTACCTTGTGATCACTCTAGCAATCCTTAATCAATGGCTACTGATCTCTGCAGAAACTGAGCAGCTTGAGTTCAAAGAAGCTAAACAGCAATTTGATACCACCAGGTTGATGCGTTACTGCGTAGCCCTATCCAATGAAGGTGGTGGTCATTTAGTGTTAGGTGTTACCAATAAAACTCCACGTCAAGTAGTTGGTTCTCAGGCATTTCCGTCACAATCCGCACTCAACAGTATTAAAGCGCTGATTGTTCAGAAACTAAGATTTCGGGTTGAAACCTACGAATTAGCACATCCCGATGGCCGAGTTCTGGTCTTTGAAGTGCCAACCCGCCCGATGGGACAACCCATTGCTTTTGATGGAGCCTATCTGATGCGTGTAGGTGAAGATCTAGTGCCAATGACGCCAGATTTGCTTAAACGTATTTTTGCCGAAGATCAACAAGATTGGTTTTCGCAGGCAGCTCGTGAAAATACTAGCCCGGATGAGGTCATAGCTTTACTCGATACCCAAACCTATTTTGATCTGTTAGATCTCCCATATCCTACAACCCGCGACGCAGTACTAAATCGTTTACAAAGTGAAGGCTTTATTATTCCAGTAGCTGGGAATTGGACAATTACAAATTTGGCAGCTGTTCTCTTAGCCAAGAAGCTGAATGCTTTTTCCCCTGGATTAGCACGTAAAGCACCTCGCTTTATTATTTATGAAGGCACTAACAAGTTGCAGACCCGTGATGAGATCGTAGGACATCGTGGCTATGCTGTTGGTTTTGAAGGATTAGTGGAATTTGTTCATACATCTGCTCCACAAAATCGTTTTATTGAAGAAGTTGTTCGGGAAGAAGTAAAAATGTTTCCCAAGCAGGCCCTAAGAGAACTAATTGCTAATGCACTTATCCATCAAGACTTTCTGGCGACAGGTAGTTCGGTAATGATTGAGATGTATAGTGATCGAGTTGAAATCTCCAATCCTGGTATTCCTCCTATTCAAGTCGAACGGTTTATCGATGAGTATCGCTCCCGTAACGAGCAGCTTGCCGATATCATGCGTCGATTTGGTATCTGTGAAGAAAAAGGCAGTGGTATTGATAAAGTCATTACAGCAGCAGAATTGTTCCAACTACCTGCTCCTGATTTTCGAGTTGGCGAAATTCGAACTACGGCACTTCTCTTCGCTTATCAAGCTTTCGCCGATATGGGAAAACTAGACAAAATTCGAGCTTGCTATCAACATTGCGTTTTGATGTATCTGAGTAATCAACGTATGTCGAATCAGACGTTACGGGAACGGTTCCGCTTGGGTGAAACTAAGAATGTGCCTGTTTCTCAAGTTATTGGTGCTACGAAAGATGCAGGCTTGATCAAACTAGATGATACAGGGTCCACGTCAACTCGTTATGCTCGATACTTGCCTTATTGGACATAGAATGCTTAAAAGCAAATCTATATAGCCACTCCATCATCCATGAAACCCTTGTAGATTCAGCTAAAAAGTGCTTAAAAGCAAATCTAAAATATTGGCTTATGCAGACTGAACCCCTTTTATATCATTATCAAAAGTGTTTAAAAGCAAATCAAGCTGGCGTATTTCATATCCATGCCACACATGTACATGATCCAATGCTGCGACGGTGCCTTCTACACAGGCAGCACCAAAGACCTATCCCGTCGCCTATGGCAACATCAAAACGGCATGGGAGCTAGCCACACCGCCAAGCGACTACCTGTACAATTAGTCTATGCCGAAGAATTTACAAACATCGCAGACGCCTTTTATCGTGAAAAGCAAGTGCAGGGCTGGAGTCGAGCAAAGAAGATAGCCTTGATGCAAGAAGCATGGGATCGATTGCATATTTTAGTCGAGTGTCAGAACTCTTCTCATTGGGAGAACGTTGGCTTCGACTGCGCTCAGCCAACGGAATAGTGACTTAAGTTAGGTCTAGCCTATGTTGAACCCATCGCTTCTGAGAATGAGTTTTTGACTCGTAGCCTTGGG
Organism: Leptolyngbyaceae cyanobacterium MAG.088; assembly: GCA_019634055.1. Lineage (GTDB taxonomy): Bacteria > Cyanobacteriota > Cyanobacteriia > Phormidesmidales > Phormidesmidaceae > Leptothoe. The sequence continues at coordinate 6,026 of JAHQVZ010000279.1, forward strand.
AATATGAGGGAGTTTTATAATCTCTATGTTGAGCGATCAATTCTGCAACCGCCGGTTGCAGAAATTAGTAGAGTTATTCCAATGCGTGCCTATGATCGACCATTATCTACCCCCAACCATTGGTTTGATTACTCGTAAAATGCGTCTGCAAAAATTAGATTTATGAAAAAGCGATTGGTTTTGCTGGTTGCTTTTGTCTCTAGTTTAGCAATTGTCCCATCTTGGATAGGTTGGCGTATTGTTAGCTATGACACGCACACGCCAACCGGTACATTCGATTGCGCTATTGTACTGGGTGCAGCCGTTGTCAACGGGCAACCGTCCCCCGTCTTTAAGGCACGCCTTGACCATGGCCTTGACCTGTACGCAACAGGGAAGGTTGCAAAGCTGGTTACGACCGGTGGTATGGGTGCAGGAGACACAATTTCTGAAGGCGAGGCAGGGGCTCAATACCTAGCGAAAAGAGGTATTCCCCAGGTAGATATCATCACTGAGAAGACGTCTAAAACCACATTTCAAAATCTGGCAGGGGTTAAACCATTAATGGAGCAACAAAATCTTAGCTCAGCACTGGTTGTCTCTGATCAACTTCATCTAAGAAGGAGTGTCATCATAGCCAAATCTTTAGAGATCGACGCTTATCCATCATCGACTCCTTATTCTCTCTACAAAACATCTAAAAGTCGAAATCCGTTTTTATGGCGAGAGATCTATTTTTCGATACATTTTCGTTTATTCCATCAATAAGCTCTAAGGCTGGCCTTATCCAAGTATATATAGTCATACCTGCTGTATGTCAGAGAATATCAGTGATGTACTACCTCCTTAGTCCATAGCTCTGCATCTAGCAAAAAATTAGGTGAACAACTTTATCCCAAGATTTACATGATTGATGTTAACCAATAATCTGTTTTCCGGAAATAGCGTTCTCAGATGTGTAGGCTGACTTTGTACAATTCTATCGCCAGATCTACCACTGCAGTCAGTCTTAATGTAGATATCACCTTATCTTTTCACCATATACCAATACTCCAGACAGGAAGAATTCATGCAATCACGCTTTCGCGTTCATATTAACTGTGGAGCACTGCTGCTTGTGTTGGGCTCACAGATGGTAATGGGTGCAAAAACATATAATGCTGCCATGGCAACACAAATTGCCATTAATTCATCAGTAGACAAGCACACTATCATCGCCGAAGCGACAGATGCTGACTCTGCGGCCCCCAGTGTGGAACCCGAGACCATTGCACCTGACAATGGTGAAGCTCCGACCGATGTCAGGGAACTTTTCTGGAATGCCCGTGAGGCTCTAGCTGTTGGGGAGGCTGAAAAAGCAGAGGCGATATACCGGCAAATTTTAGAGATTGGCGCTGAGGCTAATATGGCTGGATTCGTTTATAACTATCTAGGCGAAGCACTGCAAGCCCAAGGAAAATTCGAAGCAGCAATGAGTGCCTATGAGCAGGCAATTACTATAGATCCAAGACTATTTCCCGCAAGAACTAATATTAGTATCGCCCAGTATCACATGGGCAACCTTGAGGCTGCCAGAACTGGGCTTGATGCCGCGAGGGCCTTTTTACCGCAAACGGTAGAGACTCTATCGAATGTGTATGATTACCAAGCCTTAGCCAACGGTTTTAATACTATTGGAGATTTTTCTACAGCGGTGCAGGTGATGCGACAGGCTATTGAGATCAATCCCTACATTGCGAATGCTGCAGCTTGCTACTTTACCTCAGATGCAATGCAGTCCTTAGGGGTACGAATGAGTGTCACAACCTTTCAGTATCGCTCAGCCCGCTGTGAGATGGGATTCTCCTTTCCTTCTGAATCAGACTCTCACCAGCAACTTGTAGATGTTCGTCAAACAATTTATAGTGCTGTTGCTCAGCAACCTGCCTATGATGACATTTATCGAAGACTGGGGTTAAACCAAATTCCATTTATCTATCCCCATACTTTGTTTCAACCCGATACTCCTCAAGACCGTCTCGATGAAGCGTATGCTATTGCCTATCTTAATCTTGGTATTAATCTCCTCAATCGGTCTTTTTTACTGGGTGATGTAGTGACCATGGAAGCAGCCAAAACAGCATTCCAAACCAGTCTGCACTATAATGCTAAGTCTCCTTGGGCTCACCTAAATCTGAGTGTAACTTTAATGGCCCAGGGGCAACTGGAGGAAGCGTTAAGCTCTTCCCAACAGGGGCTATCATACCTTGATCAACAATCAGTAGCCACCAATGAGTTGGTCGAGCGTCCAGCCTGGGCATATAACTTGCTCGGCACTGCCTTAGAACTCAATGGTGATGTAGCTGGAGCAGTCAGCATGTATCAACAAGCTTTACAACTAGATCGCACATTTGACGTGGCTCAAACGAATCTTGAGCGACTTAGAGCGGGCATATCATTGTAATGCTAGAGATACCCAGTAGTATTATGCAGTGGTATCTGGCTAGCTACTATTACCAGTTAACGTGGCTGTGCCCCTTCTTTGCAAACCCATGAGTGAACACACCCATAACATCAATCCAGAAGAGTGGAAATTTGAGTTTGCTCTGAATACCTTGGCTTATGCTAGTGAAAAGGTGATGGATCCAAATTACTTTATTGAAGAGGTTTATCATGATCAGGACGGTGATTGGCAGTTATTTCACAATGGTGGCGATGCGGGTACACCCCCCAAATTGATTTGTATGGGTTGTATTTGCGAAGGCGATCCTTCTATTCTCAAACTTTACGATATGCCAAAAGGTTGGTTTGCCTATCGGGATAGAGTTGACCAAGCATGGACAAGATCTCCATATGAGAGACAAGACGATGATAGTGACTAAAATGTAAGATATTGGCCCCTATTGTTCAGAATTTTCGACATTTATAGGGATGCTAATTGTTTAGGCCACTGTCGCATTATGAAATCATAAGAAGTATCCATCTGTGGCAGAAGAGACATGCACGTGATGACATCAATACTCGTATTTCTTTTCTGGGACAGTGAAATCAAATCTGCTTGAACTGTTCGTCACAATAATCCTTGCCCCTAACGCCTGGGGGGCAGCAAACCTACTTGAGTATCATTATCGCCATGACCCAGGCGACTTTGGGGCTGGGCTTACTTTGAAAACGACTATATAGTCAACCTACATGACCTGACTACATCAAAAATTTGCAGTCTATTCTACTGAGTTGGATGAATGGGCCAATAGCTTATATTATCCCGAGCAATAAAGATACACTGCGGATAGGAGCATCGCCGTGCCTCCACTTGTTTACCCTTGAGCCGTCAGACGCTGAGCCACAATGATAACTGATCGTAGATTTTTGTCGACTAAGTCTGTTTCTACGAAGCAGCTTGCCATTGTCTATGCTGTATTCCTGCATGTTGCCCTTGCAGTTATTCTTTGGAAGTCTGACTTTCTCTCCAGTATCAAATATCGGCTGGGTCTTGTGATTCCAACTGTGCAGTCTGAGCTTACAGACTACTACTATCAGACCCTAAATTATCATCGGCGCTCGGTAGAAATTGTTCCCGATGATGCGGTCATATTTATTGGCGATAGTCTTACCCAGGGGCTTAATGTATCTGCTGTTTATCCACTCTCCGTCAATTATGGCATTGGTGGCGATACTACCGTAGGCGTACTGGAGCGTTTGTCGGTCTATATGCCTGCCCTAGAACGGGCAAAATATATTGTGCTGGCTATTGGTATCAATGATACGTATCATCGTGGTCCCGAGAAAGCGATTCGCAACTATGCTCAAATTCTTGATAATCTTCCTCAAGATCGTCCGATAATTGTTTCAGCCGTGCTTCCAGTCGATGCTGCTGCTAATGAAGAAAAACTTGCTAAGCGAGTCGATTGGAGAAAGACGTTTAATACGGAACTGAAACGACTGGCTGATGAGCGAGAGTTTGTGACGTTTGTTGATAGCAGTGCAGAGTTAGATCCGAATGGAGATGAGCGGCTAGAACCCTCACTACATGATGGTGGTGGCGTACATCTAAATGCAGATGGTAATCGCATATGGGCCAAACATCTCCGGAATACAATTCTGCGCTTAGAAACAGTTCAATAAATAGCCAGTAAGAGTGCCAACCTATCTATAAATCAGCCATGTAGCAGATTGAGTAGTGGCCTATGGCTCAAAAATCTGGAATGGAAAATTGTTAATGTGAAGGGTAGATAGATTGTAAATGCGACTGTAGTCATGAAAATGCAACAAATAAGTCAGTCTCTAATATCAGCCAGTATGGCAGGGCTTTGTCTTGTTACTGGTGCAAAAACTTTGGCTGCCAATGATTTTCCGTCTTCTGGATTTGTTGTGGATTTCAGCAATCTGGCTGATAGTCAATCTTCTATGTCTTCGTTAGTGAGTAATCAATCGTTCTCTACAGCTGATATTCCTCATGCGAGTGTAGATACTATAACGTCTGATCGTGCAAAAGTAGAGCAACCTTTTGCAATCCCGAGCCAGTTTCATGGAGAGTGGAACTCTAATTTAGAACACTGCGGTACGGCATGGGGAGATTCCAGGCTGCAGATTGATGCCAACTACATCGAGTTTCATGAAAGTAGTGGCCCTGTCGTCGAGATCGTTGCCCAAGGTGATCACGATCTGACGGTAACCATAGAATTATCCGGTGAAGGTGATACCTGGCTGGACGAACGCCACTTTAAGCTGTCATCAGATCTCCAGGCTCTTGAGTCAATATTTGATCCGTCAGAATCTGGTTTTGTGCGCTATCGATGCTCTAGCTGATGTTGGCTGTACGGTGTTGTCAGTCGTCTATTAGCGTGGCGTGAAACGCTCTGCGAGAAAAGCCTTTGTGTTCAGCCTGCCTTGTTTGGACAGTACTTTGGTATAAAAAACGATCCTTGATGTATTACTGATCTACGGCAAATGCCCCTGTATATCTAATGCATGTACTGTTAAAAGTTTTATAGGGTTCACTATATCTACATTGCGCAACGTCGTTCTACAAAACATCCTTAAAGAAGTATAGTTTGAGCCTTATCAAGATTGAGGCTTTTTAAGCTCAAGGCTAGACTCAGATATACACTGAGAAACATCATATTTGGCGTTTCTCTCATTAGCGATGGCCCCAAGCTAGCGTAGAGGTACACCGTCATGATTAGAAAACAGGCATTTAATGCTGCCTCAGTTTCCTCTTATGTAGTCTTAGTAGGGCTGCTGATTGGTATCACCAGCTGTAGCCCTCAGAACGATGGTTCATCCAACGTAGCCGGTGATCAGCCCAGTCTTGTTCAGACAGCGCCAGCCACAACCAAGCTGGTTCATATGAATCTCGATGAAGAGGGCATTGCTTTGCGGGGGTATGATCCCGTTTCTTACTTTACAGAAGGTGCCCCAGCAAAGGGTCAGAAGACTTTCAGTCTCATCTGGAATGAGGCAACCTGGTACTTTGCCACTGCTGAGAACCGTGGACTATTCAAGCGTGACCCTGAAAAATATGCACCAGCTAATGGCGGTTACTGTACATTTGGCATTGTTCTAAGGAAAAAATTTGATGGTGATCCACAGGTATGGTCGGTAATCAAATCTCGCTTATATGTTTTCCTCAATAAAGAGGTTCAACAAAAGTTCTTGCAAGATAGTACGGGAAATCTTCAGAAAGTCTCTAAAAATTGGCCTATTATTCAATTCGAACCTTCAGAGGAGCTTTAATCCATATCTATCTGTGCCGACTTTATGATTCGTGAAAGACTAAAGGGTTTCTCTCGATTTTCCTCCTTTGCCGTAGTGGCCTTGGTCGCTACGACAGCTTTAGCGCTTCTAGATTTTCAAAATCGATCTCAAAATATTTCTCTAATTCAAGAACAAGAACGGCTGCTACTAGTAAAAGATGATTTGAATCAGATGGAGTCATCTATGCTTCTGGCCAGATTGGATGAATTCAGTATCAATCAGATTCAAGATCCTTCCGACTCTTTGGAGTTTGTAAACCATCTCAATCAATCAAAGCGAATTGCAAGTAACTTAATTGAAAATTGTCATCAGTCTAAACGGGAAGGAATTGTTGAATCCCTTGAAAAATTTCTTGCGATCGCAAATAAATATGAACATTCGGTAACTCAAACCCTTAAAATTCAAACTCGTATTCATGGGAATCAAGAGACAGGAATTTTAGCGGAATTAAAAGCTGTTGAAAGTCGTATTCAGACTGCGCTGGATGTTACTAGCCAACAGCTGTTGATCGCGCAGTTTTTGCATATGCAGTTGTATGAACAAGAGTTCAGTAGCACCTTAGATATGCGTTTGTCTGATCGGTTAGTTGATCAGGTTATCGAGTTAGAACAAGGCATACGGACAAGTTTTAAGGAGGCTACTTCTGTAGAAGAAGAAGCGTTACTGGCTGCAGTGCAACGATATCGTGAACTGGTGATTGCGCTCATGCACAGTACATTAGAGCTAGAGCTGGCTACGGCTGAGGCCACCCTCCATTTCGATCGCATTGCTCCTAGTATTTCTAATAGTCAAGCACAGGTAAACGAGTCACTGGATGCAATATCTGAACAACTCCAGTCTCAACGAAAAATTTCTAGTTTGCAAACGGGTTTTGTGTTCACGACCGTTTTTAGTTTACTGATTATATTTACTCTATGGCAACTGCGTAGTGCCCAATCATTGCGCTTGCGTTTGCGACAATTGAAAAATGCCATCAATGAAGTGGCTATAGGACAATTTCAACTCACAGGAGATCTGCCGCAGGGTGATGATGAGGTTGGGATTTTGGCCCGAAACTTTACGGCCATGTCCACTCAGATTCAGACCCACATTGAAACCATTCGTGCAGAAAAACAAAAGGCGGAAATTGCTAACCAAGCCAAATCTCAATTTTTGGCTAATATGAGCCATGAGATTCGCACACCAATGAACGGTGTGATTGGTACGACAAGCTTGTTAACGACTACTGATTTAAATCTAGAGCAGCATGAATATGTTGATATCATCCGCAACAGTAGTGAAAGTTTGCTGAATATTATTAACGATATTCTCGATCTCTCTAAAGTTGAGTCGGGTTATATGGTTTTAGAGGAAGCTTCTTTTAAACTTCAGTGCTGTATTGAAAATACATTGGGTCTCTTTGTCAGTGAAGCGTCGGCAAAGGATCTAGGCTTGTCATATCAGATTGATACTGATGTGCCCGACTACATTCAGGGGGATAAGAACCGGTTGCGTCAGGTACTCGTTAACTTAGTGAGTAATGCCATTAAATTTACAGAACAAGGAGATATTTTACTGTCAGTAGGGCTACCACAAGCTGATGGCCATGCACCAGCTATTAAATCACAGGCTCCTCAGGTCGGTATGCCTATCGAGTTGGAGTTTATGGTGCGTGATACAGGTATTGGCATTTCACCTGAGGGTATCCATAAGCTCTTTAAGAACTTTTCTCAAGTTGATAACTCGACTACTCGTAAATATGGGGGGACTGGTCTAGGTCTGGCTATTTGTAAACGCTTAGTTTCTTTGATGGGCGGTGATATTTGGGTTGCCAGCGAAGTTAATAAAGGGTCGACCTTTTATTTCACCATTCAAGCAAAGTCGTCAGAAATGCCTTCACCGCCTGATCTGAAATCTCAGATGCCAGGATTGCATGATATATCTCAAACTCTTTCCAATGAACAAGACCTGTCTGTTAAAACACATATATTAGAAAATGCAAGCTCACTCAAAATTTTAGTGGCTGAAGACAACCCTGTTAACCAAATGGTGATGTTACGGATTTTGGCGAAATTGGGTTATTCAGGTGATATTGCTGCTAATGGCTTAGACGTTTTAGATGCCATGGAAAATAAACAGTATGACATAATTTTTATGGATCTTCAGATGCCTGAAATGGGTGGTATAGAGGCAACAGAAAAAATCATTCAAAAATGGGGTAAACATCGTCCGACGATTATTGCTGTCACTGCTAATGTTCAGCAAGAAGATCAAGATGCTTGCTTTGCAGTCGGCATGGATGATTATGTTGGTAAACCCTTCAAGGTGGATCAGATTGAGACTATTTTGATTAAATGGACATTAAGACAACCTGTTGTAAAGTTGCACCATATTCAATGAGCGTAATGTTATTTTTCAACAGGTGAGGGATAGCGGGCTCATTGGCTATTGCGATAGTAATTTTCTACGAATCTAGGCCAATCTTGAGCTTCTAACGGTTTACTCAATATAAAACCTTGAATATAGTTACAGGCTTGCATTTGTAAAAACTCTTTCTCAGCCTGAGTCTCAACACCTTCTGCTATAACTTCAAAGTTCAGCTGTTGGGCCATTCGTAAAATTGAACTTACGATCGTTTGCTTTTTGGGATTCTCATCGATACCCATAATGAAAGAATGGTCAAACTTTAAGGCATCAAAATTGAAGTGTTGAAGATAAGAAAGTGATGCATAGCCTGTGCCAAAATCATCAATCGCAATTTGTACTCCAATTTCTTGTAGTTGGTTGATTTTTTCTGATGTTAAATTAACGTTTTCGACCAAAATGCTTTCAGTTAGCTCTAATTTCAAGCACTGAGGGGATAACCCAGTAGATTTTAGAATCTCTACTGTGCGAGCTATAAACTGATTATCCATGAGTTGTTTGGCTGAGACATTGACAGTAATGAACATTTCTTTTAGAAAACTTAGTTGCTGCCAATGAACAGCTTGTTGACAGGCGGTTTCTAAAATCCAATATCCTAACTTTATAATGAAGCCGGTACGCTCAGCCCAGGGGATAAAATCAGCAGGAGAAATGTTTCCTAAATCATTTGATTCCCACCGAATTAGGGTTTCGGCCCCTACGATTTTATTGTTGGAAAGGGCTAGTTGAGGTTGATAAACTAACCGGAATTCCTGGCGGTCAAAGGCCATAACCAAGTCAAAATTTTGGACTTTGAGTAAGCGATCTCGACTTTCAGATAAGTTGCAAACCTGTAGTTGTAAAATCTCTAAAATGCCATAGAGCTCTACTGGGTCAAGTACTTGTGTCAGATTTGTTTCGGTGATGATTCCTGCTAAGAATCCTTCTGAAGTTGTTACTACTAAACGTCTGATTCGCCTATTTTGCATCAGTTCTTGTATCTCATCCAGTGTGTCTTCTGGGTTGACACAGGCTACAGGAGTGCTCATAACTTCTGCTACCGTCACAGTTCTAAAATCTAACCCTAGAGCTTTAAACTGCAAAATATCTCGTTCTGTAACGATGCCTATTGGAATTTGTTCAGCACGGATAAATTGAAATCCCTTATTTTCTGAATCATATGTATTATAGCTTTGAGGCTGAACAACAATGACACAACTGATATTATAAGCCGCAAGGCGTTGTACCGCTGCCCTAACTGAATCTGTTGGTAGTACCGTTACCACTTGCGGATTCATGACTTCTCTGACCAGGCGAAACCGTAAAAAGTAACTTGTGTCAAGAGTTCGACGTAAGCTAGAAATGGTCACTAACCCTTCTACTGTTTGCTGTGTATTCAGAATGGGTAAATGGCGCACACGATGACGTCGCATCAGATTATAAACGACAACTAGATCAGTCACCTCTTCATTTATGAGGCTAAAGACAGGTGAAATCATGACAGAAGCAACTTCTGTGTCGTCCAGCGTAGTCTCATTCATGGTGAGATGGACGATATCTCGTTCAGTTAATATTCCTTGTAGCCTGCCTTGTTCTGTAATTAATACGCAACCAGGATTTCGGAGTAAATGGGGTAAATCATTGCTGACAGCGTCTTGTTGCTCATGATCTGAAATTTCACAGGTCCAATTATTCATCAGCCGAACCACCTCTGTGAGCGTTGCCTTGGGTGAAACCTCAGGAGGTGCTGGCAGTATGGCGTTCTCTGGATGATTGTAAGAGCTAGGAGGTTGATTCATTAGGCCTAAGAAGCTAGATCGTCTATATTCTATGCTCTCAACTTCTGAATTTAATGTGTGTCCCTTCTTTGTTCTTCTATTTTGAGGAAATTGTGTTACCTATTGCATGAGTAAGGGATGGCAGATTAGCTATGAGTTAACCATTCCATGACAGAGGTTAGCGATCGCACCCCATAATTGGCATATTCAGACCACATAAATTCACCTGCGGTGTCAATGTAGATCGTTGCTGTGCCTGCCCGCTGCCCTGCCATCAGGTCAAATTTATAGTCCCCCACCATCACGGCTTGAGTAGGGATGGCCTGCCATGTATTTAACAGTGCCAAAATGCCATCGGGTTCTGGTTTGGGGGCATGGCAGTCTCGACTAAGGATGAGGGTGGGCTCAAAGAAATCCATCAAACCGCAGGCATTGAGGGTTTCATGGGCAATATCTTTGCCGTTGCGGGTCAGAATGGCAATTTGTTTCCCTTGCGTGAGGAGTAACTCTAGTAGTTCTGGCGCTCCGGGTTGGACCGTGGCTTGCCGTGCAATGTCTAGTTCTATTTCTCGCAGTTGTTTGTGTTTGATCTGAGCAATCTCTGGAGGAAGCTGCCGCAATGACTCTAAAATAGGTGAGCTTGCAGGCAGTTCTAAGGCATCTCGAATGGCTTCAAAATCATGGACACCAATGGTTAGGGTTCCATCCATATCAAAGATCCAACAGCTGCGATGAGCTAAATTTTTACTGCCGATGAGCTGCATATCGTCATCCTAATTAAATAGATGGTTACACCTAGTGAACACTGGAGGGGGTCGTTAGCGATAGTGCACTATCTGACAACGGCGTCTAACCTCACATAGGCTCAGGGGGGTGAAGCCCATGATTCAGGTACTCGGTGAGGACTTTGAGACAGTTGGATATTGCACCTAAATCGGCAATCTCATATCCATGGGTATTCTGTGTGGGAAAACTCAAACAGGCCCCCTTGGGCACATGACCAAACTTCATTGCAATGGAAGCATCGCTGCCAAATTGAGAGACCATGGCCTGTTGTAAATTAATCCCAACGGTAGAGGCTGCCGAGATAATCTCTTGATTGAGCCCTTCGTCATAAAGACCATAACTATCTTGAGCAAACAAAACAGGACGGGGGCCATCCACAATAGGATACTCCCTCGATAGTGGACAAATCTCTAAGGCAATCAGACGACTAAGTTTCTGACGTTGGCTAAAAAACAATGCGCCAATCGCTCCCACTTCTTCTTTTGCAGAGGCGACCAGATACACATCCACACTTGGATTCTTTATCTGTTCTGCTAGCGCTAGCAAAATGGCAACAGATGCTTTGTTATCTAAGGTATAGCTGGCGATGTGCTCCCCTAAACGAAACGGTCGTTTTCGGTGTTTTCCAACGATCATACGTGTTCCAGCCCTAATGCCGGCTTGTACTAGCTCCGGTGTTGAGAGTTTGGTCTCTACCCAAGCAGTCTCCCAACGCACAGCTTTACCTTCTTGTTGAGATTTGTGGGGAGACTCATGGGATACATGACGAGAGCCAAAACTAAGAATGCCTGAGATAGTGGCGTTATCCCCTAACAGATCGACTACCCCTTCACCGTACACCCAGGGATAGGCCCCACCCAAACGTCTGACCTGTAGCCTACCGCCAGCTTCAATGCCTTTAACTAAAGCGCCAATCTCGTCTTTGTGGGCAGTTACTGCAATTGCGCCCTCGCTGGTGCGTCCTGGAATTTTTACTATTATGTTGTCGGCTTCATCCTGCCAATGGTTAACGCCCAGGTTATCCAACCATTGTTGAATATATCGATTGACCTCCCCTTCCATGCCGCTCGGAGAGTGACAAAGCACTAACTCTTCGATGGCGGTAAAGAAACGATCCGCATCCCAGGTGGTCATCCTATACCTCCGTTTGCGATCGCATCAAACCCTGGACCAAATTTTCTAACTTTTCCTCAGAGCAGCATTCAAGCAGCGCTTCAAACACATCTAAGAGTTTGGCGGCTTCGTCACCATGCATTGGGCTTAGACCCCACACATCCTGCACCCAATCTTTAGGCGCTGTCTCTTCAAAAATTATGCGCTCTAACAACTGTTTTGATTCTGCCTTTGACAGGGCCATGGCCGATGCTCACTAATGCAACTGTTTTATCCTGCCACAAAGGTGAGTAGTGAGTGATGGTGCATGGCAACGCATGGCCTGGGCCTTTGTTGTAAATAGGGTGGACAATACCAATCTTGAAAGGCGCGCTACAATAGTTCAAGATTTTCGTACTAATAATCATGATTGATCTTTACTACTGGACTACCCCCAACGGCCACAAGATCACGATTTTCCTTGAAGAAGCCAACGTTCCCTATACAATTCATCCCATCAATATTGGTAAAGGTGAGCAGTTCGACCCTGAGTTTCTTAAAATTGCTCCCAATAATCGTATTCCTGCCATTGTGGACCAGGCTCCAGCAGACGGTGGAGCCCCCCTTAGCCTGTTTGAATCAGGAGCAATTTTGCAATATCTGGCTGAGAAAACGCTTCAGTTCCTCCCCACAGATGTGCGGGGCAAAAACGAGGTGCTGCAATGGCTCAACTGGCAGATGGGTGGCCTTGGTCCCATGCTTGGACAAAATCATCACTTTTCAGGCTATGCCCCTGAAAAAATTCCCTATGCCATTAACCGCTATGTGAAAGAAACAGCTCGTTTATACGGGGTGCTCAATCAGCGTCTTGCCGATCGTGACTATGTTGCTGGAGACTACTCCATTGCAGATATGGCCATGTATCCCTGGATTGTGCCCTATGCTAAGCAGGGGCAAGATCTGAACGACTTTCCCCACCTTAAACGCTGGTTTGAGGCCATTGCTGCCCGACCAGCCGTGCAGCGTGCCTATGAACGGGCGAAAACAGTGAATCCAGCCCCAAAAGCGTTCTCTGAGGAAGAAAAAAAGGTGTTGTTTAACCTGGAAAAATAGGGATACCCTGTAGGGGCTCTTGCCTTGGGCATGGCCTTGCTTGCCGAAACCTGACGTTATGACATCTCGGCTGATATGCGTCTAATATTGAGGGCTGGCCCAAGGCGCAGCCCCTACAGACGTTGTTAAAAATGCCGTCACCTATCCCATAAAACCGTTCCATAGATGCCATCAGCAGATTCCATGGGTGAATTGTCCACAACTTGCCACAATGAGGTGAGCTTCGTATCTTCACGCACACCATGGGGCACGATCGTCTAGGCCAACTGAAACCGTCGCAGTTACGGGTGCTAATCGCTGTGGCCGATGGTGGCAGCTTTAGTGAAGCGGCGTTGCAGCTGCAGCTCTCCCAGTCGGCAGTCAGCTATGCCATTGCCACCTTAGAAGAAGATTTGGGGGTAGTGTTGTTTTCCCGTGGGCGTTATGGCGCTGTGCCGACGCCAGTGGGGCAACAGATTGTCGAGCGATCTCGCCATGTGCTGCATCTGATTGCAGATATTTATCAGCAGGCTAATCTGGCCAAGGGATTTGAAGGTGGGCAATTGCGGATTGCGGCATTTCGGAGTGCGGCCACCCATATTTTGCCAGAGGTCATTGCCCAGTACTGCCAGCGCTACCCTGCGATCGCAATTACCATTGCCGAATACGATGATCGCCCCGATGTTGAGTCTGATTTACGTAAAGGCAAGGCGGATGTGGGGATTACCTATTTGCCCCATGCTCCAGACTTAGAAGCATCGGAGTTAACGCGCGATGAGTTTGTGGTGCTGTTCCCCCCTGATGCGGTGCTCCCTGAGCCTCTCACGTGGGACGTGTTAACGTCTTATCCGTTGATTATGGCTCCTGATGGGGATAGCTGCGATGCCATGGTGATTAACCATGGTCGTCAGTATGGCGTAGAGTTGAAACCCACTTATCAAATTCGTTCCGATGCCACAATTGTCAATATGGTAGCCAAAGGTCTAGGGGCAGCGATCAGTCCTCGACTAGCGGCTGAACCAATTCCTGACGGGGTGCAAGTCTATAGTTTGCCAGAACCGTTCTATCGCATCATTTGTGTGGCAACGCTAGCCAATGCTCTACTACCACCGCCCGTCTTTGCATTTATGGAATTACTCAAGGAAATTGGCCAGGATGCTTTAGTTATAGACCTATAACTAAAGTCTAGGGTTGAATGTTGGGCCTGTGCTACGGACATTAAAGGTATAGCTGAAGAGCTAGAGGCGTTAAATAGTAAAAATCTCCTAAGCTAAAAACTTAGGAGATCCATGACAGGATATTTCAAGGGATTGAAAAACATTTTTTACTCTGATTAAGGCTTACTTTGCAAGCAAGAGAAAGCCCCACTTCTAGAGGTTAAAAACTTCAAATAAAGAAGTTTTTAACTTTGAATTTCAATTACCCTCTACGATTTAGTGTTGTTCGTAACATAACTTGTTTCGTTGAGTTTAATGGCATTGTTAATAAGGATTTTATATTTTGCAGAAAATGTCTACATTGCTTGCCAGGAGGCTGTTGTAAATACTGATTTATCTGTCTTGCAGGTTTTTCGCTCTCAGTATTAGTGACGAAATTTTTGCTCGATAGATTTATATCGCTCCGTATTTATCGGGGGTGGAAAACTAATGTGTTGATGATGGATTTCTGATGGTCTGTTGTAGTAATTGGTTTTATTGAAATACGTGAAAACATTTAAGAGTTTAGATTTTATTCTGAGCTTTTGAATGTTTATCTTGCAGTGAAGGTAAATTGGCTTAAGAAAAAATCTCCCGAGCACGATGCAAGGGAGACCTATTTGACAGGATATTTAGAGGCACTGGTGAAAGCCCTGCCTAGGCAGGCAAAGTCCTTGCCTTAAACTGCTGCTAACAACCTTAGGGAAAAACTCATCTTCCCAGTGCAACTCTAGGGTTTAGTTTCATATCTAAATGTATCTAAATGTTTTGATATTTTACACCGTCCAAAGGTGGAGTATTTCTGGCCTGTTGGTGACGGCCTAGACTATTTTTCTGATGGGCTTTACTGTTCTTTTATTAACCTTGACAAGGTCTTTAAGAGTTGCGCGTTTTGTGAGGGTGTTCCCACGGTGATGCGCAGCTTGTCATTCAACTGGGGGTGGTCAAAATGACGTACCCAAATGTCATGTTTTCTCAGATCATCATGTAACCTTTCGGCATTTGTATGGGTAGCCAGGACAAAATTTCCTTGGGATGGGGCAACGTCTAAGCCTAACCTTTGTAAATCTGAGGTGAGTTGCTGTCGGTCGGCTTTGATCTGTGCCACACGGTCATTTTTGTAAGCTTGATCTGCGATCGCAGCAGTGGCAATGCGGTTTGCGATCGCATCCACACCATAGCTATCTTTTACCTTAAACAACCCAGACAGTAATGGCGGCTGGGCGATGCCAAAGCCAAAGCGTAGGCCTGCTAGACCATAGCCCTTAGACAAAGTACGCAGCACGATCACACGCTCATAGGCATTGACGAGACTTAAGGCAGAGTCCTCTGCAAAGTCCACATAGGCTTCATCAATCACCAAAACCCCTTGAACTGTTTCTGCTAATTGTTGTAACTCAGCTAAGGGAACTTGCTTGCCAGATGGGCTATTGGGAGATGCGATCAGCGTCAAAGCCCCCTGTGCTGCTGCGATCTGGTCTAATGGTAGAGAGTAATCACTGTTGTAGGTGATTTCAACAGTATGAGCTCCATAGATGTTAGCCAGTGTCTGATATAGCCCGTAGGTAGGGGTGGGATAAACAACCGAACGGGTTGAATCAACACAGGCTTGCATCAGTATATTAAGTAGAGCATCGCAGCCATTGCTAACGATAATCCAATCTGCAGGAACGCCCAAAGCCGTCGCTGCCGCCTGACAAAACGCTTGAGAGTAGGGATCGGGGTAACGTCGTAACCATTCCCCATCTAACAGTCTTAATATATTTAATGCCTGCGGGGAAGGTGGGTAGGGATTTTCATTGCTATTGAGTTTAATGATGGGGGTTGCCGGTAACAGATATGGACTGGGATGCTGACCCGCAGCCTTAATTATGATGGGCCGGAAATATGTCATCGTATCGTTATCTCTACGGATATCGTTGAAATTATTTTGCTAGTTGTTATTGATGGTTTTGTGACATTACTGAGTGTTCAGGCATAAGACGAGTCAAACCGTTGAGTCAAGGGAATACTGTAGTAAATCTCAGTGAAAAAGTTTACCTCACGCCTGTTGCCACCGAGGTGCTGTCTTAATCTATCTACCGCCATATCAATCTGTTTATGAAAGCCGCCATTGATAACATTGCTCTGATTAAAAAATTTTTGAAAGGAGAAGATGTTCTTTTAGCTAATCGAGAACTACGGGTAGAAAAGGCGCTGGATGAAATACAGTTGTTGACTACCCAAGGAATCTTGGTAGCTAAAGGACAATTTCTATCCAACTATCCTAAGCTGGCTGTGCGTCTCGAGTCAGACTATTGGCAAGTGATTCATCAGTTGGCTTTAGGCGCAGGCTTTATTCCACCTAAGCTGGCACAAGAGAAATCAGACGGTGCTACATTTGCTAAATATGAGCATTACAGTATTCCTGAGGGGTATCAACTCCACTGTCAAGAAGCATCAACATTTTGGAAGACATGGTGGGTTAATCATCGCAAACTGCAGTTGATGGATATGATGCTGTTATGTAAGAAACGTTGGTATCCGGTTACTCAAGTGCTGTGTGATACAGGTACCATCTACGTTAAAACATGGCGAGGAGAACAAACACTGGCGATCTCGGATATTGTTGTGTGGCTTGATCGTAATACCCATGGACAGCGTTCGCGGGCCCAGGTGCGTAAGCACCATAACCAGACTCAGGTGGGGGCTGCCTCGTCTTCACAGGTTGCTAGTGCGGTGGCTAGGCAAGCTCAGCAGCCTTTGGTCCCGCCTGAACTGCAACAGGTCATTCAGGCTGATGTCAATGGGCTTATTGTACATACTGTCTTGGGGCCAGTGATTATCGGGGGCCAGAATCTCACCTGTAAGCGAGCCCGCAAAACTTCAAGAGTCTCTTAAAGCCCTGTTAGTTACTCATATCAATACGACCAACTGACGTATCAGGATAATAAGCAGAGAGAATTTCATAATATTGATAGCCTTGCTCGGCCAGATCTAAGGCACCGGTTTGACTCATGCCATAACCACTGTGAGCGTCGTCAACAATAGCCTGATTGGCGGCATAGAGAGATTCGACAATGCCGCCGTCATAGCTAATAAATTCGCCAGAGGTTGACTGAACAGCTTGTTGGGTTGAGCTAGCTTCGGTCGCAATCCCTTTATAGGCCTGGTAGCGCTGGGTGTCATCTAAGTCGTAGGCACGGCGCTGATGACGGACCGTATGTACGATGGCATAGGAGCGAGCGGCGACAGCCTGGGCTTTTAAGGCTTCTATAGACCAGCTTGCCGACATTTCAGCGCCAACCACGCTGTATAAATATTCCTGCAATAGGACATAATTAACAGCCATGACGCCGCCATCTTGCCAGAGCAGTAGTAAGCGTCCACGGTACCAGCGATCGCCTACGGCGACATAGCCATTCTCAGGTTGTAGCCAGACGGCTGTGGGGACTGGTTGACCATTGATAAATAAACCTCGCTGATCTGCACTCACCTGATAGCCAACGCCAGCCGATACATTTTGAATGAGGTTCCCATTGGTGCTTGCTAGCACACCACCTTGGGACGCGGCAACTGTAATGCTAGGGGCCTGCTTGGTTAAGGCAACTCGCATTTCCGTGTAGCTATCAATAGTGGGGTTGTTAGACGGTTTAGGGGGGAGGGCGCGTACAGCCACTTGCTGCGGAGCCGCTGTCTGGGCGGGGGCCGCCGATTGAGTGGGGGCCTGAGCCTGGGCCGTGGTTGATGGTTTGGGCGCTGGCGGTTGAGCCGGTTGGCGAGTTCTTTTCTCTGGTTTTGTTGCTTGGCTAGGTTGTTCGGTTTTGGATTCAGGCTTATCGACTAAATTTTTAACGGTTTTAGTGACTAGCCAATGCCCCAGCGCAATAGCATCTGCTTTTATAAAGGGTTCAATAGGAGCCGGTGGGGTAGACTTTTTTTTCGCTTTAGACGCAGAGGATATGTCGTCTGCACGAACAGGTGTTTGCCCCTCTTGTTTGGTGGGGGCAGGTTGCTCGTCCTGTTTAGCTTTACTGTCTGGCTCGGCGTCAGATTTACTATCTGGCTTAGCGTCAGCTTTACTGTCTGGCTTAGTTTTATTGCCCTGCTCAGGGTTACTGTCTGGCTCAGTTTTATCAGTTTGCTGAGGTTGAGTATCTTGGTCAGCTTTACTAGTTGGCTGGACCTTAGTCTTGGCTAAGTCCGATGCGTTTTCAGCCTTGGCTACCTGACGACCTACTCCGGTAACGGAGGTAGCTATCATTACTCCAGACAGGATTAAACTAGCGGCTTTAGAGAGGCTGAGAGACATGTAATTTGATTAAAAATTAACTAAAAATTTTAGTGGATGCCTTTAAGGGCCAACACAAGATAGAAATTTGCTATAGCTGATTTATGTCTAACTATTTCTATAAATTAATCTATGAAAACTAGTGATTTACATTTGTAAACATCTTCATTATACGGTCGTACTTGCTTTCCTTCATCTTTCTTTCGAACGTTAACGTTTTAGGTTGCCCAAGCGTTTAGGATATGTGACAGGTCTATTGTCTGTATCTTAGTCGTCGTGTTTAGGCGGGCTGAATGCTATTTAGGTTGGGGCTATTCAGAGCTGGGGCTAAGTTGATCCCAGTGGGTGATGGATTGGATTTGGGGTGGTGCCGTTGAGGACGATGTTCGTTCTGCTGAGCGGTCAAAGTAAATCGACTGCATACCCAAGCGTTGCGGTGCGATCGCATCATTAGTTAAATGATCGCCAATAAACAGTACTCTTTCAGGGGCTGGGTTTCCGGCTACTTCTAGGGCCAGTTGATAAATAGCGTCTCCAGGTTTGCGCTTGCCACACTCCGCACTGTCGATCACGAACTTAAAGTATTGTCTGAGTCCATGGCGTTCCAACATTTTTGCAGGCCAATCAGCCAAGAAAAAGTTGGATATGACACCCATGGCCACATGCCCTTGCCAGCGTTGCAACATACTTTCTACCCCTGTAGGCAGCCGCAGAGTTGCTGGGAAGCATTCCATAAACTGCACTTCCATTTCCATTACGATCTGCTCTATCAAGGCCGCATCTGCCTCCGGTCGATAGGTGACTAGTAAATTTCGGAAGCGTTCCTGCAGAGACTGCTCATGGGGTTTACCCGCAATATACTCCAGTCGCCAGCGATGGTAATCGGCGCGGACGTCTGCGATGCGTTGGTAAAGTCCTGCGGTCACAGGTACCTGATACATCGGTGCTAAGCCTGCCTCATGGCCAGATGTATCAAAGTCGTCGATTAAAGTGTTGAAACAGTCAAAAAAAATCCAGTCGATAGATGTGCTGGAAACCATGGTAAATGTTGCCTGCTGTCCCGATTTGTCGGGAGTTCTTCATTAGATTAGCGCCCTTCGGCTGGTTGTATCAGGATAGAAAAATTAAGCCACCACTAATTTCTCAAATTGCTCAATACTCTTTTCAACAATGGTTAGGCTAGCGTCCCAAAACTGAGGTTGTGAAATATCTTGCTGCAGGTGATGGGAAACCAATTCTTCTGCCGTCATGCTACCCGTGTCACACAATAGGTTGGTGTAGAGCTGATTAAACTGTTCTCCCAGACGTTCTTGTTGGGCGTAAATGCCCAGACTAAATAAATAGCCAAACAGATATGGATAATTGTAAAAACTGAGCTGAGAGATCGAAAAATGCAGCTTGGTAGCCCAAAACATATCATCATATTCTGACAGGCTGTCTTCATACCAACGTTGCCAACTGTCAGTCATCATAGTTTTGAGCTTAGGGGTAATGACAACCCCTTGTTTGCGCGCCTCAACCAGTTGTTTCTCAAACTCAAACCTGGCTGGAATATTGAGTAGAAAGACCGCTGCACTCTGGGCATCTTGCCAAAGAATCTCTAGTTTTTGGGCGGGGGTTTGCGCTTGTTGTAAGAGGGCATCGCGGACCAGGGTTTCGGCAAAGATACTAGCCGTTTCAGCCAGGGTCATAGAGTAGTAGGTTTGCATCAGGGGCAAATCTCGCATCACCCAGTTGTGCCACGCATGGCCTA
>JAHQVZ010000280.1 GCA_019634055.1 Leptolyngbyaceae cyanobacterium MAG.088
AGGGGACCCCAGGTATCGTGATCACTGCCCCGGTGCTGTGTTTCAAGGGACCGAATATTTCACAACCTACGCCGTCCGACCTGGGGTCACGGCCCCAACCCCCCTTTGGGCTCGTGACTGTCCCTGGCTCCCCTGGATGAAGTTGGGCTACGAACATCCCGCTCGTCTGCGATTTGAAACCACTATTGAGCGGGTAGATAGTTTTGAGCAACTGAACCCAAAACTTATCGAAGTCATTCGTCAGCGTGTACCTATCTATGAGCACACACCAGATAAGACTAATGAACCTAATGTGACCAGTACAACTTATTTCAAAAAATACTTTGACGCGTATCAGGCTGGGGAACAGTTTCCAATTCAGGAGATAGAATAACAACATTCCAGGCCATGCAAACAATAATTAAAGTGCATAAGCCATTGTTTCAATCTCTCAAGAGATCAGGTTGTTGAGAGCTGTTCTTTTTTTAAATGGTTATTACTTAAGCAAAGGCCTCTGCCATGGCAGAGGCTTTAGACGGTGTGTGTAGGGAAAACTGATACTGTGTCAACAGCAATTCTGTTATTCGATAACAGAATTGGTTCGAGTATCTAAGGCTTCGAGACGAGTTTCTTGAATATTGAAATTGACAAGTTCAACAGCCGCCGCAACGGGTGTAAGTAAGTGAACTCAATCTTTTGTAAGATACAAATACGGATTCACTCATCACCTTGCTCTGTCAGCACCGTAAAATACTAAAGCTTAGGCTTATGAATCTGGAGGATAGGGTGTGTCTGAATCGCGGGCAGTTGAACGTTCCGCTGATTGGTCGTGGCCATGGTGGCCGCTGATGCCGCTGTACCCTTATGGACAGCGACGTACACTATGCCGTGAGGTCATTACCAATCAGGTTTGGACCTTTGACCAACTGCAGGGCATTCTGTATGTTGTTGTGCCCATTCGCATGACCATCATTCGTCTAGCTGCCGGGGGTTTACTGATTTATGCCCCCATTGCGCCTACCCCAGAATGTATTCGCTTAGTCAATGAGCTAGAAACACTGCACGGTGGGGTAAAGTACATCATTTTGCCAACGGTCACTGGCCTAGAGCATAAAGTATTTGTCGGCCCCTTTGCCCGCAAGTTTCCCTCGGCCCAAGTGTATGTTGCCCGCCATCAATGGAGCTTTCCCTTAAACTTGCCTCTCGGTTGGCTGGGGTTTCCCATGGACCGTACCCATTGGTTACCAGACAATCCAGCTGATGCGCCTTTTGGAGATGAGTTCGACTATCGTGTTTTAGGTCCGGTGAATCTAGGTATTGGGCCTTTTTCGGAAG
This sequence comes from Leptolyngbyaceae cyanobacterium MAG.088, assembly GCA_019634055.1. Lineage (GTDB taxonomy): Bacteria > Cyanobacteriota > Cyanobacteriia > Phormidesmidales > Phormidesmidaceae > Leptothoe. The sequence goes on from JAHQVZ010000280.1 coordinate 1,315, forward strand.
TTGCGCTGTTCCATCGAGCGTCTAAAAGCCTCTTAGTGACGGATTCAGTGGTTTCAATTCCGGCTGATCCACCAGCGATTGTGGAGTTAGATGGCTATCCGTTGCTATTCCATGCAAAGGATAATGCTGCCGATGCCCCTACTGATACAGCAGAAACGCGGCGTAAGGGCTGGCAGCGCATTGCGTTATTTGCCTTTTATTTTCGTCCAGATGCCCTCAAAGAGCCTCAATGGGGCAAAGTGTTTCAAGCAGCGAAGACAGCGGCAGATCGGTCGAAGCGAGCTTATTTTGGGTTGTTTCCTTTTGATTGGGAACCCCATTGGCAACAGTCCTTTGAACGACTGCGAGGGAATGGCCGACTATTAGTGGCTCCAGTCTTGCAGGCTTTAATTTTTAATCGGGGTTCACAAACGGTCTTATCCTGGGTGGAGGAAGTGGCTGAGTGGCCGTTTGAATGGATTATTCCCTGTCATTTGGATGCGCCCATTAAAACAGATGGTGCGACCTTTCGTAACGCATTTGCATTTTTGAGGCGGGAAAATACTTCAGGTCGCGGTGGCGATTTACCAGAAGCAGACTTTGAATTGCTCAATCGCATTAGTCAACAACTAGAACGAACCCGCATTACACCGCCGCCTGCCTAAAAATCAATGTTGTATAGATCTGAAAAGCGGTGTCCCAAGCACTCGCCTTACGTTGGTTAATGTCTAGATGAATCGGGATGTAGGGCAGTAGCGGAATCATCTCTAATGCCCCTTGGCCAAAATTAGTAAAGTCTTCCAATAATGGGCAATCTGTTTCGCGAGTAATGTTCTGCAGCAATCCATTCCAGCGTATGCGGCTGGGGGTAAGGTTGGTTTGGTCTGGCACTAAGGCCATGCTGTTGCGAAATTCATAGGTAAGATCGCACACCCGCAAAATGATCTTGCGACCATGCATATGCAAATCAATTACCTGGGCATATTCCTGTACCTGCTCTTTTCGCTTAGGTTTACCCCAAGGCCCCTTAGCATTAATCTGCGCCAAGACTGGCAGCTGGGCCCGTACAATTTGCGTGACTTCAGACCACTCAAACTTCATAGAACCCATTTGGCCAGATGGGCTCTGGCAGGCCACCACTGGCTGTGGCACAACGGCTCGAAAGTGCTTAATTTGAAATATATCAACGGTTTTAAGCGCATCAATAGTTGAGCATATAGTGGGTATACCGGCATCCTGTAAGGCTTTACCGTAATACTCCATTTCCCCAATGGACCCGGTTCGCTGTAGTCGTAGTCCTCGTTTGGGTAGCTGTAGCCGAGCCATATATGGGTCAATGCGGAGCACATCCGCTAGACCCATGGCTGCACGTTTAGCATCTTCCGGTGGCATAATTACCAGTAGTCCGGGTTCTTCACTGCCTAACACTGCCTTGGCTTCATTCAGCGCTTCCTGACGATTAGCTTCTCGGGCCTGTTGTACTCGTTTTAACCCCGTCCGAGCCTGTCCCATGAGCTTAGGATTGTTGACTCGTTTAAGAAATGTTAGATACGTTTTCTCTGCCGCATCCCATTGCAATGTCCCTTCCTGTAATCGACCAATCGATAACAGCATCAATGGGTCCTTTGGTGCAGTCTTACGCCACTGCTTAATCAGCTGAGTCGCGCGGCGATAGTCCTGGGCGTCAAGGGCTGTAGTGACAAGTTGATGCATGGCAACGGCAAAAGCGAACGGCCAAAATTTTTCCCATTGTAATCATGAAAGCTTGTCGGGGCATACCCTTGTGATTTTACGGACCACCCACGATATAAAAAAACACGTCTAAAATCAGAGAAGATACCTGAAATGGCCCCCATGCGTACACCATCGTTTTTGACTCAGCTAATCACCACTAGCCTAATGGGTCTAGCCCTTGGCCTGGGGTTAGGTTGGAGCAAACAGGCAGCAACAGAACAGCCGTCGACCACAAATCTACCAGCCCCAACAGCCACAGTCCCCATGGAATTCTTGGTGCTAGCAGGGGGCGGTGCGCCCTATTACAACGAAATTGCGCTAGAAAAAAACGTCCGTTATTTTCAGCGAACCCTCAACTCATTGGGTATTAGTCTAGGGAATGTCCGTCAGTATTTTGCTAACGGTAATAATGGTGAAGCCACAGTGCGCTATATCAATATGGTAGGACAAGAGCAGTTTAAACCCCCAGAAATTGATAGTCTTGATGGCCCTGCCACCGTTGAGAATGCTCAAGCCTGGTTCGAAGGTCTTGCTAATAAATCATCCCCTTGCCCAGCCTTTTTCTATTTCACAGGCCATGGAGCCTATAACAATGAGAATCCTGATAACAATTCGATGATTCTTTGGGAAGAAAATCTTGTTTCGGTACAACAGCTTGCCAGCTGGCTAGATCAGCTCCCTAAAGATCAGCCGTTTGTGACCATGATGGCCCAGTGTTTTTCCGGGTCCTTCGCCAATCTTATCTATGAACAAGGTAATTCTGAAAATCCGGTTGCCTTACAAACTCGTTGTGGTTTCTTTGCCACTGTCCCAGAACGCCCGTCAGTGGGATGTACCCCAGCTGTCAATGAGGCAGACTACCGCGATTATAGCTCTAGCTTTTTTGCGGGTCTCAGCGGTATTGATCGTACCGGCAAACCTGTTGCTTCGGCTGACTATGACTCTGATGGAAACATCTCCTATGCGGAAGCACATGCCTTTGCAAAAGTCGATGAGGAGACAACTGATTGGCCTGTATCTACCGTTGAAGTTTGGTTGCAACAACAAGCGAGTGAACAGAAAATCGATGAGATTTTTGCTCAGCCGATAGAGAATTGGTTGACCCAGGCGTCTCCCCAACGAAACTATGTGGTTCGTGAGCTGAGTGAAAAATTAGGTCTTGACTTGGCCCAACCCTATGCGGACCAAATGCCTCCTGTGGACTTTGAATCAGTGACAGGTGCTTATTGGGTGCGTTTGGGCATGGAATTGATTAATATCGCTATGACACAACAAATTCGCCAAAGCGATGATGTGTCTGCACAAGACATTTTAGATCAACTAACAACTTGTGAAAACAGCGGTTTCACAATCTAGAGAGAAATAGTCGACAAAGATAAAAAGTCTTGTGTGTCATGCATAATTTTATCTTTGTCATGTACTAATTTTTAATAGGCCACCATACTCTACTGGGATTTGAGTCTCAGGGTCTAGTCCTTTAATTTCGCTATAGAGTTTGATGTACTCAATGGCAGAATTCTCCCAGCTAAAGTTTTCTGCCATGGCTCGCTGTTGTAGTTTTTCCCAGAAGGGTTTGTACTGAAAGCCTTCCCAGGCTCTGACCATACAGGTAAACAAATCTAGGGGCTCATAGCGGTCAAAACAGTACCCTGTACCGGCACTATTAACTGGGTCATGGTGGCTAACAGTATCCACAAGACCACCTGTGCGCCGCACAATCGGGATGCAACCATAGCGCATGGCGATCATTTGGCTAATGCCACAGGGTTCAAACCGCGATGGCATCAAAAAGGCATCGGCACCGGCATAGATTTTTTTAGCCAACTGGCTGCTGTACATGACGTAGACCGATACGCGCCCTGGAAAGCGGTTGGATAGCTCTAGCAGTTGGGTCTCATAATTGCGATCGCCCGAGCCTAAGATCACCAATTGAGCATCGGTATAGGACAAAAAGCGATCCATGGTCTGCAAAATTAGATCGATACCCTTTTGCTCTACGAGACGGCTAACCAGACCAATCAGAAATCGACCATCATCCACTTCCAGACCCATTTCCTCCTGGAGTGCCTTTTTGTTCAGATCTCGTTTCTGTAAGGTCTCTGCGCCATAGGTTTGTTCAATTTGCTCGTCAGTGGCCGGGTTAAATTCCTCCAGGTCAATGCCATTGACGATGCCGCTAAGTTTCTCACTAATGTAAGAAAGTAGCCCCTCTAGTTTTTCGCCATACTCCTTGGTTTGAATCTGTTGCGCGTAGGTGGGAGACACGGCATTCACACGATCGGCGTAAAGGAGAGCGGCTGCTAGGGTGCTGTCACCTTGCATGTACCAAGGGCACCAGGTGATTTTATCTAGTTTCCAACGCCAGGGACCTTGGTAAGCCAGGTTGTGAATGGTAAATAAAGTGGAGATTTCTGCAGATTGGTGCATCCAGACGGGCAGCATACCAGTATGCCAATCATGACAGTGCAAAACATCAGGCTTCCAGTGGTTCCAGCAAAATTCAGCTGCACCGTTGGCAAAAAAGGTAAATCGCCAGTCTTCATCGGCAGTGCCGTAAATTTCGTTGCCATCAAAGGCTGGATGGCCAAATAAATAGAGGGGAACGTCGGACTTAGGTAGCGTTGTTTCATATACGGCAAAGGCATTGAACATGGCATAGCCCCACCAAATGGGCTCATCAGGCACCTCTATTTTTTGCCCAATAGAGCCGTAGTAGGGCATAAAGACCCGTACATCATGCCCCATGGCATGCAGTATTTTGGGTAATGTGCCGACCACATCCCCCATGCCCCCCACTTTTGCCAAGGGTGCGGCTTCTGCTGCCACAAATAAAATTCGCATTGCGTCTCTGTTGCCCCGATGAAAAAGCCATCCTCCACGGGATCAAGTCTAGTGGGGGATTGGACCCATGCATAGTGCTTCAGCCTACGGATGGGGTAGTAATTGCTGATGGTTGTGATTAAAAACTAGAGGATGGACATTGCCCATCCTCGGAACGTGTATGGATTTTGCTAGGAAGGTTTAACGGGTTTCGGCTGAAATCGCATCCAAAATTTCCTGTGCACCGGCATCTTTAGCTCGCTTAGCGAGTGTGGTACCCATTTCATCTGCAGTCTCTACTGGCCCTGAGATTTCATCCTTAACCATGGTTTGACCATCCAGGCTAGCCACAATACCAGTTAGTGTCAGGGTGTCGCCCTCAATGACAGTGTTGACACCAATGGGCACTTGACAGCCACCCTCTAGCTCACGCAAAAATGCTCTCTCTGCATAGCAGCGCTGAGCGGTCGGTAGATGCTCTAGGGTTTTAATCACCGTCAGAATATCTTCATCTTCGCTACGACACTCAATGCCCAGCGCCCCCTGCCCGACAGCATGGAGTGATACGTCAGCAGGCACGACCTGTTGAATTCGCTCGGCCATATCCAAACGCTTGAGCCCGGCTACGGCCAAAATGATGGCATCGTACTGGCCTTCATCGAGTTTACGCAAGCGAGTGTTGAGGTTACCGCGAATATCCTTGAACTTAAAGGAAGGATAGTGATGGCGTAATTGAGCTAGACGACGGAGGGAAGAGGTGCCAATAATAGCCCCGTCAGGCAGCTGATCCAGGGTTTTACCCGCGTGCTTTTCGTGCACCACCAGGGCATCGGCAGGATCTTCTCGTTCGGTCACACAGCCCAACATCAAACCCTCGGGAAGACGCGTGGGTAAATCCTTCAGGGAATGAACGGCAAAGTCGACGGTGCCATTCAGCATGTCGTCTTCTAGTTCCTGGGTAAATAGGCCTTTGTCGCCAATTTTTGAAAGGGAGACATCGAGAATTTTGTCCCCTTGAGTTTCCATGGTTTTAACTTCAAAGTTAATCTCAGGGAAACGTTTTTGTAGCTCACTCTGCACCCAGTGGGTTTGCACTAGGGCAAGCTGACTTTTACGAGAACCAATCCGAATAGTGCGGGTTGCTACATTTGGGGACATAGTTAACAGATTTGTTATGGTTAAACAGCCAGCAAAAGCTTGCTGACAAAAGAATTACACAAGATCTTAAGATTACAGCACAGACGACCGCTCAAGGTCGCAAAGCAGCGGGAGTACAAAGTTCTGTAAATGAGTGTTTATTTTAATGTCCGAAACTGGGGATGGTTACACACTTGCGGACAGCGTTTAGCTGGTAGTTTAGCCGCGTTGGCCTTGCTATCATTGCCTGTTTATGGTCAGCGGTTAGATCCGGTTTTATTAGATGCTTTTTTGACAAGTCCCCTAGAAGCAGAGCCACGAGATCCGCTGTTACCGATGACGGTGATAGACCGTCCCCTGAGTCCTCTGGAATTATATGAACTGGAGCTGGAACTCTTTGCAATGGATTCCCAAGCTCGGCAGTTGTGGCTGGCAGATCAACCAGATGCGGCCTTTGAACTGTGGATGAGGGAGGTGTATCTGCGGCGTTTGTTTGGTGTAGAGGCTGAACTAGAGGCCCTCAATCGGATTGGTCAGCAGGCATGGAACGCTCAGCGATCGCAAGAAATTCGATTGATGTCAGTCAGACTAGAGCGCATTTGGGAAGCTGAAAAGGAAACCGCCCCTCTCGATCGCGTGGAAATCATTGCCAACATCGCCCAGACGTTAAGGATGCGCGATACGTCCACGGAGGTTTATCAACAGCTCATTACGATGACGGCTAAGGATGAACCTGTGCAGCATAGCTGGGTGGTGGTATTAGCCAGCCATTATTTACAGTGGTTTGATTTTGATAATGCCGCTCAGCTCTATACGCAGTTAGCTGAGCGGGCCAAAGTCGAAGGCAATACCGTCGAGCACACCCAATATCTTAAGGATCTGATCTATAGCTATCAGCAAGCTAGAGACTATGCTCAAGTACTGCCTGCGCAGTCTGAGCTACTGAACGTGTATAGAACCACTGGACAAAATGACCGCGAGCCTCCCTTAGAAATTGATATAGCTCGTAATTTCAGGGCTATAGGCGTTTATCCCCAGGCATTAGACTATTACAACCTGGCCTATGTAACCGCCCAAAGTCTTCGACTTTATGGCCATGTCAGTACAGTGCTGAAAGATTTGGGTGATTTATATGCTGAGCAAGGGTTAACCAATGAAGCCCTGACTATGTATAACTTGCTCGTACGGGCCGAACAACAAGCATTTAACCAGCATGGCATTTTAGAAGCCTACGATCGCTTAGGGCAGCTTTATCTCAGCATTGGTGATACGGACAATGCGGTCATTGCCTTTCGGGCCGGGGTAGCCTTTGCAGAGTCACTAAAATATCGCGAAGCTTACTTTCGTGGTCAGGTGGCAAAGCTCAGTTTAGAGAATCGATCAGATGAGTCAACCGCTTCTGAACCAGAGTCAGATGACCCTAGCGTTGGCGACGAGGTCCGAGAAACCCTCAGGGATAATCCCCCTTTCGATGTCAGCCCTGTTGAGATTGAACCGACTGAGACAGACTCTGACGATGACGAGACGGACCCTATGGAGGTGGAGACGCCTGATATTAAGCCTGACGTAGAAGTGATCAGTGACGAAATCATTGATGTCACCCCAGATAGCACACCCGACAATGAGGATGATAACTAAACCAGCAACTTCAAACCAATAACACCTAGTAAAACCAGAATTACCTGACGAAAGCTAGCGGCATCAATATACTTAGATAGCCAAATACCGAGGCCAAGACCGACGACAAAAAAGGGCGCGGCATAGCCGACTTGAACCATCAGGTCTAAATTAAAGTCGCCTTGCCATAGATGGGTTGCGATCGCAGCCAAAGACAGTACACAAAATACCCCAGGTAAATTTCCTTTCAACTCCTGGGGACTCCACTGATTACAGTTGCCATAAATTACAATGGGTGGCCCACCAATATTAAATGCCCCAGTTAATACTCCGGAGGCAGCACCAAAGGCATAGGCCCAAGGCTTACCCGTCAGTTCTGGTAGCGATAGCTGCAGCCAGGAATAAATCACATAAGCCAGCACCATCACACCCAATAACTGTAGTGCCAAATGCTCTGGTACATACTGCAGCCCCAGCACACCTAAGGGAATCGTGACCAGGGCAGCCGCCGATAGATGGACAATACGCGACCATTCAAAACTCTCCCGGTAATACCACCACAAAGCAACATTACCGAGCAAACCGACAGCAATGACTAAAGTAACTGCCAGCTGCAGCTCCATAAAAAACGGCAGCAACGATACTGCGACCAGTGCAAACCCAAACCCCGTAAGACTCTGCACAAAAGAGGCTAGACCTACAATCAAACCGATCCACAGACTGTCAACCATACTGGCATCGAGGATATCCATAAGGCCTTATTGGTGCACCTTCTCAATCTTACTGATTATTAAGAAAAGTTGCCAAATATAAACAACAAAACCAGTCAAATGACTAAGAATGGGTCTGACCAATCAACTAGTTAAGCTCAAGACTCAAATAGTTGTATATTCAACTAATGTTCTGCCAAAACCGATTTTCAGGCAAAAACTCTGCCAGCTCAAACTAATATTGCGTCAAGTTTTAATTTTCGGGTAGAGGTGTTTCTTAGCAATGCAGCTTTCATACTTGAAACACCATTGACCATTCACTATTCACCACTCACTATTCACGGTCCTAATCCGAATATTTAAGTTTGACAGTCTACTAGCTATCGTTCCACCCCTCTAATCAGTCTTTGTTGATGACGGTATCCTACGGCACACCCAAAGAAATTGCTCGCCAGATGACCAATAATTGCATTGCCATGCGATTACGGCAGCTAAATCGTATGGTCACCCGCCTTTATGATGAAGCGTTACGTCCCTTAGGGTTTACCGTTAATCAGCTCAACATTCTGGCCACAATTGTTAGTCGAGGGCCGATTCCCCCTGGTCAGTTGGGTCAGATGCTGGGTATGGAAAAATCCACAGTAAGCCGTACCATCGACCGCATGCAGCAGCATGGTTGGATTGATATTACTCCTGGTAAAGATAAACGCAGTCAATCGCTGCGAGCAACACCTCAAGGCCGCCAACTTCTAGTGGCAGCAGCACCGGTCTGGCACGAGCTCCAGGACAATGTTTTAGACTCTACCGCTGAAAATACAGGATTATTAGCAGCCTTTGGTATCGGTCATCAACCGATTGATGAAGATAGCGATGGAAATGACTCTGATGACTTCTACAGCGATGAATTCACTGCAGATTTCTATTCCTAATTTTTATACTGGTGTTATTCACTCATTAAGGCCAACGCCTTCTGCTGCATCATCTTAAAAATGTTGTAAAACCCATTGGCACGAGATGGCGTCAGGCTCACATCCAGCTGAGTTTCTTTAATAAAGTCAGGTTCTAGATGCACAATATCCCCTGGTGGTACACCCTTTAACCCTTCAATTAATAAAGCTACTAAGCCCTTAGTAATTTGGGCATCTGAGTCTCCCTGAAAACTAACATTGCCGGTATTGTCAGTATCAGCAATGATATATACCTGGGAGACACAGCCTTTAACCTTATTTTCAGGTGTTTTCGCATCGTCAGGAAAGCCTTCTAAACGTTTGGCATACCATAAGAGCTGTTCATAGCGACGCCGTGGATCTTGAATCCGTTGAAAGCGTTTAACAATTTTGTCTAGAGCTGGAGGACGAGTAGAATTCACAGACATTTGCAAATGCAATCCTGTTGGCATTACTAGTGTTTTTAGTGTAAACCCCTCCAGTATTAATCAACGCCTCTGATGTGAATGTCAGTATCCCCTTCCTAAGGGGACGTGCTAGCTGAGCATAATGTGCAGCCAATCTGAACTACGAGACCAAACCAGCTCTAAATGATTAATCCCCATTGTCCTTATGGATCATGAATCGATTGCCTACTGTTTCAGGCTGAAGCGCCGATAAGATGACATGGTCTGAATCGGTCACGATCACAGCGCGAGTACGCCGGCCATAGGTAGCATCAACCAACTGCCCAGTATCACGGGCATCACCAATCAGTCGTTTAATGGGTGCAGACTCAGGGCTAACAATAGCCACAACGCGATTGGCAGATACGATATTGCCAAAACCAATATTAATGAGCTTAATGTCCATAGTTTTGCAAGCGAGCCCTCAGGCATAAAACCAAAAAAAAAGCAATAGCCATTAGTCGCAAAAGTGTGTCATATCAATTGCGCAAATAACTAAATCCTGATACTAAATGTTAACGAAAAAATGTGAGTTAAGTGTGAATAAACCGGGTCTAAGCGTTGAAAATGGGAAAATTTGTCTGTTTAGTCAGTTTCAGAATTCCCTATATCTAGAGGCGAAGCACAGAAAATAGCAAAATCACTCATAAAATCTACAAAATCACTGATAACTGGAGGTTAAAGTGCAGCCAGTTGATATAACAACTCTTAGAGCCGTATGCAGCGAGTTAACGACTGAATGGTTGCCTGCCCGCTGCGAGCAAGTAGTGCAACAAAATATTAACACCATTTGTTTGCAATTACGGACATTTGATCGGCGTGGCTGGCTAACGATTTCCTGGCATCCTCAAGCCGCTCGTATTCACATCGGCGGTGCTCCACCTAAGCGGCCCGATACCTTTACATTTAGTCAGCAGTTAAAACATCAATTTAATGGTCTAGCCCTTACCAAAATTGAATTTCTTGCCCCCTGGGAGCGGGCGATAGATTTACAGTTTGCGTGTCGTCCAGATGAAGCGGCTGAATGGCATCTTTACGTGGAGATTATGGGTAAGTACAGCAATGTTTTGTTGACCAATGCTCAGCAAGAAATTGTAACGGCAGCCCGCCAGGTGAATGAGCAGCAGTCGAGTGTACGGGTCATCCGTACCGGGGGGCAATACCAACCGCCACCAGCCATAGTGGGAAAGCTACCCTGCTTAACTGAAGCATTTATAGATTGGCAAGAGCGCATTAGCCTAGTGCCTGGCAAGCTCAGTAAGATGATGGTAAAAAGCTATAGCGGTCTCAGCACTGCTTTGGCAAAACAGCTTGCTTATGCTGCGCAGTTAGACCCGACTCAAACGACCGATAATTTAACGATAGATGACTGGCAGCAGCTTTATCTGCAGTGGCAGCATTGGTTAACCTGCCTGGAAAATAACGATTTTCAACCAGCTTATACAGACCAGGGATATACAGTTCTAGGCTGGGCTACAACGTTAGGAACAGCGGCAGAGTCTGTCCAAGAGCTACTAGATGACTACTACACCACCCATCTTAATCAGCAGATTTTTACTCAGGTACATCATCAACTCATTCAAAAAACGAAAAATCTAACGGATAAACTCCGCCAAAAAGCGACTAATTTTCATCAGCGTTTGCAGGATGCCGATCAGGCTGAACGGTATCGAGTTAAGGCTGATTTACTGATGGCCTATCTCCATCAATGGCAGCCTGGGATGTCCTCAATTGAGCTGCAGGATTTTGAATCGGGTGAGCCCGTTACGCTAAAGCTAAACCCTGAAAAAAATGCGGTGCAAAATGCTCAGGTTTTTTATAAGCGTCACCAAAAACTTAAGCGTACCCGTGATGCTGTTATGCCTTTGCTGGTAGAGGTGGAAACAGAATTACATTATCTGGAACAGGTAGAGTTGGCACTGATTCAAACGGGGCAGTATCGAAATACTGATGATCTGGTTGCCCTGGACGAAATTCGTGATGAACTCGTTCAACAAGGGTATTTAGAGGATCCCTATCAGCGTCAGCTGAGGCAACGGGGGCGGGATAAGCTGCCTAACTTCTATAAGTTGAAAACTCCCAGTGGTACCGAGATCTGGGTTGGTCGTAATAATAACCAAAATGAGGCTCTATCGTTTAAGGCTGCGAGTGACTATGATATATGGCTTCATACCCAAGAAATTCCTGGTAGCCATGTACTGCTTCGCTTGAGCCCTGGTGCTGAAGTGAGTGATGATGATTTAGCTTGGGCAGCTAATATTGCTGCTTGGTTTAGTCGAGCACGTCAGTCTGAACAGGTGCCAGTGGTCTATACCAAACCGAAACATATTTATAAACCCAAAGGGGCTCGTCCTGGCATGGTGATTTATAAACATGAACAAGTCCTGTGGGGGCAACCGCACAAGGCTAAAACTTATTTGGAGCAGACGGGACTGATGAGTACTTAGTTTTGAGCTCACTACAGTGTTTTTTTATGGTGATTCTTTGACATGTCGCCTATTCAAAGCTCAATTTTGTTTTTTTATGCTCAACACCCCCATCAATCAACGTCTTCATCCCCTCAGTGTGGCCCCGATGATGGACCGCACAGATCGGCATTTTCGTTATTTTATGCGTCAGATTACGCACAAGACGTTGCTATATACCGAAATGGTGACGGCTCAGGCTATTCTCCATGGCGATCGCAACAAGCTACTCGGCTTTGATCTGACTGAAAAGCCGCTGTCCTTGCAGCTCGGAGGTGATGATCCGAAGCTCCTAGCCCTGTGTGCCAAGGTTGCTGAGGATATGGGTTATGACGAAGTCAACTTAAATGTGGGTTGCCCCAGTAATCGAGTGCAGAGTGGCAATTTTGGTGCTTGTCTAATGGGGCATCCAAAACAAGTGGCAGATTGTGTGGCGGCTATGCAGGCAGCTGTCAAAATTCCGGTGACAGTTAAGCATCGTATTGGGATTGATGAGTGCGATCGCTACGAAGACATGGTGAGATTTGTTACCACCGTCGCCTCAGCTGGCTGTCGTCGGTTTACAGTCCATGCCCGTAAAGCATGGTTGCAGGGGTTGAGTCCCAAAGAGAATCGCAACATTCCTCCCCTTCGATATGACGACGTCTATCGTCTCAAGAACGAATATCCTAACCTATGGATTGAAATTAATGGTGGGATTACAACAGTAGACGCGGCCTGTGGTCATATGCAACATGTGGATGCCGTCATGATTGGTCGGGCAGCGTATGACACACCCTATATCTTTGCCCTTGCTGATCGTAGTATTTACGCAGCTGAAGCACCCCTAACGCGCCACCAGATTGTGCGCGCTATGCTCCCCTATATTGACCGCTGGACCGCACAAGGCATCAAGCTTCACTCCATTACCCGCCATATGCTGCAGCTGTTTCATGGTCAACCTGGTAGTCGAGCGTGGAAACGTTACTTGACGGATAACAGCTGTCGCCCAGGGGCTGGTGTCGATACCGTCACAGCAGCCCTAACTCAAGTGCCAGAACCAATAATAAATCCTTCCTACAGCATGGTCTCATTGTCAATATAGCTGGCAATCACATTGTGAAAAATTAATACCCTGACGAATAAAATTTCAGCTCTTAATAAATCTTAAAAAAATGTTTCTTTTTGATACAAAATGGGGATCAACGAATTAGTTCACCCCTTAAATGTCAAGAATAAAAATTACGGTTTATGGCCAGGTACAAGGTGTGGGCTTTCGATATCACACACGCAGAAAAGCCAACGCCTTAAAGTTGACGGGCTATGTAATCAATAAGCCTGACCATACGGTAGAAATTGTCGCTGATGGGCCTGATCAACAAATCAAAGCTCTGATTGAATGGACGAAATCAGGCCCAGAGCGAGCCGATGTCAGCCATATCAAAGTCGAAGACTGCCTGCCCATCAATCGTTTTGATGAATTTGTAATTGAGTATTGAGGTGTGACTACAGCAAGGCGTAGACCAATGCCAACGCTGCGCCTGCCAAGCAAGTCAATGCCAAGACGTCCTGCCCAAACGCTCGACGTCCGCTTCTATTTCGACGACTAATGCGTCTTGTCGTACTTCTAACCGGATAATTGATAGGAGGTGCATAGCCATGGTTGTAACCATAAGCAGGCAATGCTGCTGTGGCAGGCGTATTTACTCCATAGCTTTGATTATGAATACCTTGATGATCTGGCCATTCTGCTGCAGGCTCATCGAGTGAAGCAAACATAGAGTCTTGGACAACGAGGCTGATAGCGTAATTATCCCAACCATTGTCTCGCAAAACAGATGCAGCGGCATCGGGACCACGGTTGAGAAAGTCAATCTCTGATTGACTGGGTTCAGCATGACCTACGCGTAAAAAATCAATCGGCGAACCAAATTCATTTTGCAGCTTGTCCAGTTCTCTAGACTGAGTCTGCATCGCAGTAAACGTTTGAACGCTAATTTCAGCATTCTTTAGAACAGCGTTAATTTGCTCACAAGACCAGCCATCCCTACACAACGTGCGAGCAGCTCTTATATCTATAGCTTGTTCCAACAAGGCATCATGATGCTGAACGTTTTTCATATACCTCTAGACTTATCAGATATATAGATAGACACAGAAACGTCTGTCTAAGCCGGTGGCCCCTATGGTTTTCAACGGATGACTACTATTGAGTCGAAAAAAATTAAACTATTAACTCCTAGCCGCCTGAAGTGAAATTCTCAGGAGCCTTCATATCCTTATCTTATAACTACATATAAATGACCCATGGAGGGAAGAGTGGTTCCCCTGATATGCCATGTTAAAAACTTCACAGTATATGAACGATTAATGAAACTCCGATAAAAATTAACATGCCAAACCAAAAGAGAATAATGAATAGTTGAAATGCTGAGACGCTCGATTTTCGAGGAGGCATTTTGTGAAGAGGCCGATTCTGGAAGGTGCGTCGGGGAATAGGCCGTTTTTGTTGAAGTTCATGGATTAAGGCTAAGCCTAGATTTTCTAATGGTGTAGTAGGTGTTTTGAGGACACTGCGAATTTGTGCAAAATGCCAGCCATGATGACTCAGAACAGCAGCAGCTTCCTCTAGGCCCCTGTTCATAACGCGCATGGTTGGTAGTCTACTGGTATCAATCTCCATGACTTTAATATCAGTAGAAGAACTGACATTGATGGGAGTTAATGTTGGTGGAGGGCCAAATTTTCGCTGTAGTTGGTCGAAGGCGCTCGCGTGCTTTTGAATCAGTTGAAAGCTGTCAGGGCCTATATCACTGTTCTGCAGAACACCATTGATTTCAGGTAGCATCCACCCGGCTCTACATAATGAGTGGGCTGCTCTTGCATTCAGGTCATGCCTGGAAAAGCCATAGCGATCAAAATTTTCCATGGGAACCGAGTCTAACTGAAAATAAACGATGCCCACATCTGGAATGATAATGATTTGTAACCTCGAATTTGCTATTAGATGTGGTTGCAAAACTTTGATAATGCCTGCGAACAGTGCTTTTCGATGACTCTCATACGAGAGTCGAAGACTGCTCTGAGTGCTTGGGAATGACCATAGTCTGCAAAGGTTACCGAATAAAGGTATCAGTGATTATTCAGGGAGCCCGATGGCTTAATAATTAATCCAGACTGTTAGACGTTGATTGTGTTGGAATGTATTGGTTTAACCATGTACCTTTACTCCCAAAGAGATGAGTGCCAATACTCAGTCTTCATGGTCTGAGCGATAGACCACATGGGGATGTATACCGGCGGCTTCAAAAATTGATAGCGATTGTTTGGTTAAGATTTCGCACTTAACCCGTTCAATAAACGGTTGATCTTTTAAGTCCTGAAGATGAATTTCCTGCTTTTGTGCAAACGGATGCTGATGAGGTACCCCTAAGACTAATCTTTGCCGAAAAAGTATTTGAGATGTCTTAGTGTCAGCTGTCAATGCGGTAACGGCGATATCGATCTCACCATGATCTAACCAAGTCGTTAGTTCATCCAAGTGGGTGTCGCAAAGTTCAATAATAATATCTGGGTAAAGCTCTCGGAAGAATTGGATGATGGTTACGATTGTTTGTACTTGTAATGTGCACAGCATCCCTACTCGCAACACAGGTCGCACTTGAAAGTTTCTGAGGGTGTCAATGGCAGCTTGATAGTCTGCAATCAGGTTTTGTGCCTTCTCTAAAAACAAATCTCCAGCTGTTGTTAAAGCGATGTCACGCCAACGCCTTTCTAAGAGGGACACCCCCAATTCATGTTCTAGTTTCTTGATACTTGCAGACAGAGATGGCTGGGACACATATAGTTGGTCTGCTGCTCGTGTAAAACTGCCACTGTCTGCGATCGCAACAAAATATTTCAGTTGATAAATTTCCATCTTGCTATAGACCCTATCTATGACATGCAGACGAAAAAACATCTTGCACGCAAACTATAGGCTTCGATAAGATTCTGCCAATAACATCGCAGCAGACTGTTATCGATTGTGAGGCCCGGCCTTGAACTACATTATCGTATTCGCGTTATGGCTAGGAGCTGATTCTATTTCATGGAAAGTAAATTTAGGTAAGTGATTGTGCGTTATCCCCTTCGTTGCCATCAATATTGTTAAACGAATACCAAATTTATGTATTTAGGAGACC
>JAHQVZ010000281.1 GCA_019634055.1 Leptolyngbyaceae cyanobacterium MAG.088
GCGGTTCCTGGTTGCGATGAATAAATTTTGGTGGTGTAAGTGAGTGGTGAATCGTGAATCGTGAGTGGGATGTATTCAATCCATTTGAGAAACGCTATAAGACATGCGCAAGAACCTTGACAATGTCCTTTAGTGATAAATGACGAGTCAGCTAGGTTCACTCTTCCCAAGCGAGGTGAGCAAACTATCAGGCCTAGTTCTCGTAGTATGTATGGGTTTCTAACTCACAAACGTTAATACCGTATTTTTCTAGCTTGTCACCATCGGCAAAGACTGCTAAAAAATCGTAAAAGCAGCCCCGCACACCTGAAACTGTAATAATTGTCCAGTCTCCATTTGCTTCAACTGTCTTATCTTCTAAGACATCTTCTTCCCAATCTGTGGCCGTTTGGGGGGATGCATAAAACTCCAACATGTCAACAGACGTATCATTTGTCAGGGTAAACGTATATCCAGTGTCGTCTGCCAACACAGGTGTTGCTATCGATAGACTCGTCAACAGGGTCAATGGACCTGTCAAGGCGCTTACATAAGATTCAAAGGACATAGTTGACAATACGGTGGAGCCTCTCCAATGGATAATCACAACCGCATAAGGAACACTCAGAAACTATAGGATATGCAATTCATCTAAAAAATGAGTCACATAAGCTTTCGTGGTAACGTAACATCGACTTAACTCATGCGAAGCGCTACTGAGCTTTCCTTTGCAAAAGCTTCAAGTTAATAGCCGATGGGACTGGTAGTTAGTCAATATTAAGATGTGGGCTAGATAGGTCATAGACTACAACGTGACTAAACTTGATACATCCCAAAGGGTCAGGGCTATGTGCTTACGAGTGCCACTGCTCACTATTCACTGTCTTAACTCCAATTGTTAGCTTTGGCACTGCCCTAGTCAATCGTCAGGCGGTTGATATACAAGTTTTGTCAGCAACTCTATGACACTTATGGAACCGCCACAAACTACTAAGGCATACCTTGGTAACCTACTTTTATGATTAGGCTTTAACAACAAGTATTAGAACCGATTAAGTCCTAGTTATTCACTAGCTATCTGTATTGTCAGGATTTAAGGTAAGCGTGTTCACAATAGTTTTTACAATTTATTGCTAACCTGTTATGTGAATCATATTGATTTGGTTAGGCGCTTAAACTTACGTTTCACGCTATAACCCTTATTGACTATAGACATTTAGCAAGGTTTTCTATCTAAACACTAACTTCGCTATGGCTGCTTTTAATAAAATATCTATTCGAATAACTCGTAAACCGTTATGTAAAAGTGAGCGGTGCTCTAAGCTAGGCGACTTTGCTAAATTTGGAACCTTTGTGGCAGTTGGGTTACTTAGCACTCAGGCTGTCGTGGCCCAAACTGAAACTAGCGTAGGGGAATTAGCCATACCCCCGTCTACGCTTGAGACGCCTGTGGTGCAACCTGATACAACTTCTATAGCTCCTGCAGCCACATCTGCGCCACCGCCCGTGGAGTTAGTTACACCAACGAGCATTGTTCCTAACTCCATTGAGACCACATCAACTGACGCTGAAGCTGTCGACTATGGGGCTGTTTTTATTCAACCGGACGAGTCAGCCAAGCCTGCGTTGCCCCAACTTGATGAGGGTCAAGCCAACGCAGTCCCTGAGGTAGAAGTCATTTCGCCTACGGACTACAGCACAGACCTAATCGATACTACGGACTACAGCATTGGAGCAACAATGCCTGAGGATGTTAGTCCTGATGTCGTTACATCACCAGACGTTGTCATTTCAGAACGGTCCAGCGGCTGCGAGTTTTCTGTGGGTATGGTTAAACCTATTGATAGGAATTTCTGTAACCAGGTGGAGCGTTTAGCTGATGCGATCGCAAATAACGCAGCCTCGCCCCAAACTGAAATTAGTACGGTAAGTTCCATCAGCATTCCAGGCATACAAGTTGTTGGGGCCACGACTGCAGCCAGTCGAGACTATTATAATCAAGCTGCTAAGTCAGTAGTTGAACTACAGTTGGGCGAGAAGTTTATCTTTCCCCTGTCAATACCCGCCTCACTGACATCCCTATTTGGCTGGCGTCCGCATCCAATTTTTGGCGCACAGCGTTTCCATTCAGGCACAGACGTAGGCGCGCCCATGGGAACCCCTGTGGTTGCCACCCAGTCTGGTCGTGTTACGCAGTCTGACTATGCCGGAGGGTATGGACTCATGGTTATACTGCGCCACAATAATGACACCTTAGAAAGTCGCTACGCCCACCTATCGCGACTATTAGTACAGGCTGGTGAATGGGTTGAACAGGGTGAAGTCATTGGTTTAGTCGGTAGCACTGGAAATTCCACAGGCCCTCATCTCCATTTTGAACTGCGTCAGCTAACAGACAACGGTTGGGCCATCTTAAATCCAGATTCCCTACTTCAGCAGACCCTAAGTACACTGGCACAGGCTCTGGGCAATTCCTTGGTAGCCCTAGACACATCTAAACTAGAACTCTCGGATGTGCAGCCATCGAAGGATGATGAGGTTAAATCTTTAGAGGGTCTTCCATTCCGTCCCGCTCAACCCCATGCCAATTAATAACGACTAGGTCATAAAAAGCTTGGTTACAAGTGTTTCTAGTAAACGAGCTATAGCAAACTGCTGGATGTATATTTCCGCAGGAAAGGCTACGCCAACAGCAGTTTGCTGCGCACATAGCTGTTGTCAGCTAAAGCTTCCAGGGATCGTCTATGCATTGAACTATGTGCGCCAAGCTATAATTTCCATGAGAAGAGTCTCAGCAAACTATTGCACTCTTGTCATTCACTTCTAATCAATGATTAAACCTACAGCTATGAATGGTCGATAAAGTAGTCGTCGTAAGGGATGAGACGACATTGTTTTCTTCTTTTACTGTTGATTATCAACCCAAATCATTTGAGGTATTCACCATGTCAGAAGAAATTAAGAACACCCAGAAAGATGAGCAAATCTCTGATGAACAGCTAACAGAAGTTTCTGGTGGCAACAGTGTTCACAAAACTCGTTTAGAGCATCTAGATAATCAGTCTAAAAGTGTTAAGGATATTCAGGAAACACGCCTAGACCACCTAGACCACCAATCTAAATAAATATCGAAACAAACGAACTTCTAAAGTTCTGAGTTGTTTACTCTTGAGAGTGTCCTTTTAGGAGGCTCTCATTTTTTGTTACTATTCTGCCGTTTACTAACCAGTCTTGCTTCAAACATGACTGTCCACTGCCTATTGCCCAATACCTATGATCATCTAAGCCGTTATTCGTATGCAGCCCTTTAGTTTAGAATTGATTGATCTATAGCGTCAGCCGCCAACGGTGGTGAAAATAAGTACCCTTGGCCAAACGCACAGCCTAGCTCTTGTAAATATTGTAATTGTTCCTGGGTTTCAATACCCTCTGCTACAGCTATTAAACCTAATTGTTTGCTAAGGGCTAAAATCGTGCTCACAACTTGATAATTTCTATTATTGACCTGCATTTGGCTAACAAATGAACGGTCAATTTTTAGAGCATGAACCGGTAAACGATGAAGGTAATTGAGAGATGAATACCCTGTACCAAAATCGTCAATGCTAATATGTATCTGTTTTGCGGCTAGTTTAACTAGCAAATCAATCGTGCGCTCAATATCATCAATCAATAGGCGCTCAGTAATCTCAATCGTGATTGCATTACCGTCTAGATTAGTCTCATTCAAGATCATATCAATATCTTGAAACAAGGTTGATTTAAGCAAATCCTGTGCAGAGAAGTTAATGCTAATTTTAAGGCCATCGTTATCAGGAAATTGTTTTTGCCAACAGGCAAGTTGTCGACAGGCTCGCTGAAAAACCCAATGATCAATCAATGTAATCAACCCAGTTTCTTCAGCAATAGGAATAAATTCACTAGGAGAAATAAATCCACGTTGGGGATGTTGCCAACGAACCAACGCTTCAAATCCTGCCAGTTGGAGATTCTGCAAATTAATAATGGGTTGGTAGTTTACATTAAACTCTTCATTTTCGATTGCTCTGCGGAGGTCTGTTTCCAAGGTAAGGCGATCCATGGCTTGGGTATGCATTACCGCATCGAAAAATTGATAAGTGTTATTACCTTCCGCCTTTGCTCGATACATGGCAATGTCTGCATCACGAATTAAATCGACAGCCTGAGCATAGTCTGGGGTACCCAATACAATGCCAATACTGAAACTGGTAAAAATTTCATAGTCATTGATACACATAGGCATTTGACTATCTGCCAAAATGCGTTCAGTAATTCTTACAACTTCTTCAGTGTTATTAATGTCTTCTAACAGAATGATAAATTCATCTCCTCCTAAACGAGCAACCATATCAATATCGCGGATATGACGTGTCAACCGTTTGGCAGTCTCCACCAGTAATTGATCCCCAACCACATGGCCCAGGCTATCGTTGACTACTTTGAACCGATCTAGATCTAAAAAAAGAACAGCATAGCGATAGTTTGGGTTTCGTCTAACACGATTGATTGCCAGGTCCAGACGTTCTGTTAGTGAAGCTCGGTTGGGCAAATTAGTGAGGTGATCGTGACGAGCATTATGGAAGAGCATTGCTTGTGCTCGTTTACGTTCAGCCCGATTTTCAGCATCTCGCAATTCTCTACGCACCGCTTCAGGCAGTCGGGCCAAACTATCCTTCATGACATAATCATGGGCCCCAGCTTTCATCATCTCCACCGCCAGCTGCTCCCCGATAGATCCGGCAACCACAATAAACGGAATATCAATATCGAACTGTTTGACCAGGTCCAGGGCAAAGGGCGCACTGAAGTGGGGTAGGGTGTAATCGGATAGGATAATATCCCACAAGCGATTTTCCAGCATGGCACTAAGCTCTTCTGCTGTTTCTACCCGCTGCCAGCTAGGGTCAAACCCATTGCGACGCAGCTCTCTGATGATTAGTAGCGTGTCGTCTTCTGAATCTTCAATCACCAGTACATTAAGAGGCTCGCTCATATCAGTATGATCTTGAGATATGATCTTGCGAAGATTTTACTGCGCAGATGGTGCGGACAGAACTAATCATAACTATTTATATTCTCCGAGGGTAGTATAACAGCCTTAGAAAAATCCCATTAGTTCGTCACAGATTATTTTCAGGCAGAGGACTCATTAAGTGCCCAAGCGTCAGCCATGTTAACAGACCCATAGGTTAAGAGGACTACGCTCCATTAATTTCAACTTTTTATTTTTCACAAACCTTATCTTAAGTCTTAATTTTGACAGTGCCTTTAGTCTGGTAGTGGTTCATTAATACTTGTCCAGTAAAAGCCTAACTGATAAACGGCATCTGAAAATTGCTGAAAATCAACGGGTTTTCGCACATAACTATTGGCACCTAAGCTGTAGCTTGCAACAATGTCACGCTGTTCGTTAGAGGATGTCAAGATAACAACCGGCAATAAACGTGTACGTGCATTAGCCCTGAGTCTTTGTAAGACTTCTAAACCGTCAATTTTTGGCAGCTTCAAGTCAAGCAGCACAACACTGGGCAAGGGATCGGCTACCAGTAGCATGTTTAGAGCTTCTTCTCCATCACGAGCAACTTGAACTGGGTGGGTGATACGTCCCCTTTTGAGTGCTCGTAGGGTTAGTCGTTCATCATCAGGGTTATCTTCAACCAGGAAAATAGAACGAGCAAGCAACGTATTCTCTGACATATTACTGTTGGTAAAACCAATATAAAAAAACTCTTACAAAGAACATAAAGTAATTCCCCATAAAAGTAGATGTAAAAACCTTTGCATCATTATCCTCTAATCTTCCTACATTCGATGGGAAGAGAGGGAATTAAAGCAAGAAATTGCAAACCATTGTGACTGTAGATAGACATTTTTATTTAATCAGAAATATTTACTTTGATTGATGCCGTTTTGTGTTAGATAGTCTGATATTATCTATGGCTTAGGTACAGTGAAGAAAAATTTAGTGCCTTGTTCTAGCTCTGACTCTGCCCAGATTTGTCCACTGTGGCGATGAATTGCACGCTGGACGGTAGCAAGGCCAATGCCAGTTCCTGGAAACTCTTCAACGGTATGTAAGCGTTGAAAAATACCAAATAGCTTATGGTAATAGGCCATATCAAACCCAGCACCATCATCTTTAACAAAATAAACAGTTTCAGA
>JAHQVZ010000282.1 GCA_019634055.1 Leptolyngbyaceae cyanobacterium MAG.088
CCTTTCTGGAAAAAAGTCGTCAACTGTCGATCAGAAAGTTGTTTGTGGTTTTAGGCGCATCATCATTTGCTATTTATCTGACCCATTACCCGATCTTGTCTATATTTACAAAAGCCATACAAGTTACCGGTATCGATAGCATTATTTTTCGCACTATCGGTATGGTTTTGGCTTGTATAGTGACTATTTTAATTGGATGTATTGTCCACTTTTCTATTGAAAAGAAAATTACTTCAACATTTAGAAACCATCTAATCTATAAAAGAGCATGAAGATTTTATTTCTAGACCAAAGTAGTGAGCCAGGCGGTGCTGAGCTTTGTTTAGCTGATATTGCACAGCAGTTTGCGAAAACTAGCCTGGTGGGTGTCTTTACTGAAGGGCTATTTCCAGATTACCTACGTCAGTGGAACATCCCTGTTAAAGTGTTGGCTGACCAGACCTTTCAGGTACAAAAAACAAGTGGGCTGTTAGCAGCGCTTAAAAGTCTGAACCAGTTAGTACCCTTAGTGACCAGGGTTGCCCAACTCAGTAAACACTATGATGTAATTTATGCCAATACCCAAAAAGCTTTAGTGGTTGGGGCCCTTACTAGTTTTTTAAGCAATCGTCCACTGGTTTACCATCTGCATGACATTGTGTCTCGTGATCACTTTAGTGCTATTAATCGTCGCATAATTATTACGTTAGCTAACCAAGCAGCATTAGTGATTGCTAACTCTCAGGCTAGTTTTGATGCATTTATTCAATCAGGCGGACGAGCCGAAAACGTTCATATTGTTTATAATGGCTTTCGACTTGAGAGCTATGAAAACTGTGTGAATGACCCGAAATATTTGCACAGTTTGCTGGCTTCTGATTTTACCAATTTCGATAGTGGAGATTTTCCGTTTTTTGTTGGGCATTTCAGCCGTTTGTCTCCCTGGAAGGGACAACATGTTTTAATTGAGGCACTTCAATATTGTCCAGATAATGTGATTGCTTTGTTCGTTGGTGATGCCCTATTTGGTGAGCAGGCCTATGTTAAACAACTGCGCGAGAAAATTCAGGTATTGAACCTGGAACATCGGGTTAAGTTCTTAGGGTTTCGGTCTGATATTCCCCAGTTGATGGCTGCCTGTAATTTAGTGACCCATACATCTACGGCTCCTGAGCCTTTTGGCCGTGTCATTATTGAAGCCATGCTTTGCGGTACACCAGTAGTCGCTGCTGGTGCTGGTGGAGCTGTGGAGCTGATTAACCATGGTCAAACGGGCTGGTTAACACCTCCTGGAGATGCTAAAAAATTGGCCGATATTATCAAGACTTGTCAGAATCAACCTAACCAAGCAAAAGCTATGGCACAAAAAGCCCAAACCCAAGCCAGCAAACTGTTTAATTTAGAGACTACCAATTTAAAGATTGCTCAATTGTTGGACGAAGTCCTGAAAACCTTTTAGCCTCCTGAAATAGAGAATAGAGTTCTGAATAGCTAGCCCTAGTCAATGTTTCATGAGGCGTCTATTTCGTGCAATATTATCTCTTAATTCCAGAATGCCTAATAGCTATGGGCTTGAATGACTACCTGTATTGTGTCTACTAGATTTTCTGCTGCTGAGCTGAGAGTATATCTGGGATCGGTTGCGAGAACAACTTTATGAGTCAAGGCTATCCCTGACAACGGCTTAACAAGCATTGAGCCATTATCCAAATCCTTTTGAACTTGAGACAGTGGAAGAAATGCTACACCACAGTTAGACAATAAAAATTGATGTAGCGACTGGCAGCCACTAACTTCAACAAGATTATTTATCTTAATTCGATGAGTACGATATAGTTCTTCGATAACATTGCGAATACCAAAATCAGTCTCTTGGCGAGGTAGAATCAGAGTCTGATGGCTAATATCCTGCCAAGTTAACTCTTTAATTGAAGCTAAAGGGTGAGTTGAGGCAACAACTAATAATAGAGGTTCTTCGTATAGTTCTTTAAACTTGAATATTTTGACCGGTACCGGTAATGAAAAAATAGCTAAATCTATAGTTTGATTTTGCAACCCTCGAACTAGATCATCTGTAGGACATTCGATGATTTCTACACGTAAATTAGGGTTTTGTTGATAGGAGAGTTTTAAGATCTCTGATAAGTAACGCTGGGTATTAAAGCATGTCAGGCCAAGTGTCACCTTACCAACCAGGGCTTGCGATGTTTGAATTGCTGAAGATATCCCTGCTTCAATATTCTGCAATGCCGTTTGACAATGCGAAATAAATGCCTCACCTGCCTGGCTGAGATAGACTTTATTAGAACGACGATGCAATAGCTGAATGCCAACAATCTTTTCTAAGCGTTTAACCTGTTGACTCACTGTCGGCTGGGATAAGTTTAAAGCAGCCGCCGCATCTGTGAAGCTGCCTCGTTCTGCAACCTCAATAAATGCAATCAAAGCAGATGTTTCAAGGTGACTCAGTTTAGACCTATCCATTGGACAGTAAAAAAATAAATTAGGTAATCAATTTCCCTGCAACCCAAAATCAGAAAGGAAAGAGAACAAACTCAAAAATTTACTATTAGATACTCCATCTAGTTTTGGTTACTCTGCCTGAATTAAAACCAAAAAAAAGTAAGCAAGACCCTAGAAAGGCCTTGCTTAGAGCCGGAGTGTTTTAGATTAAACAAACCAGGAGAGTCGAAAGCTGCCGAATATCATAATCTTTCCTTCGAATGGGAAATCATCCAGGGTCTTCCACCCTGTATGCTCTGATTTTTAGGAGAAGATGGCTTAGGGTCTTGCCGGCGTTGAACTAATCGTGGTTCGGCTTTTCCCTTTACTTTTGAGATTAAGCTAGCACTATTTAAGCTAATGTTGGGTGCAGTAAAAATCCGCTTAGCAACAGTATTACACTCAGGACAGTGCATGGGGGTGCTAACCTCTGCCATTTTTCTCCAGACGTCAAAATCACCACAGTCGGAGCAGCTGTAATCATACAGGGGCATTACTATCACCTCACACAGGTAAAATATCTTTATCAAAGATTGCAGTGGGTAAGGCTAATGTACAGCACGCATTCGGAATATCCACAATGCCACTAACCCGTCCTTCCACTGGAGCACAACTCAGTAACAGATAAGCTTGTTCTCCGGTATACCCAAACTTTTTCAAATATTCGATGGCATTGAGACAAGCCTGTCTGTAGGCAATATGGACATCCATATAATATTGCTTACCAGTGAACTCATCTACTGAAATCCCTTCGAATACCAGATACTCAGAATATTGAGGCTCGACAGGACCTGGCTTAAAGATCGGGTTGATCATGCCATACTTTTCCACGCCTCCCTTAATGATGTCTACATGTAGGTCGATGTAGCCAGACATCTCGATGGCACCGCAGAAAGAAATCTCACCATCCCCTTGAGAGAAATGAATATCTCCCATGGATAGCTTAGCCCCCTCCACATAAACCGGGAAATAGATTCGAGTACCTCGGGAAAGATTTTTAATATCACAGTTGCCGCCATGCTCTCGGGGGGGAACTGTCCGTGCAGCCTCAGCAGCTACCCGATCATAGTCAGAAGAAGGTAAATTACCCAAAATGGCGTTGGTTGGGTTAGGTAAGGCAGCCAGTACAGGCTCATCACCTGATAGTCCAGCGCCATAGGTGCGTAGGTCAGGTGCAGTATTCACCAATTCCGTTTCGCGCTTATTCCATTTTGCCAACAACTCATGGGAGGGCGCACAACCAATCAAGCCAGGGTGAGTAATGCCAGCAAACTTAACACCAGGAATGTGTCGTGAAGAGGTGTAAATTCCTTGAAAGTCCCATATCGCCTTGGCTGGTTCAGGATAATGGTCGGTCAAAAAACCACCACCATTCTTTTTATCGAAGATGCCGGTAAATCCCCATTCATCTCCTTGGAGCGCACCAATATCAACCAGGTCCACCACCAGGATATCCCCTGGTTCAGCGCCATTAACCCAAATTGGTCCGCTTAGAACGTGTACAACTGTTAGATCGACATCTCGAATATCTTCTGGACTATCGTCATTCTTAATCTGACCGTCTGTCCAGTCTTTACACTCAATGCGAAAAACATCGCCCGGATTTACAGAGACTACTGCCGGAATTTCAGGATGCCACCGATTATGACCAGGTAACTCTTGATCCGCCATGGATTTAGTTAGATCCACCTTAAATAGAGTCTCAGGCACAGTGTTATCTCCTTTACCAGTTAAGTTGTTTACGTCAAGTCAAATCAGATATCAAATGCCCTAAAATGTCGGCTATTTGAGACAATTTTAAGGATTTGAGAGCTCTTAAATCATGCCTACACTAGTAAACTAAAATTTCTCCATTGAAAAAATTTAGTTCTAGGAAAGACTGATTGATTTTGGAAACCTACCTATAAAAACTGCAAAACTAGAACAACTTTTTCCAGTGCCACATTCAAGAACAACATCAGTGTGCACTAGACCCAGGTCTAAGGAACTCTCATAGGAACATGGGCTACTGTAAAACAACCTATGACTCCCTAAATTTGGGTAAATTGTTCATTCGATTGGAATGATAGTTCTATTTCGAGCCAACATATGTAACAACAGCTACTAGAAAAATAATTTGTCCGTGCAAATACTGAAACCCTTGAAAATCAAATCTGTTTAATCCCATGGATAAGCAACATAAACTAGAATAACTTCACAAAAAACATGTAGCCAACCGATGAATACATTCATCGGTTGGCTACGTAACATAAGTTTAGAACCTATTTCATATTGAGAATTAAACAGCCAGATAACGATGTAGCAAGGAGTCCGTTAACTGCTCGGTTATCCCCTTTTCAACAATTGCCCCTTTCTCCATGATGAAAAACTTTTGAGCAAGTTTACGGGCGAATTCAATTTTCTGTTCTACAACGATAATTGTGATTCCCTTTTCCTGATTAATACGCTTCAGAGTTTCCTCGATTTCTTGAACAATAGAGGGCTGAATCCCTTCTGTGGGCTCATCTAAAAGCATGATTTTGGGATTACACATTACCCCCCGAGCAATGGCCAACTGCTGCTGTTGGCCGCCACTCAGTAACCCTCCTTGACGGTTTAAATGCTCTTGAAGCATAGGGAAGAAATCAAAAATTTCACTGGGAATACGATTACCTTTTTTGCCGCTAGCGCTAAACCCCATCTTTAAATTATCTAGTACAGATAAATATGGGATAATTTCACGCCCTTGGGGAATGTAGGCAATTCCTTTTCTGGCGCGTTTATATGTTGGCACTTTGGTTATATCAGCGCCATCAAAGGAGATGCTGCCCTTGGTCAGTGGATTTAGACCAATGATGCTACGCAGAAGAGTTGTTTTACCCACACCATTACGGCCTAACAGACAAACAATCTCCCCCTGATTGACCGACATATTCACATCAAAGAGGACTGGAGTCTGTCCATATCCAGCGGTGACGTTGACCATGTCGAGTAATGTTTTCGCCGTCATTATGTCATTTAACTCAGGCAGCGGCTTTAATTGTTTCATGGCCTAAATAAACCTCTATCACCTTGGGATTGCTTTGAACTTCTTCTACCGAACCTTCTGCCAAAACCTTGCCTTGATGGAGCACAACAATTCGTTCAGCAATTTGCTTAACAAACTCCATATCATGCTCGATGACTACGACAGAATGAGATTTAGAGATACTTTTGATGATTTCACCCGTCATGTAGGTCTCATCAGCCGTCATCCCTGCCGTAGGCTCATCTAACAAAACAATGGAAGGGTCTTGAGCCAATACCATGGCAATTTCAACCCACTGCTTCTGACCATGGGATAAGGAGGAGACTTGCTCAAAAGCCTGGTCTACCAAACCCGTTCTGGATAAAACATCAAAAATTTTACCCTTTTTGGCCTTCGTTAATTTTGCAGCAATTGAGGCCAAAATACCATGGGTGCCTTTGAGCGCTAACAGAATATTATCAAAAACAGTTAGCTCATTGTAAACATTAGGGTTCTGAAACTTACGACCAATTCCCATGCGAGCAATGGCATGGGGGCTATTATTGGTAATATCTTTGCCGTGATAGTAGATATGACCTGAAAAAACAGGAGATTTACTAACAATGGCATCTAGCAAAGTACTCTTGCCTGCACCGTTAGGACCGATGATGGTAACAATTTCACCATCATAAACGTCCAGGCTAACTCCACTTAGAGCTTTAAAGCCTGAAAAAACAACATTTAAGTCTTTGACAGATAAAACCGATTCCATCTTTCCATCCATCTTTGTCTCTTTAACAGATAAAACTGCTTCCATGTGAAGTTTTACTCTCAGTGAATTAATTCTTTACTGCATCAGATGTTTGTAGCACTTTTGGCTTAGATAAGTTGGCCAAACTAAGCTGCTTTGGTAGCAAGCTCATCAATCCGTTTGGAATAAACAGAACAACGACCAATAACAAAATACCGATTACCAACTGCCAATCTTGGGTTACTTTTTCAGCATAGTTCTGAACTTGGCCTAATAGAATGGCTGCTAGCAAAGGCCCAACCAACGTTCCTCGACCACCAATGGCTACCCAAATAACTACCTGGGTACCAAAGGCAACCGCTAAATATACTGGCGAAATAAATTGGTTTAAGGGCACAAATAAACCGCCAGCCATACCTGCTAAAGCCGCTGATAGGGTCCAGATGAATATCTTAAATTGAGCGACATCATAGCCAAGAAATGCAATGCGTTTTTCATTCTCATTGATGGACCGTAGAATCAGACCAAGGTTAGATTGGGTCAGCCACCAGCTCAAGGCCAAAACAAAGACCGTAAAGGCTAAAATTATGAAATAAAGGCCAATGGGGGGAATTGGAGAGCCTAAGAAGCTTAGTTTGCTAACGTCTGTAATCCCGTTGGTTCCTCCTGTGTAAGCCTGCTGACTTACAAAAAATGTGGTCAGTGCCGAAGAAATTGCCAGGGTGATAATGGTGATATAAACGCCGCTGACCTTAGAACGAAAAATGAAATACCCCAAGATATAGGCAAATAATGCGGGGACTGCCACTGTCGCCACCAGGGCAACTGGAAAATATTTTAGAGGGGCAATAAACCAGGGAAGGGTTTCTAATCCATTCCAGACCATAAAGTCGGGCAGTTCACCACCGTAGGTGTTGGAATCTGCAGAAAGATTGAGCTTCAGGTAATAGGCTGATGCATACCCACCCAGGGTAAAAAATACCCCGTGGGCAAAACTTAAAATGCCTGTAAATCCCCAAACCAGGTCTAGGGAGATGCCTAAAGAGCCAAACAACAACAGCTTAGACATCAACGAAAGCTGGAAATCCCCAAATACAAAGGGCAAGATAATAAATATAAGCAGTGCAATACCACTGATGGCAGCCAACTTTGTTGGAAAAGATGACTGTTTATATCCCATGACTGCATTTGCCATGACCGTACCTCCTAATAACGTGTTAAACCAATACTTGCCTTTCTAACGGGAGGCTATGAGCGCTTTTGAATCGTAAATAAGCCTTCGGGGCGATATCGAATTAAGACAATCACCGCTGCCAGAACAATTACCCTAGCGGTGGGGTCGTTGAGTATAAAGGCAATGACAGCATTAGCTTCACCAATTAAAAGAGACCCTGCCAATACGCCAATTAGTTTATCCACACCGCCTGTCACCACTACCATCCAGGCATCCACCAGATAATCTTGGCCCATGGGAGGAGCGACGGTTTTGAGGGCAGAAATTACAGCACCGGCCACACCCGCTAACCCACAGCCATAGGCAAAAGTGCCCATATCTACAAGTTTGGTATTAACCCCCAGACATTTAGCCATGTCACGATTCTGGGTAACCGCTCTGATCTGTCGTCCCCAGGAGGTTTTATAAAACAAATACATGGTTAGCCCTAGAAGTGCTAATGCTACCGCGATGATAAACATGCGGTAGTAGGAGATAGAGATCAAAGCACCGCCAGCATCATCGGATAACAGAGGCAAGTTGCCAGATAGATAAGGAGGAGCTTTTACATATTTAAGCTGGGCTGTGAAAATCAGCTTGACTACACCTTGCAAGACAATACTGAGTCCCCAAGTTGCCAACAACGTTTCTAGGGGGTTGCCATAAAGTCGACGAATAATTGTCAATTCCACCACAGCGCCAATAATGGCCGTGACCAGAAAGGCAAAAGGAATTGTCATCAGCAAATCCATGCCAAAGGCATCTTGAAACACGAATGTGACATAAGCCCCTAGCATAATGAATTCACCGTGGGCCAAGTTGATGATGCGCATGACCCCAAAGGTAATTGCTAGGCCCAAGCCTGTTAGCAGCAATATACCGACAATGCCAACACCATTGAGGGCTTGGTTAAGGAGGGTAACAATATCAAAGCCCCCTTCGGCTACAGCCTCAGCTTCTTCCTGGGCTAGCAAATAGGTAGATAAAAAAACTGAAGATGGATCAAAGGCTAGCATGGGGAAAATTCAATAGGATAAAACAAAACCAATAAACTAGAAATCGTGATGGATACTTAATACGTTTGCTAGCTAATAGTGCATAACAAGCACTGATTAGCTAGCAAACAGCTATAGAGTTAATCCACCAAATCTATGGGCAACCCAATTACAAGAAGACTGGTTCTAGATCTTTACCAGTCTCTTTGGTCGGATCACTGCGGTCATCAGGTGTTGTATGCTCACACACACGACCTTTATAGAGCGTCTGACTCCAGGCAATCGGCTTGACAGCAGCGTCTGTTGCAAACACAATTTCAGCTTGGCCATCTTCTTTCCACTTACCAATTCTGGAATAGAGATAGGTGTGGTAGTTGTCGGGATCAATTTTGACCTTACCCTGGGGGGCATCAAACTCCTGACCTCGAGTTGCTTCTCGAATATTACCTGGCGTTAGTTCACCACCTTCTTCCAAAATCTTCTTCATGGCCTGGGCCATAAAGAAGGTCTGAAGATAGGCAGCTTCCATTACACCATTGGTAACGCGGCCTTTGCCAAACATAGCCTTGAACTGTTCCACAAACGCCTTATTCTCAGGAGTATCAACCGTTTGGAAGTAGTTAAAGCTAGTGTAGTGGCCAGTAGAATATTCAGGTCCCATGGCCTGAATTTCTTCTTCAGTGGTTGGATAGGCCATGATGGGAATATCGTCGGACGTAATACCAGCATCCTTAAACTGACGATAGAATGCGGGAATACTATCACCC
Source organism: Leptolyngbyaceae cyanobacterium MAG.088 (assembly GCA_019634055.1). GTDB lineage: Bacteria > Cyanobacteriota > Cyanobacteriia > Phormidesmidales > Phormidesmidaceae > Leptothoe. The sequence goes on from JAHQVZ010000282.1 coordinate 9,194, forward strand.
ACCAGATTGCTTAGAACAAAGTCAGGCTTTGCTGCTTTGATCTTGTTAATGATGGTAATAAATTCTGTGGTACCTAGGGCCGCATATTCGTCACCTACGACAGTTCCACCCGCTTTCTCCAGTTCAGCCTTTGCGATTCGATTACTTTCCTTGGGATAAATGTAATCAGAACCAATGAAGAATCCCTTAGGTCCAAAGTTTTCGTAGCAGTAAGGGATGGAGTCAGTAATTTGTTGGTTAGGTGCTGCCCCAGTGTAGAAGACGTTTGAACTACATTCATTCCCTTCGTAATAAACGGGGTAATAAAGGATAGCGTCTTTTTCTTCAAAAACAGGAAGTACTGACTTACGACTAGCAGATGTGTAGCAGCCAAGGACGCAAACTACCTGATCTTCGTCAATCAGTCGCTTTGACATTTGGTTGTAAAGGTCCCAGTTTGAGTCGGGGTTTACAACAACTTTTTCTATTTTCTTGCCAGCGATACCTGCACCATTGGCTTCCCATGGCCCAGTACCCGTATTGATCTGCTCAATTGCCAAAAATGTTGCATCCTGGAGGGATTTTTCAACAATTGCGATCGTTCCTGTCGTGGAATACATCACACCAACCTTAATGGGATCTTCACCCAGGTCAGCTGATTCAGATGGCCCACTGCCTCCACCAGTACATGCAGCAACAATGGTGCTACCCACAGCTAGAGAACCATACTGAATAAATTTTCGACGATTCAGATTTGTATCAGAAACGTGGGGCTTTGCCATAACTCTTATCTACCTAATCACAAGTTCAAACAAGGAAACCAGATTACTCTATAGTCGCCCTACAGCTACAGTCATCCTGTAACCACCTTTCAATCACTGAAACATTTCCTAAAACAGATAAGGAAACAAGATGTCTGAATACATAGGCCCAGACATTTCAGAGAACGAAATTCTGATAGACGCGAAGAAAATTGACAAATGTAACAATCATATGTGCCTGATTTTTTTGCCGTGATTACTAGAAAACAACTTACGTAGTTACGTAGTTTTTATCAATGAAATAACAGCAGAAAAACCGGCAACATTACTTTTGTTCCTGCGTCTTGTCATTAAGAGAATAGAACAGTCTCAGATGACTTTTGTCGCTTTAGATACGAAAAGGTCTTTTTAAACAAAAAATGTCATGATTGCTTGTTATTGAAGCCTTCATTGAAGGTTTTCTTTATCGGATATAAAACTAGCAATGGCCCTAAGTTTTTATTGTTAACCTTTGATATCAATGACTTTTACTCCCTTCGGCTAGAGTAAGGGTGATAGGGTTATTGTTTTTGGTAATAATGAAATTGCGAAAAGCAATAATGTATTTGTCATTGCTTTTAAACCGCAATATATGCTTTGAGTGGTTAAGGTATCTTCAAAGCCACGCGGTGATCGAAGTCAGAATTGTGGCGGGTTTAAAAATAGTAATAGTCAGTGCTTGCAATGCACATTGTCAAGCCTATTGGGTGTGTTGAGTCTATTGCTAGAACATTTTTGGCTAAGACAACTTGAGAAATAGGAGTTTTTTATGGCAATTCATGGTGATATCTCCTCTAGTAATGACTCTGTAGGTGTGGCGGTCGTTAACTACAAAATGCCGCGATTACATACTCGAGAAGAGGTGCTAGCAAACTGTAATAAGATTGCAGAGATGATAGATGGCATGAAAGTGGGTTTGCCAGGGATGGATCTTGTCATTTTCCCTGAGTATTCTACCCATGGCATCATGTATGACTCTGAGGAAATGATGGAGACGGCTTCCAGCATTCCGGGGCCTGAGACAGATATTTTTGCAGAGGCTTGTATTCGCAATAAGGTTTGGGGTGTTTTTTCATTGACGGGTGAACGTCATGAAGAGCATCCTACCAAGGTGCCTTATAACACGCTGATTTTAATGAATGATCAGGGTGAGATTGTACAGAAGTATCGCAAGATAATGCCTTGGACCCCTATTGAGGGATGGTATCCAGGTAACTGTACCTATGTCGCTGAAGGTCCTAAAGGACTTAAGATTAGTCTGATCATTTGTGATGATGGTAATTATCCTGAGATTTGGCGCGACTGCGTTATGAAGGGAGCTGAGCTCGTGGTTCGCTGCCAAGGATATATGTATCCAGCTAAGGAGCAGCAAATTATTGTTTCTAAGGCAATGGCCTGGATGAATAATACCTATGTTGCCGTAGCTAATGCGGCTGGTTTTGATGGTGTTTACAGCTACTTTGGTCATTCAGCGATTGTTGGGTTTGATGGCCGCACTTTAGGAGAGTGCGGTGAGGAAGAAAACGGTATTCAGTATGCGGCGTTATCTAAGTTTGCTATCCGTGACTTCCGCCAGCATTCTCAGTCCCAGAATCACCTGTTTAAGCTATTACACCGTGGCTACACCGGTATGATTAATTCGGGTGAAGGGGAAGAGGGCATGATGGAATGTCCTTACGAGTTCTATCGTGAGTGGATTTTAGATCCTCAGAAGACGAAGGAAAAAGTTGAGGCATTAACCCGTTCTACGGTTGGAACAGAAGAATGTCCGATTGAAGGGATTCCTAATAAAAATTCCAAGGTACCTGTAACACCTGTCAAGAAGTCAGAACCAGTTACTGTCACTCAGCCTGTTTCTTAGAGAGTTGAGTGTAAGCCATCAAGAATTTGATGGCTTTTTTAACATATTTCTTTGCCAAGACGTGCATTTACTCTGGGCCTGCTAACTTCTGCAGGCCCAGTCTTTTGTTTTCTGTTCTAAACTATTTCCATATCAAGATCTGTTGTTTTCTTCAAGGTAAATTTATGGTTTGCAGATGGAGAAATCTTAATCTAGTCTATATTGTTGTCTATTCATAACAGAATTAGTTACACTTTTGTGGGCTTTGGGATATATTGTTGTTATTAACGATTCACACAGCCTGTGCCTAGCATGGGCTTTTTATTTGTCAAACCAATAGACTGTCAAATTTAAATAGTCGGATTAGGATCGTGAATAGTGAGTGGTGAATGGTGAATAGTGAATGGTGTTTCAAGTATGAAAGCCGCATTGCTAAGAAACACCTCTACCCGAAAATTAAAACTTGACGCAATACTAGTGTAGCGTCAACGCTAAAAATGGGGATGCTGCCTTGATGAAGAGTGCTAGCGTTAGCCATGCCCCGGGGCTATAGGATAAAGAGTGATTATTCATCTCGTTTCACCCTTTACTCTTTACTGGTCTCATCCTAAATCTTAGGCTTGACGGACCACTAGTTTTGCACGACTGTCTACGTGAAATCTATGTGCAACAGACTAATGCAGTCATGATTAGTCTGTTTGTTGCTCATATCTTATAGCGGTGCCTGGTTGAGATGAATAAATTTTGGTGGTGTAAGTGAGTGGTGAATCGTGAATCGTGAGTGGGATGTATTCAATCCATTTGAGAAACGCTATATATGTCTAATGGGTTAGCTCAAAGTCAGAGTCTTTATTTGCGCAAACATGCTGAGAACCCGGTGAATTGGTGGGCTTGGGGAGATGATGCGATCGCAACCGCCTGCCAATCTAATCGGCCTATTTTTCTGTCTATTGGTTATTCCAGTTGTCACTGGTGCACCGTAATGGAACGAGAGGCCTTCTCAGATCAAGAGATTGCCGCTTATTTAAATAAGCATTTTTTACCTATCAAAGTAGACCGGGAGGAAAGACCCGACCTCGACAGCCTGTACATGCAAGCATTGCAGCTGATGATTGGGCAGCGGGGATGGCCCCTCAATATTTTTCTCACCCCCGATGACTTAGTTCCCTTTTATGGGGGAACTTACTTTCCGGTTGAAGCCCGCTATGGCAAGCCGCCATTTTTAAAGGTTCTCCAAAGCCTATACAATCTCTACACAACAGACCGTGGACAGATTGAGACTATCCAGGCCCAGATCGTGGCAGAGCTTCAACCTTCAGATGCTCTTTCAAGCAGTGCACCGTTACAAAACGAAGATTTGTTAGCTAATGGCATTTTAGAAAGTGCCAAGGTTCTGATTCCAACGGACAGCGGTACTAGCTTTCCGATGGTGCCCTACAGCTTAACAGCGCTACAGGGTGTTTATCTATCTCGTAAAACAGTACTAGACCCGGCTCAAATTTGTCGTCAGCGGGCTCTGGATTTAGTTTTAGGGGGTATTTTTGATCATGTTGCTGGAGGCTTCCATCGATATACCGTAGACCCCACCTGGACGGTGCCCCACTTTGAGAAAATGCTCTACGACAATGGCTTAATTCTTGAGTTTTTAGCAGAGATTGAGCGGGCTCACCCATCCGTGCCAGCAATTACGCGGGCAATGGGTCTAACGGTGGATTGGCTGCAGCGTGAGATGCGAGACCCGGCAGGATATTTCTATGCAGCCCAGGATGCGGACAGTGTCGAGACCGCTGAAAATGCTGAACCAGTGGAAGGGGCTTTTTATGTGTGGTCAGCTGCGGAGTTAGAGAGTTTAGTCGAACCATCGGAACTAACTGCCCTTCAGCAGGCGTTTATGATTGTTCCTGGGGGAAACTTTGAAGGCGCAACGGTTTTACAACGTCGTCAGTCTGGAGCTCTCAACGAGTCGGTCAAGCAGGGCCTACTGAAATTATTCCAGGCTCGCTATGGTACTACGAAGAGGCGCATCCCCCCGGTAACGGATACTAAACTGATTGTTGCCTGGAATAGTCTGATGATTTCTGGGCTAGCAAACGCAGCTGTTGTATTGAACCAGCTAGATTACTTGATGCTGGCACAACAGGCCGCTCAGTTTATTGTGGAACATCAGTGGCAGGACGGTCACTTTCATCGCATCAATTATGA
>JAHQVZ010000283.1 GCA_019634055.1 Leptolyngbyaceae cyanobacterium MAG.088
AGCCAGCAGGCACTCGCCCAGAGCCACCTGTATCGGTACCAATGGCAAAGGATACCAATCCGGTCGCAACAGACAACGCAGCCCCTGAGCTAGACCCACCAGGGATATAGTCTTTTGAAAACGCATTGTGGGGAGCGGTGTATCCAGTGCGAATTCCGACTAGCCCCGTTGCAAACTGATCTAGATTGGTTTTGCCAATGAGTATTGCCCCTGCATCCAATAGGTTCTGAACCGCTGGATTAGTATGGCTAGCGTTGTAGGCAAAGGCAGGACATGCAGACGATGTGGGGTATTCGGCCACATCGATACAGTCTTTAACACTAAAGGGGATACCCCATAGGGGAAATTGCGATCGCTGGCTCCTTAACATACTTGTTAGAGCCATGGCCCGTTTAATTAATGTTTCTTCAGGTAGCGTATAGATCCAAATGCCATCATTTCCACGCTGTTTCAAGGTATCAATGATGGTTTTAATTACCTGGACAGGGGTCAGTGTTCCCTGGGCATAGCTTTTTTGCAGGGAAGAGATAGTTAAAGGAATACCTGAATCAGTTCGCTGTGTCATGGTTTCTTTCTTCCCCGGAATAAGCATGCTCTAGTTTCACTCAGGATACTTATTTTTGTTGTGCGACATGCTTCTTTTTTGAAAAGGACGTCATGGCAAGTCGTCCTAACAATAGAATTAACGTAAAGACCTTGGGTAGAGCTAGAAAATAAATTTATTAAGCCATAGATTTTACTTATCGTAAGTGACTCTCTCAATGGTGAGATTTGTAGTGAAAGCTACTATGTGAATCGCTACAACTGTCAAAGTGGTTTTTAACGTAGGAGGTATTGATGTCAGCTAGTTGATGCCAGCTATTCAATGTCTATAGGAATTGGAGACGACCATGCAGCGATCAGTTACCCGTTTTTTCAACCGACGTAAATTTTTTGCATTTAGTAGTTTAACAGCCTGCTCTTGGGCCCTGGCAGTTGCATGTACGCCCACAGCAGAGGTGGCAAACACTGTAGAAGAAACAGTTGAAACAGCTACTGAAGCCGTAACTGAGGTGGCTGCAGCACCAGCGTCTGACTTACCTAAGGTGCGTGTGGGTTTCCAAACTGGTGACATCAACAACATCACCATGGTGGCCGCCAAAGAAGGGTACTTTGAAAAAGTTGGTCTAGATGTTGAGCTGGCTCCTTACTCGTCCGGTGGGGCCATGGTAACGGCCCTGGCAGCGGGTGAATTAGATATTACCTGGTTTTTCCCCTTCCCTTCCCTGACAGCATTTGCCACCGGTATCGATATTGAAGTAGTGCTGTTAGACCATGCTCCCTTGACAGCAGAGCGACTAATTGCCGGGGAATCGGCACCAGATGTGGCCAGCTTAGCGGGTAAAACTATAGGTGTGACCATCGGTACCTCGGGTCACCACTCATTGCTCGCTGCCATCGATCAGGCGGGCATTGACCAAAATGATGTCAATTTGGTGAATCTCAAGCCCTCGGAAATGGCAGCCGCTTTCTCTGCAGGGAAGATTGATGCGGCTTGGACCTGGGAACCCGCTGCCGGTAAGCTCAACGAGCTGGGGGGTACAGATATTGCCACCGCTAAATCCATTGGAGCCTATGCTGTTGCACTGTGGGCAGTGCGTAAGGAATTTGCCGAGGAAAACCCCGAGGTGATGACCAAGTTTATGGAAGCCTGGGACATGGCCCAGCAAGATTATTTAGATGATCCCAAGTCTGGTCAGGCGTGGGAAGCTGAGCGTTTGAATCTTACCCCTGAAGAATTTGGGGATATGGTCGGTCGTCAGGGGTCAACTGTGGTGTTAATGGAAGACCAGCTGTCGGATGACTGGTTAGGTACCCCTGGACAGCCCCAAGCAACCAACTTGTATAAAGCCTATGAGGAATATGGGACTTTCCTGGTTGACCAGGGTCGTTTGGATAGTGTGCCAGAGGATTTAGCACCGCTGATTAATTCTGCCTACGTAGCCGAATATCTTGAGTCGAAGTAATCATCAGTTGTTGCCTCATGTCCCAATCTCCTGTCCGATCGTCTATCGGTTCCCTTGATCATTATTCTCAGCCGGAGGACTCTCTGGCTGAGATTATTTCCCTGGATAATGTGTCCTTTGGCTACAGCCGTAAGCGGCTGGTGCTACAAGACTTAGATCTGAAGATTCAACGAGGAGAATTTTTGACCCTGTTGGGTCCATCTGGATGTGGTAAATCGACGATCTTAAACTTGATTGCCGGGTTTTATAAGCCCCTTTTGGGGGCCGTCACCCATGGTGGAGAAGAGATTAAAGGTCCGTCCGCCAGGCGAGGGGTGGTTTTTCAAAGCAATGCTCTGTTTGACTGGATGACGGTTGAACAAAATATTGGTTTTGGGTTTCGGTTTCAATCTATATCTAAATATGAGAAACAGAAACGGGTGGAGACCATCATTGGGTTGGTGGGCTTGCGGGGCAATGAGCGGAAGTACCCATACCAGCTTTCTGGAGGGATGCGGCAGCGGGTGGCCGTCGCTCGCTCGATGGTGGTACAGCCAGAGATCTTGTTGATGGATGAGCCCTTTGCGGCAGTCGATGTGCAAACTCGTGAGGGATTACAAGAAGAGTTGTTAAAGCTGCATGAACAGGTGGCCGGAGCAATTTTGTTTGTGACCCACAGTATTGAAGAAGCTGTATTTTTGAGCGATCGCATCGTAATTTTAGATCGTAATTTAGGAGGTATTGCCCACGATATTGAGATTCACTTGCCTGGCCCTCGTTACACCGCAATGAATCGGGTTTCGGATGAGTTTAACCAATATCGAACAGATTTATATTTGAAGATGAAGGCAATCGAATAGGGTGGGCGTGCCCACCCGACAATAGGCAATGGTGAATAGGGACATAAAACCTTATGCAGTTAAAAATGGCTAACTCTGAGCAGGTATCTGCCTTTAAAGGACAAGATTTACAGACTCAGGCGTTGCGTGAGAAGGCGTTGTTGTTTTGTGTTGCGATCGCAATTCCTTCCTTGATCCTGATCCTTTGGGAACTCACCACTCGCATGGGTTGGATTGACGAACTCTTTCTGCCCAGTTTATCTGGCATTGTTAGCGAGTTCCTGGCCATGGTTCGCAAAGGTTATGCCGGTACGCCCCTACTCAGCCATGTATTAGGCAGTCTGCGGCGAGTATTCACTGCCTTTGGCATCGGTACTGTTGTAGGGTGCCTGTTGGGTCTCTTGATGGGGTATTACAAATACGTTCGTGCCGCCTTTTATGTGGTGACCGAAATCCTGCGACCCATTCCCCCCCTGGCATTTATTACCTTGTTTATTCTATGGTTTGGCATCGGTGAAGTATCCAAGGTACTGATTATTCTCTATGCCGGTGCCTTAATCGTCATGCTCAACACCATGGCAGGGGTGCAATCTTGTCCTAAAGATAAAATTTTGGCAGCCCAAACCCTGGGAGCCAATGATCTGGCAATTTTCTTATACGTGATTTTGCCTGCAGCATTACCCAGCATCTTTACTGGCATGCGAGTGGCGTTGTCTGTAGATTTTGGCATTTTAGTCGCCGCTGAATTGCTGGCAGGGGATTTAGGCATAGGCTACATCATTCAGGATGCCAGTACCTTTTTTAATGTAGAAGGGTTGTTTGTTGGCATTTTGATGATTGGCTTTTTTGGTGTGGTGTCTGACTTTGTGTTGAGGGTGATTGCGTCAAAAGTTGTTCATTGGCAGGGGTGATTGTGTAGAGAGTGAAGAGTGAAGAGTGAAGAATCTAGACGGTAATGCCGGACTTAAGGCACAAGTCGATATCCTATCTCCTCTTGGGTGAGACTTCTGGTTGGATTGACCACTGGCGTTAACGATCGAAATTTACCTGGTCTGATCGGTCCCCTCTCAAACGGGGATTTTATTGTCTGAATCATTTACTACTGGAGTGCATTCAATGTTAGAAACCCTTTCTAGCCCAACAGAACTAACCGAACTACAACAACAGGTCCTAGCAGGGATCACCCAAGAAAAATGCGTTCAGCTGATTAAAGCCTTGGTCCCCACCGGGCAACCAGGATGTGGCAACTCCATTGACCCAGAAGCGCCCATGGCCCATGAAGAAGATATTTCTCGTCAGGTGGGACAACATCTCCAGTCTTTGGGGTTAGATGTAGAATGGGTCGCTGCCATCGAAGGTCGTCCTAATGTGGTCGGTCGTTGGAACGATGGCCTCCCTGGACCGTCTCTTATTTTTAATGATCACCTGGATACATACCCGTCTTGTGATCCAGCAGAATGGCACATGTCGGGCCACAATCCTTATAACGCCACGCTACAGGGTAAATATCTCTATGGTCGAGGCACCTCGGATACTCGGGGTAATATGACCTGTCAGCTAATTGCCATTGAAATGTTGCGGCAGGCAGGGGTAAAAATTAATGGCGAACTGATCTGTGCCTACACTGTGGATGAAGAACGCCACGGTAAGGCGGGGGCACTGCACTTGTTGAATGACTATGGTCTCACTGCCGACTACGAGATTACGGCTGAGCCCACCTCCTGGACCGATGGGGATGATGATTGGGGCATTGGCATTGCCCTGGCCCACTCGGGTTTGTGCTTGGTAGATATTGAGACAACTGGGGTCAGGTCTCATATCTGGCGACCCGATGAAGGGGTGAATCCTGTCTTGCATATGGCCCAGCTAATCGAAAGACTGCGCAACACCACATTTACCCATGAAGCACCACAAATTTATGGCCCCACCCAACCCAGCATTTGCCCCGTCAAAATAGAAGCAGGGCAAATTGGAGAAGGGCAGTTTACTCCGCCTTCTTGTAAGGCCAGGGTGTGGGTGATTGGCCTGGTGCCTGGCATGACCTATGAGTCGATTGTGCAGGATATGGAAAAAGTAATTGCCCAGCTCCAGAGCGAAGATTCCACCTTCCAGGCAACAATTACTAAAGTAGAAGGAGAGACCTTTGTCCCTGCCTCCATAGAAGTCTCAGAAGATGCAACCCATGTGCAGGCATTGTCGAGAGCCTATCAAAAGGTTTTGGGCAAAGATCCGGTGCTCTACCGTAAGAACGCTTACTGCGACACTTTACGGTTCTCCCACAGTGGGATTCCGTCCATTACCTTTGGCCCAGGCGAAGATGGCTGGCCACCAGTAAATGAGTTTATTGATATGGACAAGGTGGTTGCGGCAACAAAGATCTACACATTGTTTTTGCTGGACTTTTTTAAGGTGGAAGCAGAATAGAAAAATAGTCTACTGTATCGCAGGGTTGGCATACGGTATAGCCCCCTGTAACATAACCGATCTCACACACGCCCTGGCTTTGCTGGGGTATTTTCTTTTGGGGTATTTCTTGACCATGCAAACTTATCAACTGACGGTGCCAGCGAAACCTTATCCATTAATGATCGATCTAGCGCACACAGCGCTACTCGTTATCGATATGCAAAATGATTTTTGTACGGCTGGCGGTTGGGCAGACCAAAAGGGGTTTGATGTGACTCAAACTCAGAAGCCCATTCAACCGTTAAAACAGTTATTTGAAGGGTTGCGTGAGACCCCAGTCACTATTATCCATACACGGGAGGGTCATCGACTAGATCTGAGTGATTGCCCCCCTCATAAGTTGGCTCGTTCAAAAAAGCAGAATGCTGCCATTGGCAGTGAGGGAAAAATGGGACGATTGTTAACCCGAGGGTCTAAGAGCCATGATTTTGTGGATGAGCTGCAGCCAATGGCAGGTGAGATTGTGTTGGACAAGCCTGGTAAAGGGGCCTTTGTAGCAACAGATCTGGATTTAATCTTACGACAGCGAGGGATTCGACAATTATTGTTGACGGGGGTAACGACAGAATGTTGTGTGCATACGACACTGCGGACCGCCAATGATTTAGGCTATGAGTGTTTGCTGTTAGAAGATTGCTGCGCGTCGTTAGTACCGGAATTTCATCGGGTATCGGTGGAGATGACTCAGCTAATTTTTGGTTGGGTAACCACGTCTAAAGAGCTTCTGGCAGCAATAGATATAGATACCAAAAGCCCTAAAAATTTGGCAAGGTAAGGGGGCATAAACATAAAGCCCCATGATCGCTTCCAGGGTGGTGGATCGATGACCATTAGCCAGGGTCAAATTTCTCTGGTTGTTTCTCCAACTGCTGTTGCAAGTTTAAAATCTCTTGTTCCCGGTTTTCTACAATTTCTACCACCTGTTGGATAGCCCGAGCCAACGAGCCCAGTTCATCGGTACGCTCTGCTACTTCATCAATACCCAGATTGTTGGCCTTAAAGCTTTGGTTTTCAACTGCCGCCACGATTGCTTCGGTGACATAGTAAATATGGGCCAGGTCCTCTGCACTTTGATTGTGGCGTTTTTCAAAGGCACTAATCACATGGTTATAGCGAGTGGCAATATGACCGATTTCGGTAAACGGTTCCACGGGAACCCGCAGACTTAAATCATTCGTTCTTGCTTGGTAGTCCATTACCTGGAAAAGTTCATAGGTTTCGGTCTTGGCCCGATGTTCCGAAACATTAAGGCCAA
>JAHQVZ010000284.1 GCA_019634055.1 Leptolyngbyaceae cyanobacterium MAG.088
GTATGTCTGCCAGTCCCGTCGGGCTGTCATTGTCTATCTTGCTGTCTATCTCGCTTGGGTCAGAAACCACCGGCTGCGTCCATATCTCTGGCATTCTCTGAAGACTATCGGCAGACGTATCATCCGATAAGGGCAATTCTAAATTGTCAGAGGGTGCATAGGGAGCCTCTGTTGGGTCTATGACTGGCTGAGCTTGGTTAATTGGCTCACTCCTTGCTTGCAGCACCTCTGTGCCATCGTTGGCATCAGGTTCGGGGGATTCAGTAAGATCTGGTTCAGGTGACTCAGCGAAAAATGTAGGAGCTGGGCTGTCTAATGCAGGCTGAATAACGGTTGGCAATTCGCCCGTAGTTGGTTGAATAGGTGAAGATATTTCTGGGGAGTCTATATCAGATGTAGACGTAACTGATACCCCATCGGGTTCGGATTGCTCAGCAGAGGATGGCCATGGCGATAGTTGTGCTTTTTCTTCAGCAGGTTGAACAACCGTCGCATTTAAGTCTGTTGTTTCTATGGGAGTTTTTTCTGGAGTAGTTTCATCTGTATTGAGCGGTTGTAGAATTTCTGGAGTCGCCGCTGGAGAACTAATATCATGCGACTGACTTTCCAATTGAGCAGTGGGCGCATTGATATCATCAGAGATAGTGGGAGTCCGTTGAATGGCATTGATTGGGGCTGAAATGTCAGTTGCAGAAATATCTACGACATCAGGACTCTCTGGCTCTGAGTCGATGGCTCTGGGGGCTATATCTGTTGGAAACGTATCGATCGGAAAATCATCTGTTGGGGAAGCGTCTGTTGGGGGCGTATCTGCTGGAAAAGTGGTTTCAGTTGGAGGATCGGCTGGCTGATGATTAGGAAACGTGTCTACAACAGATTCTGAGACAGGGGGGGCAGTCCTATTGAGACGTTGTGATATGCGTTTTGGCTCGCTGTCTAAATCAACATCACCTGGACTTTGGAACTGTTGACCAGTGGCAATATCGGACTCAGGGAGAGGACCCGCTGGGCTGGGTTGAATGGGCGGAACTCTATCCGCAGCGATGTCTGTAATAGTAGGCGGGCTAATAAAGCCAAGGGGCTGATGCTGCCCCAAGGGCTGTTGTTGCAGCGGGCTAATGGCTAAGGGGTGTTTATTGTCGGGTTGCTTATATTCAACTCCCCTATCTTCAGCACGGTTAACTGTCGGTAACGTCTCTGATGCTGTGGCGTCAACCTCTGTTGACCTATCTGTTGAGTTATCTAGAGCTGGGGAAACTATAGCTTCAGAAATACTCTCTATGGCGTTATCGGTTGGCTGAGCTGGTTGGAAAGACAGTTCACTAAAATCAGTGATTTCTTGCCAAAGTGGCTGGATGTCGGGTTGTAGTGCTGATGTAAATTGCTGGAGCTGTTCAGGGAAACCTCGGGTGGCATCTGGGCTATCAACAAAGTTGGAAAATCCTGAGCCATCCCCTAGCTCAGCCGGTAAGCCCACTAGCTGAGCCGCCTGACGTAGTGGCTTTGTCTGGATTGCTGATGATGGGGTTGTCGATGATGCCTCTAGAGCTACCTGAGCATTAGACAAATGGCCTAAGGGCTTGATCTGCCAATGGGTATGCTGATAATGCCACCCCAGGGGAGGATAGGTGAGTTCGATGGTGGAGGACTTTGCTGGAGTATTGGCCATCAGCTATCTCCCATAAAGTAGCCTGTTTTATGGTCACGGGGTTCACCTTTCGTTGGATCACTGCCCCCTCCTTTCTCGATTTTCAATCCTTCATAGGCCAGGGTTAGTTCTTCTAGGGCAACACTTTCAGCATTTGCTTGAAGCGCATCGGCTTTCCACCCTACTGGGATGGCTCCCACCAGTGTCCATGCCTGCATGGTTTCACCCGCCTGGTTAAAGAGCAAAATGCTAACATTGCGCCGTTGTTTTGAGGTGTTGGTGAGAACAGCTTTGATCCAAGCCCAAAAATCGACACTATCGGTGATGCCTCGTTTTAGGATGACATTTGAGAATTCAGGATTATCGATAAAAAAACGTTGCTGACCGTTGACGCCGCCTTCAACAATAGACTGGGTTTTTAGGGTGACGCCAATGCCTGAACATTCGCTAAAGGAGGCAGAAATCTGACTGTCAATTTCAACATAGAATCGGTTGGCGGTGACATAGTTAAAGGTCTCTGTCATGGTCGCCTCCCGTTACGTTCTTGCTGATATAGCAGGTCTTTTTTGAGCAGATAGTAGATGCGATCGCAAAGCTTACCCATCAACACTGGATCCTGTTGAATCTTTTTGGCCAGAGCTTCAACCTGTTGTGATGTCATGGTTTTTCTCCGATTGCTACAGGACTCCACTGCATTTGCCGGATTTTTTGTATCGGTAGCACAGGCACTAAACCTATCTCGCTTAAGAGATACTGCCCTTCAGGAGTGAGCAGTTTATCAGCTAATATCTGTCCCCGTTCACATCCTTCGTGATAGGGTAGGCAAGGTTCTGTGCCAACAGGTTGATGATAAACAACTGCCATTTCATAGGCCAGTGGGTAGGTAACTGGTGATGACTGGAATAAGCGGTCATTTACCCAATATGTTCCCTTATCTCCACATAAATCAGTCGCATAATCAATTGGCTTACCCTCAGCATCAACAAAAAGATGATGGCTGCCATTATTATCCACTAATGCCAATGGATAAACAGAACATTGCCCGACCAGCTGACTAATCCGGTTAAACCCAATGCCAATAGTGTCTTTCTTCCCGTTCTGCACATTGCTGGTAAAGTTCCAGAGCATTTTTTCATACATTCGTTCTGGCTCTTGATCTTCAGGTTTAACAACCAAACGTTGACCTTCACGACGTCTTTGCTCAAACGTTTCTTTATCTGCTTGCTCATCAAACAGCAAATCTTTGAGTAAGTTAGCCGTGGTCTGATCATTGGGCCAATATAGCTGCACCTTAGCATTGGCCAAAGTTTTATCAGGATTCAGAAATATCTCCCTCAACTCTTCTAGACGAATTCGTCCGTTCAGGCGCTGGGGGATACTATCACGCTGTCGAGTATTAGCATGAGTGACAAATATTGCTATGCCATCATGAGCCACTACCTGTGTTTCTATATCATCAGGAAAATTGTCTACCTGTTGGACTAAGGCCGCATCTAAACTGCTGTCTAAACTATCTGTACGCAAGTACTGTATTAATAAATTTCTTGATACAGCAGCTCGGTGAACTTTCTCCAATAGAAAACCAGGATCCCTATTTTGTAGTGTTTGGTGTAGTTCAGTTAAATAGTCATTAGTCACTTCTAAGGGGGATGTCAATGTGCGGAAGGAGCCTTTTTCCCAAGAACTGCCCGATTCAATATCATATCTAAATGCTTGTTCATTGCTACGATTGGCAACATCTTTCAAAAGACAAGGGTTATCACAAAATGCAAATATGCTTTTCCCCGAAGACTTTGGCCAGGCTAGCCAAGTTAGTAATCCAAATAATATTCCTCCACCGATAAGTAGAGGCAACATCGGTAGCTTTAGCGCTTGGGTTTGTTCAGGTTCCTCTATATCTTTGTAAGGTTCTTCTAGAATCTCTGGTGGTGCATATGTATCTGGTATTAGTTGTAGACTAGAAATTGCACTGTCAATGGATTTAAATGGACCGTTTTCTCCACGCCCTAACAGCTGCAGTACATAAGGATACAGCGCTCGGATACTATCATTAGGCCATAGATTTAAATCAGTCGGGTCCTCATCGCTTTGATAACCACGGACCAGGGCAAAGGTAATATGAGCCAGTGCGTTTAAGTCATTTTGGATAGAGCCAATCTCTTCATTATGCTCAGCAATAGGTACTTGTTGGGGCCAAAAAAGGTGCTCCCATAGTGGGAACCGCCCCAAATAGACAAAAAATGGGGACTCATTGAGTACTGTATTGCTTTCTGAGAAGCGAAGCCAGAGAGAGTCACTAGATAAATTGCCATGGGATAATTTTTGCTCCCAGCGATCGCCTGGCCAGTTAACAAGATAGGTTTGTAAATATTGAAGAGATTGTAGAACCTGGTTAAGAAATCGTTCTATTTTTGGCCGTGGCCAAGGAATGGACTGTTTTTCTAAAAAAGTTCCTAGCGTAATACTCTGAGGTAGTGGTCGGGTAATAAAATAGGCGCGATTGCCTGCTGGGTTGATGACATCCTTAGGACGAATAATTCTAAAATCTGAGCCTTGCCCTAGTCGTAAATTCAGATCAACCAGATGTTTAAACCGACGTTTGCGTTCATCAATTTCCTCATCTGACCAGCTATCGTCATCAAAACAATACTCATAAATCCAAACCGGTTCGCTACCATTATCCTGGAGACCGTCGTAACAGCGGATCCAGTCTTGGGCATACATGCATGACTTGATGGTGTATACTCCCCACCAACCACCCTGTAATCGTTCACCGGGTTGTAGGGTGGGTTGCCACAGCTTTAGGCCTTGTTCAAAAGTCTGTGGTGTCTCTGCTAATTGGGTCGGTGGTAGGAGTGATGCATTAGGTGATGCATCACCTGACTGGAAATGTTGGTTAGTATTAGCTATTTCGGTGAGATTTGTTGTCGTATCAGATTCTGATATTGGCTTTGGCTGATTGGTGTTAGTTGTTTTATTGTCACTGCTCGAAAATGAGAGCTTGCCATAGGCCAGCATTCCATACTTACGCACAGACTGCTTAACAATCTGAAATGGATTTTGAGCAAAGTTTTGACCCTCGCTCATTCGTCGACGGAACTGATTAACGAGTTCAGCTATTCTGACCATTACCTTCTCCAGAAGCTACGCTAACAGTCTGTTGTGACGTCGACTGTGTTGTTTGCGAGACAGGGCCCAGGGGAGGCAGGTCATTGATCTCACGATAGAATGTATAGAGATAATTTAAATCGGCTGCATAAAGGTCCTCAATAATACGTGGGGTAATGTCGGATAATGCACCTAAACGGACGACCACTCTTGATAGGACCAAAATAGTTGCATAGGCTGGATTTGCCTTCACTCTGGGATCTCGCATGGGAGAGATTTCATCAGCAGCTTTGGCTAGGCGCATAACACCCTTGCGGTGGAGATTCCCTTCACCATCGTTGTAGCCTTTAGGTAATGTGAATTCAAACTCCGTTTGAAACATAGAGACTCCCTCCACTCACCATGTACTATTGACTCCGAGTAAATCCATCAACTGCTAACTCAATTTCTTCGATAGCGATTTCGTTACTTTGGGCATTCATATCTGATGTGCTATAGCGAGTGGGCCATGCACCTGTGAAGTCAAACTTCGCTTTGACAGTACCCCCTTGGTCAAAAACATTAAGGGAACCAGCAGAGACATGGTCACTATTCCATTTACCCGATTCAATGTCGGTAAACCATTGCCATAGCGCTAAAGAATCGGTGAGACCCCGTTTAAGTATTAAATTCTCGGTGGTGGCCCGCCCTGGAATTTTTGTAGTGACGAGCTGCCCTACCTTAGCATTGGCCCATTGAGCTTTAGCTACCTCAACAATCTCTACTATTTTCTGACTTTTCTGAAATTTTTGGCATTCTAAAAAAACTGCATCAACAGTGTCATTGCCTCCTTTTAACTTAACAGAGAGTTCAAAATAAAAACGATTGGCCAGTAATAACTCAGATGGAAAATCAATGCTTGGCATAAGCGCTCCTGGCCATTTTCATAAGACTGTTGTCTGATGCAAAAGAATTATTGAACCCGGGTAATGCCTTCATGGACTAACTCTAGGGTCTCATTTGCCATGTTGCTATCACCGGCAGTAAAACTAGGTCCTTCATATTTACAGGGATAAGCATTGACTAATTCCCAACGAGCCTGCATGTTACCTGATTGATCGTAAGCACTGACAGAGGCCGCTTTGCGGTTGCTATCCCATGCTGATGATCCACCGTCATTAGTATTACAGTTCTTATACCATTCATATAGATCTACGTCAGTGGTCGCCACCATCTTAACGGTAACGTTCGAAAACTTTTCTACTGTTGGTGTTGCTTGACGAATGCGGACACCACTTTTACCAGAACCGTGAACACCGCCATCTCCTGCAACAGGAGATTCGACAGAGAGTCCAGCTACTTCAAGTACAAGTTTTTCCGATACACCGTCGGCTTCGAAATAAAATCGACAAGCCGTCAATAGTTCAGCCATAGGTTGTCTTATGTCTCCTTATGCTAATGATTTTTTAGTGGAGCATTGCCTGCAATGACCCTATCTATATAACGCTTCTACGCTTCATCCTGGGATGGATCCCATTGACGAATACGGAATACGACAAATTCAGCGGGTCTCACTGGACAGACTCCAATTTCGATAAACAACATCCCTAATTTCATGGTTTCAGGTGTGTTGAGTTCGCGATCGCACTTCACGTAAAATGCCTCTTCTGGTGTACTACCAAATAAAGCGCCCTGTCGCCAGATGCGTTCTAAAAAGTTTTTCACCGTGCGGGTTACTCGTGCCCACAGATCCTCATCATTGGGCTCAAAAACAGCCCATTGGGTTCCTTCTTCAATGGATTTAGCGATATAGCTCATGAGGCGGCGCACGCTTACATAGCGCCAATCTGTATCATCTAGCTGTGCTAATGTACGAGCGCCCCACACCAGCGTGCCCCGATTGCGGAACTTACGAATACAGTTAATCCCTTTAGGATTCAATAGTTCCTGTTCACGGAAATTAGTATCGTAGGCAAGACCTACAACACCACGCGGTATATCATTAGCAGGTGCTTTATGGATGCCACGAGATTCATCTGTTCTGCACCACAATCCCATCATATGGCCACAAGGGGGAACCGCAATAGGTTTACCTGAATCTTTGGGATTGGGCACCTTAATCCAGGGATAATATAAAGCACCAAACTGGCTTCGTCGTCCAAAATGGTCCATCAACCAAGATTCAACATCTTGGGGTGTTTGTTGTTCTGGCCTTACAGGCTGAGGACTTTTTCTCGGCTTAACGGGTGGTGGATCGATAACGGCCATACGATAAGCCGGACCAGGGGCTGATGTCTCACAGCTTTGCAACATCGTTTCCATCACCCCATGGACCTCTGGCAGACCCAAGAGACCTCTTTGATAAACCAACATTAGATCGGGGCACGCTACCATGGCCACATCATCGATCTCAAACAGGCCTTGAATACCGGTACGTCGCTTTCTGTTACCGGCTAGTTCTTTGTACCAACGCTTGGTGCGATAAGGCACCCGCCGAGGTTTTACATCAAATACACCATTACTCGGTCGTTTGGCTAACGGTAACGCGGGTTCTGGATCGATGGTGATATCGACATAGTCGCGTAATAGCATACCTTCGTCTGCTGCATCCTCTGGTTCAGAACGTGCATCCATGACGTAAACGCCAGCAGATAAATCTTCTTCTCCTACCCCTTCGGGGTTTTGCATGGTTAAGTGACGAAATAACTTTTCATCACCATTGCCAGCTTGAACACGTACCTTAAAAAACTCTCCGCTATTAAATGGATCTTCATCTGGATCGTCAGATGGTTGAGGTTCGTCAGGTTCAATAAATACCCTTACTCGTCCTTCATCTTCTCGTTCTGGCTTAATTGTGAACTCTAATGATTTTTTGCGCCCTGATGTAAGAATTGGTGTGGCGGGTAGTGGAATATTTGCTGTATCTGCAACAGGAGCAGTATCTGCCAACGGCAGCTGACTACCGAGACTGATGACCCAAC
>JAHQVZ010000285.1 GCA_019634055.1 Leptolyngbyaceae cyanobacterium MAG.088
AAAGTGGTTGCCCTTGAATTTGTGATTAAACGAAATATTTTGAAGCGCCTAGCCAGATATGGCTGCCAAGTTACGGTGGTCCCGGCCGATACGCCCGCAGATAGAATTCTTAGCTACGAACCCGACGGCATTTTTCTCTCCAATGGGCCTGGAGATCCCGCGGCGGTCACCAATGCCCCCGAGATCACCCGTGCCCTGTTAGAGAGCCAGCTACCTACATTTGGTATTTGCATGGGACACCAAATCCTGGGCCTGTCCCTTGGCGCTGAAACCTTCAAGCTCAAATTTGGTCACCGAGGACTTAATCAGCCCTGCGGTCTGACTGAGCAGGTCGAAATCACGAGTCAAAACCACGGCTTTGCACTTGATGCCAGCTCTATCGATAATGCCAACGTGGAAGTGACCCATTTCAATCTGAACGACCAGACCGTTGCGGGCATTCGCCATCGGCAGCTGCCGGTGTTCTCCGTGCAATACCATCCAGAGGCGAGCCCTGGTCCCCACGATGCTGATTACCTGTTTGCTGACTTTGTGCAAACAATGCGATCGCGTAGAGCGTAGTCGTTACCATCGACGACACTGCATCGACGACATTCCCCTCCATAGAAAACATGACCTCATGGCGCTGACAACTGGCTCTATGAGGCCATCGCTTATTAACTTATGCGCATTAACGATGATTACGACATCAAAATAAAAAACAACAAAAATATCTGGTTTGAGTGAAGCATACTGACCCTCAATAGGGCATGATATCAATGTCTTAAGTCAGTGCACTGAATCAGGCTATTTTGCTAGTCCCTGATCTGACCCTTAGGCTGCTTGCGGTCCATAGTGTCTTGCCCTATACTTAATCGTCATATTATTCGTTCAACGCTAGGCATATCAGGAGGATCCTCCCATCGCTGAGTCGCTTACCCTAACAGTTAGTCTAAGAGGCACCCGCGAAGTTAGGGGCAAATGTCAAATCTTTCGCCTCACTGGTCTTCTCGATGCTTTTTCAGAACCCACCTTTCTCAAGGTTCTCAATAAGTACATTGAAGATGGTCCAGCCCATATCATTTTAGACTTGTCTGCAATTGATTTTGTTGACAGCTCTGGTTTGGGCGCTCTTGTTCGCTTGGTCAAAAAAGCCAAAGGTGAGAGCGGTAGTGTCCAGGTGGTGAGTAACCCTAGGGTTACGCAGACAGTAAAACTCGTTCGTTTAGAGCAATTTTTATCTCTACAGCCCAACGTGGATGCTGCTTTAGAAAATCTGAAAAAAGCATAGCTAAGTTGCTTCTAGTTAAAGGCTGCTGCTGTGTACTCAGCTCGTGAGTCTTCATGGCTTCGTTAATGCATAGAAGACTCGTTTCTCGAAATGGCTCTTTTTGACTAAACTGTTGGACTGGCAAGGCTTAGTAGCTCTATTTGTTTAGTAGTTCTATGAAAACTGTTATTTTCTATCTCTATTCCTAAGATATCACCCGTACTCCCGAGATATCAGCTGTGACCTCAGGATCAACGCCAACCTCAGATATACCCGAAGCCCAAGGTTCTGAATTTCAGAATTTTGGGCTTCAAATTTTTGCAGGTATTCAACCTACCTCTGCAGAACTGGCGTCCATCGCACCGGTTTCTTTAGCCTATGTTGGCGATGCTGTTTTTGAACTGTATGTGCGATCGCGCTTTCTTTTGCCCGCTAAACGGGTTCGTGACTATCATCAACAGGTTGTCGCTCAAGTAAACACAGAACAACAGGCGCAACATGTAGATGTGCTGTTACCTCACTTAACCGAATCCGAACAAGACATCTTACGCCGAGGGCGGAATGCGACTTCTGGGCGCAACCGACGTGCAGATGCCAAAGACTACCAAAAAGCCACTGGCTTTGAAGCGCTCATCGGATTTCTCTATCTCAGCAATCAGCCCCGCTTATTTGAACTGTTGCAGCATCTCGACATTTGACAAGTTACAAACTTGATAAGTGCAACAGATGAACAATCCACCGACAGCCTCAGTAACAGCCTAATAATCATGGACATTAGCGTCCAATCCATACGAATCGGACCTAAGAGCGCCTACACTAATAAGAGTATTTTTAAGCCCCTTAGGGAGCTAATCAGAGGCATTACCCGTGAGTGGCCCCAATAATTCACCCTATAATTCCAAACGCTCCTCAGACTCATCCTCCAGAGGACCCCGTAACAAAAAAACAGGTCCGAAACCTGGTCGCCGTAAGGGCTCTTCCAGCGGCCCATCCAAAGGTAAGCCCTATTCAAAGTCGGGGCCAGCTAGTAGTTCTAACGCGGGCGCTAAACCCAGGCTAAGGGGTAAGGGGGCCGATGAAAGTGGTCCAAAACACTCGGAGCGATCTCATTCAGGTCGGCACAAGTTTGCCGGTAAATCGGGCGATAAGCCGGGTGCTAAAAAAATTGGTGCTAAAAAATTCAGTAAGGGGCGGAAGCAAAGCCGCCCTTCAGGCGATCGCTTCCCTAGAGCCAACTCTCGCGGTCAATATCGTCAGGATGGCCCAGGTCCAGGGCGTGCTCAAGGCATTGGCTATGAGAGCGAAGAGCCCATGAAGCCCGATCTGATCTATGGTCGTCACGCTGTTGAAGCGGCTATAGAAGCCCATCGTGCGTTAAATCGCCTTTGGGTCAATACTAAGCTGCATTATGACGCCCATTTTCGTCCCCTGATTTTAGAAGCCAAGGCCAACGGTGCGGTTGTTGATGAAGTCGAAAATGTTCGCCTGTCCCAAATTACCCAAGGGGCTAGTCACCAAGGTATTGTTGCCCAGGTATCAGCCTACGCCTACGTTGAGTTAGAGGCGCTGGTTACCCAAGCAAAAGCGGCGGCGCGGCGGCCTGTGATTATTGCGGCTGATGGGATTACCGATCCCCATAATCTGGGTGCCATTATTCGTTCGGCAGAAGCCATGGGCGCTCAAGGGATCGTGATCCCACAGCGCAGAGCAGTCGGGATCACTTCTACGGTCTCCAAAGTGGCTGCTGGGGCTTTAGAAAATATTCCAATTGCAAGGGTCGTTAATCTGGGACGATCACTCCAGTATTTAAAAGACAGTGGCTTTTGGACCTACGGCTTAGCTGGCGATGTTGGCCAGTCTATTCACACCACGGATTTTTCGGAACCTGTGGTGCTCGTTGTGGGCGCTGAAGGTACTGGTCTTAGCCTATCGGTTCAAAATCTTTGCGATATGTTAGTGTCTATCCAGCTCAAGGGCAAAACGCCCAGTCTCAATGCCTCTGTAGCAACTGGTATGGCCCTATATGAGGTCTATCGCCAGGCCTGGGTCAACAAATTGCCGGCTTTAACGATTGCCAGCTCTCCAGGTAAAGAAGTATAAAGAGAGGGATAGTAACAACAAGCGCAAGTTGATATGAATGCTCAAGGTCAAGAGTCATAGATAATGGACAAGGCTTTTTATAGCTTTTTTTTTCGTAATGTCTTGCCAGCCCCTGCCTGTAATTCGTTTCTTTGTCGGGCCTGCCCTGGGCCGCTGCTTAAAGCTATTTCTATTTGCGCCCAAAAACATTGGTTTAATGTCCTTCGAACTTCTCATAGACTGTTAATAGCAAACATTTGTGAGCAGGCCGTTTGTTCTAGAATAGCTTTGTCACGACTATCAATAGCGTATTCAACGACTTCCCCTATAGCTTGCATAAGGGAAGACTCAGGGTGAGCTAAGCCCTGACTTTGGGTCTTCCCTTAGGGCAGTAATAGGGCTACCCAATGCACCTCTGTGGTGGATTTTGTTGTTCCATTTATATACTTTTTCTGTTGGTAAGTCGGCTCGTTGCCTGAATCCCCATAGCTCTAACGGCAATACCCTCGCGTTCCGACTATTTTCACTGCAGATAGTCTCGGCAAGATTTTTCTCTTGAGATTATTTGACGACATCAGCAAAACTGTTCACCTAATAAATCGATTCTCATTACTGTGATGAAAAACTTCTTTAGTAACTTGTTCGGGTTCGGTTCTACACCTTGGTGGGTCAGAATCACTACGGCAGAGCCTAACTGCATTTACTATTTTGGTCCGTTTGACAGCGAAGCAGAGGCTACTCGGGCAAGACCTGGTTACATTGAAGATCTTCAAAATGAAGGTGCGCAGCAAATTGAAACCAGCTTGAAAAATATTCAAGCGCCGACGGAATTGACCGTTGAGGTTAGCAGCAAGCTCCCTTCCTCAATGATGATGACCGCGTAGGCCGTTTCATGCCATTGGTCTTTCCTTTCGGAAGGGAACACCTTGAACTCACAAGAAATGCCGCTTAATGCCCTATTCGAAGGGGTTCGTCGAGCGGCATTCTTTGTGGTCGATATTTTCTGATGAGTCAGTTTTTGGGGCGTTCTTCTTGACGTTCCTAAATTGTCTGATTGCCTAGCTCATTGTCTAGTTCATCAGTGGAATGATTAAGGACCTGATCAATGACTGTAAAATCAGGCTGCCATCGGTAGATGTTCAAATCCAGTTTCCCTTCTATAAAGGTGATCCCCTCTTTTTCTAGTAGGAGTTGCTGTATGTCATCATTGCCATCGCGTAAAGAAGAGCGTGATACCTTCCCTTTTGCATTAATTACCCGATGCCAGGGTATATCCTCTGAGGTGGTCGTGACCCGGTGCAGGGCATAGCCTACAACCCGAGGTTTTCCGATGAGACCTGCTAAGTCAGCGATCTGGCCGTAGGTTGCCACTTTCCCGTAGGGAATCTGCCGAACGACATCATAGATTTTGGGATAACAAGACATCGTATATTTGCCCTTTTTTGTACGGGGCGTTCTTGATGGTTAGTCTTTATTGGCTTTGTTAAAGCCCACCATGCTGAAGCAGTGGGGACAGTTGAGGACCATCAGCGATCGCGCTGCCACTGTCACAGAGTGCTCCCGATGGTAAATTTTACCGTCATCCACAAACCCTGTAGAAACTTGCGTGTCAATCATCACCTGCCATTCCTGCTTTTCAATGGACTCGGGGATCAAGAACAGCAGGGCCTCTTCTGACGGGTTGAAAAATAATAGGAAGCTATCGTCAAAGATGCGCTGGCCCTTACTGTCTAAGTTCGGAATTTCAGCCCCATTCAAAAAGATGCTGATGGCCTTGGTAGAGCTATCGTGCCATTCACGATCATCAATGGTCGTGCCATCGGGGTGGAACCAGCCAATATCCACCACGCCTGAGCCATGGATTTCGCGGCCAAAGAACCATTGATGACGACTAAAAATAGGATGGGACTGACGAAACTCAATGAGTTGTTTGGAAAACGCCAGTAGCTCGCGATCGCCTTCCTGCAAGCGCCAGTTAAACCAAGAAAGCTCACTATCTTGGCAATAGGTATTGTTATTGCCACGGGTTGAGCGTCCCATTTCGTCCCCGCCTAGGAGCATGGGTACGCCTTGGGAGAGCATCAGTGTTGCCAAGAAATTACGCCGTTGCTGAGCCCGCAGTGCCAAAATTTTAGGATTATCGCTTTCGCCTTCTACTCCACAGTTCCACGAGCGGTTATAGCTTTCGCCGTCGCGGTTACCTTCCCCATTGGCCTCATTGTGCTTGTCGTTGTAGCTCACCAGATCATTGAGGGTAAATCCATCGTGGGCGGTGATGAAGTTAATGCTGGCATGGGGCAAGCGCCCATCATCTTGGTACAGATCAGAGCTACCCGTGAATCGAAAGGCAAAGTCACCGAGGCTGTAATGTTCCCCTCGCCAAAAGTCGCGAATGGTATCTCGGTACTTACCATTCCACTCGGACCACAGCAGCGGAAAGTTACCCACCTGGTAGCCACCTTCCCCTAAGTCCCACGGCTCAGCAATGAGCTTGGTGGTTGAGAGCACCGGATCTTGGTGAATGATGTCAAAAAAGGACGAAAGCCGATCGACCTCGTAGAGCTCACGGGCCAAGGCTGAGGCCAGATCAAACCGGAAGCCATCTACATGCATTTCCAGCACCCAGTAGCGCAGGCTATCCATAATCAGCTTTAGTACCTGTGGGTGACGCACATTGAGGGAGTTTCCACAGCCTGTAAAGTCCATGTAGAAACGAGGAGAGGTTTCTACTAGGCGATAGTAGGCTGCGTTATCAATGCCCCTAAATGAGAACGTGGGCCCTAGGTGGTTGCCTTCCCCGGTGTGGTTATACACCACGTCTAGAATGACCTCTATGCCCGCCGCATGGAGTGCTTTGACCATTTCCTTGAACTCGCGCACCTGCTGGCCATGCAAGCCTGAGGAGCTGTATCCAGCGTGGGGGGCAAAATAGCCCAGTGAGTCGTAGCCCCAATAGTTATGCAAACCCGTGGTTACAAGATGACCAGGATACACGTCGTAGTGGTGGACCGGCAGGAGCTCTACTGCGGTGATCCCAAGGCTTTTGAGATGGGCGATCGCGGCTGGGTGCGCCATGC
Source organism: Leptolyngbyaceae cyanobacterium MAG.088 (assembly GCA_019634055.1). Classification (GTDB taxonomy): domain Bacteria; phylum Cyanobacteriota; class Cyanobacteriia; order Phormidesmidales; family Phormidesmidaceae; genus Leptothoe. Next base: position 6,406 of record JAHQVZ010000285.1, read on the forward strand.
CCGCATAGGTCCCTCGCAATTCCTCTGGAATTTCAGAGTTTTGCTGGGTGAATCCGCGAACGTGTACTTCGTAAATGATTGTGCTGTCCCAGGAAATATCAGGATGGATATCGCCCTGCCAGTCGAAAGTAGGATCGATGACCACTGACTTAGGCATCGCCTGGGCACTGTTAGCTTCAGAAAAGTCTAAGTCGCGATCGCGATCTCCAAAATGGTCCATCGGAAAGCCAAATAGCTCAGGTCCAAAGCGGATATCCCCCGTGATTGCCTTTGCATAGGGGTCAAGTAGTAGCTTATTCGCATTAAACCGATGACCATTCTCTGGATCGTAGGGACCCTCTACCCGAAAAGCGTAGCGCTGTCCTGGACCCACCGAGGGTAAAAAGCCGTGCCACACGTAGTTTGTTACCTGCGGCAAGGGCACTTGAGTTTCTTCACCCGCCTCATCAAACAGGCACAAAATAACCCCAGTGGCATTTTCTGAGAACAGTGCAAAATTGGTGCCCGAGCCGTCCCATGTCGCGCCCAAGGGATGTGACCGTCCTGGCCAAACTTCTACCGTCATAGGTTTTGCAGATTTTAGATTTTGTAGATGTGGGGTTTGATGGATTTATGAGGCTTGGAGGATTTATACGAAGTCGTGAGTTTTGAAATATTCTGACTTTTTATAGTGGCGACTTTGATGGAAGCTGTTGGGATTGTGTCCTCAAAGCTCAGTACAAG
>JAHQVZ010000286.1 GCA_019634055.1 Leptolyngbyaceae cyanobacterium MAG.088
ATGGGGCTATTGAGAACATAAGTGTTTTGGTCAGGGACTTTGAGGGTATGCAGATAGGTCAGAACACGATCATGGGCTGAGCGTATACAGCGCAATGCCATGATATTTTTGGCAATATGGAGCTGCTCTATTTGTTGACTAATAAAGCGTAATGCAACGTCAGAGTCGTGGCTTAGTAAGGTGAGAAAGGTTTGTTTGGGAATAGCAATAAGTTGGGATGGCTGAGCTGCGATCGCACAGCTTGCATAAGCATCCTTAAACAGAGCCCTTTCCCCAAACCAGCCACCACTTTGTACCGCATATTGGTGAATCATCTGTCCATTTTCCAGATAGCGTACCAGTTGAATTTTGCCAGTTTTGACACCAAAAATTTTCTCAGCCGAATCCTCCGCATGAAAAACAATTTCTCCTGTCTTGACGGTTAAGATACTAGGGTAAGCATTAACCAATCCTTTCTCAGATAAGTGTTCTAGAGCCTGAATATAGTTGTCCAAAGATTCCATTGAAAGATACTTAGACGACAATGCTTTCTAAATTAGGCACTGAATCTAAGAGCGCCCCAACAACTGCCTAAGTCCAGCACCTAATTAGGCTGAGAGTAAACTTAAAATTTACCAGTTCCCCCTCATATCAGACTTAAGTTGTTATCAGGTGTCAGTCAAGCAAAGCCAGCATCCCAATGGGTGGCTAGGTATTGGCTGGCTGTTAGGACGTATGTGAGGGTTAAGGCATTCTCTTAGGTTTTTCTTCGATGAAGGCAAATGGTATAAGACACAGAGGCCAGACAAAATATTGTAAAAATAGAACTGAATTAAAGTATAGGAAAGCCATCATTGCAATTGTAGAGGCTGTAAAAATGCCCACACGTTCCTTTAAAAAGGAAAGATAAGCCAGCCCCATTAATAACAGCATAAATGACTTGGCCTTAAGACCAACTAGCCACGGATAATCAACAAAGAGAATTACATCAATAGAGGGTGCGCCGCTGATGTGGGTATCGCCTAACCGGGTGGCAGAGAATAAAACGGACTTAAAAAAGCCATCGGCATTCCAAATGATAAATGGTAGCGACGTCACCAGAGGCACACTGAGAATAATGAGAGTCCCAATGACTAGGTTTTTGGCATACTTATCACGGGTTTGCCACAGATAGATTAGATATAGCGGCAATAGAAAGATAGCAATTTGTTTAATGCCCAACGAGATACTAAACAACAGTAACGCTAATCGTGTTTTCTCCTTTAAAAGGACTAAAGAAAAGACTAAAAAGAAGATGGCCGCAAATTCTAAATGGTGAACACGAACAATATAGATACTCCAACGACCCAATAACAGAAGAGTAGATGCGGCAATACCAAGAATAAATAGCCCTCGCTTTTGGAAGTATTGCAACGTTAGACCGACAATTCCCATATGACAAATAAAGGAAATGGGTCGCCAAACATATAGCCAGTCACGATAGGTTAGCAGTCCAAGCTTTTGCACCAGGGCAGAAAAAATATAAGCGACGGGAAAATAGGTGGCATATTTATCATTTTCCCTTAAATTACTGGCTAAAACTCGAGCATAGGGATTTTCTCCAGCAAGAATTCGCTTGCCCTCTAGCCAGATATAGTACATGTCATGGCCCTGTAGCTCTTCAGCCGGAGTTTGCCAGAAATGATAGTGGATAAAGAACCCGGCTGATGCTAACAGCAGAAAAATAAACCAAAAGTATTTATCCCATCGATATAACCCTGACATAAGTAAATGCCTTAAACAACAGATTTGTTACTACATGTGCGTCACAACCTGCTGAATGCATACCGTCAAAGCAACGGGTACACCAACAGCAGGTTGCTACAGTTACCGAAAATCAAGGTTCCAGTATGGCACTAAAATCTGAATGTTACAGGATTAAATGACATAGCATTGGTCACCGGATATTAGGTGTTAAGGCAACAATCTAAAGCGTTAAAAACTATCGATGCCAAAGAGTTTTAGTTCTAATACGCTCAATAGCTTAAAAAATGACTGCTTTAAGCCCGTCGTTCAACGACGATGGTAAATCGGGCGATAAATATGCCAACGGCTGCGATCGCAATCAATGGTGGAGCAATGACCAAACCAAAGGCCCCACCCATCAGACCAGCGGTCAGAGGAACCTCTAGCAATACTCGCCCTTCAGGATTTTTAATCAAAATCCGTCGTACATTACTCTCATTGATCAGCTCCTGGACTTTGCTAACCAGGTTGTCGCTATTTACCGAAAACTCTTCTGTATTCATTTCTGGAGTGGAGTCAGACTCGGGGGGAGTCGAATTGGGATCAGAGTAACTCATGGGTTGATTGACCTAATATTTAGCGATGCGTAAAAACGAACCTGTCCCTTTGATACTGGTTAGATCAAGGGACAGGTCGTAATTCTAATCTTTCTTTTTAGTTTCGCCGCGTTGAGTAGGCCTTAATCCAAATATTTCTCAAGGGTACTTGACAAGGTACTAGCAGGTACTGCGCCAACTACAGTATCAGCCACCTTACCGTCTTTGAAAATAAGGAGTGTGGGAATACTGCGCACACCATAGTCACTGGCGCTTTTAGGATTGTCATCCACATTTAGCTTGAGGACTTTAACCTGGCCTTCAAATTTAGTAGCAACTTCGTCTACGATAGGGGCCACCATGCGGCAGGGGCCACACCAGGGAGCCCAAAAGTCTACGAGCACTGGAATATCACTACCCAGTACATCGTTCTCGAAATCGGCATCTGACACTTCTTTTACTGAGGTATTTGCGGTCATTTTTTTATCTCCTGAAAACCAACGCGCTAGTAATACATTAGCCCTAACAAGGTTATTCTGTACTAACTGGTTGCTTCAAGTATAGTTCCATAAAGTCGAACTATTAAAGGGCGGTCATCTCCCATGTCCTATTTTTCCTGCCATAGCTCCATGTCATAATGCAGGTATGCGCCCAATTTCCCATCCAGATACCGCTCAGATAACCCTGGCAGACGTGCTGTATGCCCTGGGTGATCCGGTTCGGTTGAAAATTGTCAAAACCATTGCTCAAAAAGGTGAGCAGGCTTGTCGTAGCTGTGGTGGTGAAGACATTGCTAAGTCAACGCTATCGCACCATTTCAAGATTTTGCGAGAAGCCGGTATTGTCCATACTGAAAAAGTGGGTACCCAACACTTGAATTCATTGCGTACAGATGAATTAGAAGCAAAATTTCCGGGCGTTTTAGCAGCGGTGCTGGCAGCAGCCAACGATATTGAGGTTTGCGATAGCTAAAAGCAGAGCAATTGGTAATTGAAAGGGGAGGGTTTTCAATTACCAATTTTCAATTGTCAATTTTCCACTACAATTGCCCGAAAATCATTCACATTGGTAAGTGTCGGTCCGGTAACGACTAATGCACCAATGGACTCAAAAAAGCTATAGCTGTCATGGGTATGTAAATAGGTTTGGGCATTGTGTCCGGTTTGCCATAGTTCTGGGGTAATTAGAGCCCCGGCGTTATCTTCGCTGCCATCAATGCCGTCGGTGTCACAGGCAATGGCCGTAATGCCCGCTTCACCATTTAAGTAGCTGGCCAGGGCAAGTAGAAATTCGCTATTGCGACCGCCCTTGCCGACAAAGTTTTGTTTGACGGTAACGGTGGTTTCACCGCCGGAAAGAATGACGCAGGGAGGGGCCACAGGCTGTTGATGGCGTTTTGCCTGACGTGCGATCGCACCGTGTACCAGGGCTACATCACGAGCTTCACCTTCGATGGCATCACTCAGAATTAAAGGCGTATAGCCGTTTGCGATCGCCACTGCCGCTGCCGCTTCTAATGACTGTTGTGGCGTTGCAATTAGGTGGTTGACCGTAGTGCTCAGCCGTTGATCATCAGGAGAAATCACTGGGTTAGGATTACGGGTTAGATAATCTCGAATGTGATGGGGGATGGTCAGTTGATAACGATCTAAAATTTCCAGAGCATCAGCTGCAGTAGCCCTGTCTCCCACCGTTGGCCCAGAAGCGATGGCACTCAAGTTATCACCAGCCACATCAGAAATGATCAGCGATACCACCTGGGCTGGATAGGCCGCTGCCGATAGCCGTCCCCCCGAGGAACACGATAGCGACTTACGCACCGTATTCATGGCAACAATATCCGCACCGGATGCCAGCAGTTGGCGGTTAATGTCAGCCAGATCGGCCAGACTAATGCCCTCTGGCGGCAGGGTAAACAGAGCCGACCCACCACCAGAGATCAAACAAATCACTAAATCATCAGCGGTTAATGGTTCAACCCGCCGTAAGATTTGCTGAGCTCCCCGCATCCCATTTTCATCGGGCACCGGATGGCCTGCTTCGATCACCTCAATGGACTGCGTTGGAACAGTATGACCGTAGCGGGTAATGACCAGGCCTTCGATCGGGTCTGAATTACCCGCCTTAGCCCAGGTATCTTCTACAGCACTGGCCATAGCGGCTGCAGATTTGCCAATGCCCACCACGACTATACGACCTATGGGTCTTTTCTTTAGATAGGGTTCAAGCGCACGGGCTACCTGGGCTTGGGGCATGGCAGCCGCCACGGCAGCGTGAAATAAGTCTTGAAGTAGATTAGCGGACGACATGGTCTTATGGGGCAACGCGGTAGATAGGGTGGAAAGCATAACCTGATTTCTAAGTAACTAATATAAGGCCCTTATAGGCATAAGGCCCTTATAGGCAAAGGTGCCTTATGTGTCATCGATAGGCCATTAATGGAAAAATGTTCCAGCTTTGTCGTAGTCGGTACCTGTAGGCACTGACTACGACAAAGCCAATTAACGTTAATAATGACTATAGGGATCAACGGATGGGAGACAACCAAAACGGTGTTTGACGTATTAATCATTGGCGCAGGACCTGCCGCACTGATCATGGCATCCGCTTTGGCACACCATGGTTTATCTCTTCAGGGCCTGGCCCCAAAGCACCCCCATACTCCCTGGCCCAATACCTATGGTGTCTGGTGCGACGAATTAGAGACGTTAGGCCTGAGCGATCTGCTGGGGCATCGTTGGCAAAATACCGTCAGTTATTTTGGCCGCGAGGTAGCGACTGAGCCTACCCGCCACCATCGCGACTATGGTCTATTTGACAAAGATAAGCTGCAGCAACATTTACTCGATCAGCTGGGGGCAATGACCTGGCAACTTGGTAAAGCTGCGGCTATAACCCATACCGATAATTACAGCTGTGTGACAACCGAGAGCGGCGATGAGCTTAAGGCCAAACTCGTGATTGACACGACAGGCCATCAAGCCGCCCTCGTAAAAAGACCTATGCCTAAAAACCCTCCTGTTTCTTATCAGGTGGCCTATGGCATAGTGGGCAAATTTTCTAAACCACCGGTGGCACCAGGGCAGTTTTCCTTGATGGATTACCGAGCCGGGCATTTGTCAGCAGCAGAACTGGCAGGCCCTCCTACGTTTCTCTATGCCATGGACCTGGGAGATGACGTATTTTTTGTGGAAGAAACCTCTTTAGCCCTGGCGCCGGCCCTGGCGTACGACACGCTCAAAGACCGACTGCAAAAACGACTGAGTGCAGAGGGGGTTGAAGTGAGTGAAATAGACCATACGGAATACTGCCTGTTCCCGATGAATTTGCCGTTGCCCGATTTAAATCAGCGGGTATTAGGGTTTGGCGGAGCGGCCAGTATGGTGCATCCGGCAACAGGGTATATGGTGGGCGCAATGCTGCGGCGGGCACCGACGGTGGGGGATGCGATCGCAAACGCTATTGCCAACGGAGCCGAGGGAAGTGCCATTGCTAACATAGGCTGGCACACCCTATGGACCACAGAGCGGCTACGCAAACACCACATCTATCAGTTTGGCTTAGAAACCCTGATGCGTTTCAACCATCGTGAACTGTGCCAATTTTTTGATAGCTTCTTTAAGCTACCCCAAGCAAAATGGTCAGGCTTTTTAGCCGACACCCTATCGCCTTTTGAGCTGGTCATGGCCATGGTCACCATGTTTGGTCAAACCACAAACCCCGTAAGAGGTGGCCTGATGGGAGGCGTGGGTACTGACGGGCAGCTGCTATTAAAATCACTCATTGGCACAGCTTAGGACAGAGAAATTATCAAATTCCATCATCCCCATAGCTATTATTTGAAAACTATGGGGAGTTGAAATCCAGTAAGTTGGAGTTTATTTAATTTCTGTCCCTTAGACCAAGTAAACCAACCGAACGAACCAAAATTACGTAATCGTGAACTTATCATCAGTTTCCATCCGTTATCGGGAAGATTAGTAAAAAGCTCAACGTTCTCCATAAGAAACCGATGATTGCGTAAGTTTTCGCCGTAGGGGTACCAATTTTTGAGCCCTGTTGAGGCACGCTAGATATATCAAATTTTCTTGGTGACTTTCTTTTGGCACAGCCTCAACGGCCATTCAAGCCCCGTAGCAATTGATAGAGGCATATCTCTAAAGGAGACACAATGCCAACGTTGATTGCAAGTCAGGTTAACCGTGTCACTTAAGGCTGGGGACTGCTATTGCCCTAACTAACCTGACAGATGCAACCCAAGGGCCAGCCATCGCAGCACACTTAGCCAATTCGTGATTAAAAGACTGCCTCGTCAGCTACCACAGTTGCCACCGAACCATCCCACGTGTCGCATTTTGGTAGTGGACGATCATCCCGTTAACCGAACTCTTTTAGTCCGTTTGCTACAACGGGGTGGTTTTACCGTCAAACAGGCCCATAACGGTTTAGCTGCATTTACCCTCTGGCAAAAATGGCAACCACAGCTAATATTGATGGATTTGCTCATGCCTGTTGTCGATGGTCGTGAAGCCACCCGGTTGATCAGAACTGCAGAAAAAACGAGTCATCAACCACCCACAAAAATTATTGCCCTTACAGCCGAATCCATACCTACTTTTTCCCATCAAGCCCATATCATTGGGTTTGATCGCATCATTAGTAAACCCATTCGCCCTGATATTATCTTTGAGCTGATCGCCAGTTTTTTAGACCTACAGTACATTTACAGCGAGACAAACACCTTAGACTCTAAAGTTTCTGAATAGATAAACTAAGGCGTTTGCATCTCACTCCAAGGAAATGGACAGTTTGCTCACAAAAAGCTGACTACGCTGGGCAGTGAGTTATGGCATCAGAAACCTTATTGGTTAGCCAAAAAGACCTAGTTCCGTATTCCTCAACACAAAACTCCTCGATTTACATGCATCCGGTTCCATGGAATGCGAAAATACCCCTTGACAGCAAACGTCACAAGGGAGATACGACATGGCTGCATTTCCAATCGACTTAGGTGCCTATAAGCGCATTAGTCTTGACCCGTCCAAATCGACGCTGACCGATGAACAGCGCGAAGCCATCAAAGCAAATATTCAACTTTGCCGCGACGCCATTGTCTTCTTTACTGCCACTGGCGCTGCTCGGGGTGTGGGCGGTCACACTGGCGGCCCCTACGATACCGTCCCCGAGGTGATGCTTCTGGATGCTATTTTCCGAGGTGCCCCCGACAGCTATGTTCCTACCTTCTTTGATGAAGCTGGACATCGCGTTGGTACTCAGTATTTGATGTCTACGCTCAATGGTGACCTGCCTGCCGAGCAGCTAATGAACTATCGCGCCGCTGGTTCCCACCTACCCGGACACCCTGAGCTGGGGTTA
>JAHQVZ010000287.1 GCA_019634055.1 Leptolyngbyaceae cyanobacterium MAG.088
ACTGCCGTCCACTATCGGCCTGGTTGATGCCCAATAGGGAGACTTGACCGGCTTTTACCATGGCATCGGCGGCGGCTAGGGATGCTGGAAATCCGTGGGTTTCGATGACACCGATGGCTTGAAGCATGGGGAAAGGGTCCTATGTATGAAAGCTTGCTTTCTAAATATACCTGAGGTACGACACTCAAAACATCCCGGAATGATGAGTCAAACTGCTAAGGCTGCAAGTCATGAAACTCGTCAGGTAAACCAGGCTCCCCAAGAAATTCATTCGGCAAATCATACATCGTCGGTAATGTCTCTGACGGTGGCAAGGGGGCACTGGCTGTAAAAGCTCTACAGGCCCTTTCGCCTGGGTCATCACAAAGACACTTGCAAATGGATATGTAGCTCTTACTGTGCAACGTTAAAAACGGCCGTAAACCATCGTCCCATTATGCAGAATTCTGCAGAACCTGAATAATGTCTGGGCGTTGTTCAAAGCTTGGAACCACACCTGCGAGCACCGTACCATCACGATTACTCACCAGAAACCTCATGGGTTCTACGGCCAGGGTCGCATTTAGCTGTTTGTCGGGTAGTGTCCAAATCTTAAGTCCGTTGGGAGTACTGCCAATAATGAGAGTTGATGGGTCATTGCCGGTGCTGTCACGCCTCACAACAAGATTGTTCAGTGAGTGTGTTTCAGAAGACGACGATAATCTTCCCTCGGTTTGAAGTTCACCTGTGGTGAGATCCCACACTTTAAAGAAAGTAATCGGTTGACGATAGGAAACTGTAACAACAGACTGCCCGTCTGGACTGATGTCAACATCCTGCGCAAACGTGCCACCAGACATAGGTATACGGGTAGACTCACGAGTCGCTACATCCCAAAGGAACCATTTGCCATTGTCTGAAACCAACACGTTGTCTCCAGCAGGGCTAATTGCCCGAGGACTGGAGTGGGAGGTAATCGTAAATTTCAATGGCCCTAAAGAACCCTCAGTAGGTTCTGCACTTAACAGGGTGGCTTGTAATTCTCCTGTCGTCATATCCCATAGTTTGATTTCACTATAGGCTGTGCTAATTAGGGTTTTGCCATCGGCAGATATAGCCACCCGATTAGGAATATTTTGATGCCCAGCCATCATCCGAGGCGGCTGGGCCGAGGTTAGATCCCAAATCCGCACCATGCGATCGCCCCCTGCACTGACGATAGTATTGCCATCAGAGGAAACAGCAACCGCTTCTACAGTCCCTGAATCACTTTGCAGTGTCTTTGTCAGCTGCCCCGTGGCCACATCCCACACTCTAATCGCTTTATCTCTGCCTCCGCTGACTAGGGTTTTACCATCGTCGCTCATGGCTAACGAAATCACAGATGGATGCTCAAGCTGATGGGTAACCGCTAGCTGACAATGGGGCGATGGGTTGGCCTGGGCGCAGTCTGCAGCAGTTTGCTCAGAGGTAAGACCTGGTGGATACGCCATACTGAGCTGGTACGCTACGATTGCGATCGCAACAGCCGCTCCTCCCAGTAACCAGTATCTAACCTGAGCAGGGTTGTATTTTCTTTTTTTTTGAGGCCCTTCACGACCAGTGATAATTTTAGTTAATTCCCGCTGAGTATAGGCAGCTTCGGAATGAAATACGCTCAAAAAAATAGCAAAAACACCTATGGGCATTCCCAAAAAAGCTAACCCCGTCAGAGGAGGAATCCCACCAAATAAAGTAATGGGAAGGGCCACCATATACCAAACACTCAACCAAACGCTTGAGAATGCCAGAATTAGAGGATGCAGTTGCATCGTGACGTGACATGTGGTGCCTGTGGGATAAGCCTCAAATCGTCCCTGAACATTCGGCAAAAACGAGTTGCGATGGTGAATAATGCGACGAATCTCAAACCCGTGGTCAGACATCGTGCCTTGGTAAGGTGCATGGTTACGAGCATAGGCCCATCGAACAAGCTTAGGTGCTTCAATATGTTTGGCCAGTTGCTGTTGAACCTGGGCTAACGGTGCAGCGGTTTGTAATGTAAATGTCTTATAGGGAAGGATGTTCATGATCGAGTTAACGCTGATCATAACTACAACCTTATCCCTTAGTTTTTCGTATGCAAGTTTTAGACATCATCACCCAGCAGCCTTGCATAAACCAAGGTTCACATACTCTCCGACTCCAGCGGCGATCGATGCCCACCGTTCTTGTTGCCCCTCTTGTATTAAAAGCCACTGTCGACCCGTTGCCTCCGTACTGACTACTGCGGGTAAGCGGCAACAGGAACACGTAGCTATTTGTCGTAATTAGGTTTCTCAGCAAAATGCAACAGTACTCCAGCTGGATCCCACACATGCGTGATGATTAGGCCCCAAGGCATTAGTTCAGGGGGAGCAACTTTAGTACCCTCAAACTTCTCGGCTAGTTGAATTGCTATGAAGTGGTCATACCACTCTTGAGCAGAGTCGACCATGAAGTGCAACATGAGACTGTGTGCGCAATTGTTATGATTTCGCGGTAGAAGCAAGAATCGATAGCCGAACCCTGTGTCAATTTCACTAACCTCGCCAGAGTCCCAATTAAGGGTGAAACCAAGGTGCTCGTAAAATGATTTTGACATTTCATAGTCGTTTGACGGGACGAAGGGTCTGAAGTCTTCGATTTTCATAGGTATTTAACCTTATGTAATACAGCCTCGGATAAGCTTACCCTTTCAGTCTAACGAATTAGTTCAGCGGCATTTGTGTGTGCAGGCGTTCGACTGCGCACGCAAATGTCCGTTGCAACGCTTTGTTATAGCGCACTGCATCACACTTCTCCGTCCGGGCTCGACAGCACAACATGATATCCGTCTGGGTCGCGCAGCCAAAGTTCCCAGTGATTGGGGCCGGGGTTGATATGCGCAGCGACAACTACATCCGCCTTCAATTTCTTTGCTCGGGCAATAGCCTGCTCGAAATCGTCAATCTCGAACCAAACCAGGACGCCATGACCTACGACACATCTCCTCGCGTCAATCAAATTGGGATGCTCCTCATCGTCCCAACTATGCAACTGAAGTACAACTTCCCCATTAGAAAGTAGCCTATTGTACGTGTTTCCGTGGGTCTCAGCCTTTGTTCGTGACAACATCTCCAACTGCAAGAGATTTGCATACCACTTACTACTTTTCAATACATCCTTAACCGCAAGAAGAGTTTGCGCTCGAGGCGACATCACTTAATTCTCCTTTGCTGCATGACTAGCTATAACTCTTTATTAGATCTACTTTTTCAGTCTATCTGCCCTTAGCGGCAGACTATACTGCACAAAAAGCACTATCGCGTTATGGTAGTTCCCTCACCTTTAAAGTGACCCCGAATTATCCGGTTTAACCAGTAGCATCCCCATCACTTCAGCCTTTCGACTTGGGTCTGCTGTTGTAAAAACAACATTCAACTCACCATCACTCAAATCAACTGAGTAAGGCCCAAACCGAGACCAACCTTTATAAGGCAAATTTCCCATCTCAGTCTCAACTATTTCACCTTCAATTTCCACACTCATACTACGCCGAGTTCCTTTCTGATTCTCCATAAACCAGAAATAAATCTCATACTCAGCACCATAGATAACCTGGTCAACATTTAACTGGCCAGTTTTTGCAATGCTGCTGCTTAACAACAGCTGAGTATTTTCATCAGTAGCAGGCTGTGGAACCAGATCAGTGGTCAACTCTTCCACATCCCGAAGCATCATGCCATTGGCCTTAGAGTCTGCCTGAGATGTCCAGCGATAGTCATCGATCTCGAAGCCACCTTTGCCATTGAAGTTTACCCCTCGCACTAAGGCCCCTTCAATGGGCGATAGTTCTAAAGGCTCAGGTGTGCTACTACAGGCAGTAAGCAGCACAACAGCAACCAACCAACACATCGAACGCATGGTAGACTCCCAAAACTAGAGCATTAACTTAAGCGTATCGAACACAACGAATATTGGCGGAAGGCGAACGGAAATATTTATAGCGGAGGGACATTCTCGCCAGCTAACCCAAGCATTTTTATGGTCTTGTTTTCCAACGATGATTGACCAATATGAACGCAATTGGAAGACCTAGTAAAAATGGGAGCACCCTTTCGTAACCAATATCTGTTGTAAGTTGTGTGTTTAAGAAATCTACGATGGTGGGAGTCCATTAAGGCTCAGATACTTTTTAGAGGGAAACCGATAAAGCGGTAGGTTGATCACTTGTAGACCAAACACCCTCACCTGATCGCCGCGTTGGATTCGCACATTAGCCAGGATGGCAATAAAAAGACAAACAGCCAGGGCAAACGGAATGTGCAATCGCTCTGCTGTTACTTTCAGTAGAACTTGCAAAATCTTGTAGCTGAGGAAGCTGATCGCAAGCCCCACAACACAAAAGATTAGGCATCCTCTTTTCCCTTTTAAATGCCATGATTTGAACAAGCCAGCTTGAGACTGTTTCATTTTAAGTAGTCCGCTCTAGCCAGCCACGCATTTTGCCAGGGTTCAAGAGTCCATAGGGATCTACCTGCGCCTTAAATGCAACCTGGGTTTCATTAATCTCTTTACGCCCCCCATCTTCCAAAATGTACGTATGGGGATTGGCAATAAACGCCCCCTGGGTTTCATGATAACGAATAATCTCATTTAGCCGTTCTTCCGTGGTGTAGCGCACTAGCTGTAAAGCAGCCGGGCAGACCTGTCCATGCACTCGAAAAAACTCTAAATGCATCATCACCTCATCCCCAAAGTGCTGATCTAGGTGCTCCAGCAGCTTCATCTCAGTGTCATAAGGAAATAGTGTTTGCAAATACGTCAGGCTAGTATCCACATTGCGTGCGTGTAAGGTGGTGTGATTCCAGATGAATTCTGCCAGGGCAGCTCCTTTTTTAGCTTCCTGGGCACTTTTTTCATAGGTGATGGTGCCGCCAAATGTATTTACCAGTGCCCTAAAGGGTTCTAACGATGACTCTGCAATCATCAACAAGGCTGCGGTTTGCCCCTCTGGTAAAGCACTTTGCAGGGCAGCAAAATAACTGGGGATGGGCCATGCATGAATACTAATGAGTTTCTTGATGATGCCGTCTGCTTCACCCAGGGTGTAGCCAAACCGGGCGGCTGTCATAAAGTCATCAAAGGTAACTATGACCTCTGCCCAGGGATACGCAGGGGCCAAAGGAATCTCTAGCTCGGTAATAATGCCGTTAGTACCATAGGCATGGTTGACCTTTTGCACCTCATCGCCACGCAGTTCTAAAATACGTGGCTCATCTTCCATGGTGACCACACGAACAGCATGCAAATTACCGCGATCGGCCAGCTGACCATAGGTAATGGACCCAATGCCCCCGCTACCACCGCCAATAAAGCCACCAATAGTCGCAGTCCGATAGGTGGACGGAGCCATGCGAATTTCCCAGCCATGTTCGCGGGTGATTTTATCAATGGCGGCTAGCTTAGCCCCGGCTTCTACACAAGCTACACCTGGCTTGACCCACTTTACTCGGTTACATAAACTCAGGTCCAAAATGACTCCCCTTTCCAGGGGAATGCACTGACCATAGTTACCAGTACCTGCTCCTCTTATGGTCAGCGGGGTTTTGGTGACAACACAGGCTTTAGCCACTTGGATAATCTCAGCCTCAGTGGTTGGTCGGACCACAAGGTCGGCTACTTTGTCATCTAATTGGGCGACTAGGACTGGACTGAAGTGATAGTAGTCTTTAGAAAGCTTGGCAACCTGTGTAGAGTCTTGAATGAGGTTTAGATCTTTAAGCAGGGGGAGGATGGTGGAGGTTGGCATGGTTGGGAATAGGGGATGAGGAGAGAGTGGGCAATGCAAAGGGCAATAGCCGAGCTTTTCACCATAGGAGTAGTGTGACAAGAATCCTCAGGTGAAGCAAGGAATAATGAGGGCCAATCGGATTAAGCCAGTTATGGGCTCGAACGGCTAACTTGACCAATGGGATAAGCCTTGTAGCCATGAACCGTATTTTGAATGATGGGCACACCGCCTTAGAAACCAGTGGAATCAGCCGGTATTAGACAAAAAAATAAAACAGCGACAATAATGCCGCTGTTTCAAACGCTGTATGAACTTAAAACTTTTGCAAGTTAGTTTAGCTTAGTTGCTAATGTCTAGTTCAAAGTTGTGAGTGCAACGCAAGATAAGAAGCCTGCCACAATGTAGAACACAGTCACTACCTGAATTTCAGACCAGCCAGATAGTTCAAAGTGATGATGCAAAGGTGCCATTTTGAACAATCGCTTACCTTTACCATCTGTACCTTTTGTAGCTTTGTAATAGCTGACCTGCATAATGACTGACACGGTCTCAGCTACAAACAACAGAGTAATAATGAAGAGGGCAAATAGATGGCCACTCAGAATACCGACGGCAGCTAACGCTCCACCCAGGGCAAGGGAACCGGTATCCCCCATAAAGACTTTAGCAGGATTGCGATTGTGGGTAAGAAAGCCAACACATGCGCCACTCATGGCTGCACAGAAAACCATTAAATCTGGATATTCTGGACCAATTAGAGCACCTAGGCCCAGCAGTGCGATCGCACCTGTGCCACCCATGAGACCATCCACACCATCGGTCAGATTCGTAGCATTGCTTTCAGCCACCATGGTAAACCCGGCAAGAGGCCAGAATAATAAACCCAAGGGAAGCACAATACCCAATGGCAACGCCAGATTAGTCACCTCAATAGGCTGACTAGCCATAGCCCAAGCACAGAAAACAATGGCAAAACCAATTTGCAATGCCAGTTTCATCTTGGGCGAAATACCCTTATTAGAGCGTCGCTTTAATACTTGCCAATCGTCAATCCAGCCAATAAACCCGTAAGCCAGGGTTAATGCACAGACTGCAATCGTATTAACAGCACCACCCGAGGCCAGAATAGCCACCAGTAACGCCACAGGCACAAAAAAGATCCCCCCCATAGTTGGAGTTCCAGCCTTTTTCAAATGCGCCTTAGGGCCTTCTTCTCGGATAAATTGACCTGCTTTAAGCTGCTTAAGAACAGGCACTACACCATAGCCAAGCAAGGCAGAACCAATCGCTGATAATAGAAAGGGCATCAATAAACTGGACTGTATGAACCAGTCACGCCCTGACCAAATATCTAAGCCAGCAGCCAAACATGATAGCGTGCCCATCAAGAGCACCGAAAGGCCAGTACCTGTTAGGGCCGTTGCCCTAGAGGTAAAGAATTTAGCATCCACAACTCACGTCCTTCACACACCACATAGTTCAAGCGTTTAGCCCCAATTTCAGTACAGATTTTTCTGCAGAATAGAAGTGCTAAATAAATAAAATGGCCTCACCCTTTCGATTTTCTAGCGAATACGACTAAAAGTCTAGGAACACAAGCTACAAAATTCCTAAGCATAAATGCTGATCTGATTACGTAACCTTATCGATCAACCCACTTATGTAGCTGGTTCGGCCTTGTCATCATCATCAGAGTCGTCCGAATCATCAAAGCTGGCATCATCGCTACCCATCAGATCAGAAATTTCTTCGCTATCCGCTTCGTCACGAACAGTTTCGACAACCTCGCGAGGAATGAGACGGCCTGTACTTTCTAACCAACGCAAGATCGATGAATCTCCACGCTCTGGAATAACTGGCGCATGTTGCTGACGAGGAATTTGACGTACAGAAGGATTATATTTAGTCATACGCGTTTGTGGTTGAGATTGGACTGAGGGCAATTACAATACCCATCTCTTGTGGAAAAACAGCAGCCCTAACATTGCCAACGGCAATTTTCAAACTAGTTTCTGCTGCGCAGAGATCATAAATCTCTGCATCAAAATATACAGCACATCAGAACTAATCCCTGATGTGGATGGCCTGAATACTGAAAGATTCAGTATTTCATACCATGCCATGCTAATAAAGTATGAAAATATCCTGATGTCAAGTCCCTGATGACAATAATTTGCTAGCCCTTGAAATAGGCCACTCTATGGTTAGGCCTGTATTGGTTAAAACCATATTTGCTACTACGAATGCCCATGCTCGAAAAAACTGACCTATTAGATGCGATCGCATCCACCAATCGTGGCTTGTTGGCAGCGCCTGAACAAAAACAAGACATCCTAGAAAAGGTTGCCCGCTTAGAGGCATGTAATCCCACGCCAATGGCTCTGAAAGCAACGGACCTACTGAACGGAAACTGGCAGCTACTCTACACTACCAGCGCCGAGTTACTGGGGATTGATCGTTTTCCGCTGCTCGTGTTGGGCAATATTTATCAATGTGTACGCCTAGAGCAACAACGTATCTATAACCTGGCAGAAATTAAATCGATCGTTGGCGGTCTGGTCTCTGTGACAGCCACATTTGAAGCCGTATCAGACAAACGAGTCAATGTTCAATTTGATCGGGCAATTTTTGGATTGCAATCCACGCTGGGGTATCAGTCGCCCGATCAGTTTATTCAGGCAATGCAGCAAACAGCCAAATTTAATTTACTCAAGGGAATTGATTTTGGAGTGAGCTCAAATCGTGACCCTGGATGGTTAGAGATAACTTATCTGGATCAGACCATGCGCATTGGTCGAGGTAACCAAGGCAGCGTTTTTGTCCTCCGTAAGGTGTAGAGAAATAATCAATGGCATCATCCATTCTCTCCTTATCACAGACACATCTGACCTTATTAGAAACCTGTTCACGACGATTTCAGTACATTTTTGATCAGGCACTGGTTATACCACAGCCGCCTGAAGGTCAAGAGGCGGCTGTGTGGGGACGTCAGTTTCACCTCTTAATGCAGCAACAGGCTTTGGGCATTCCTATCGATGTCATGGTGACGGCCAATGAGGATATGGTTGCCAAAGTGGAAGCGTTAAGGGCAGAGGCTCCACATTTATTTCACCCAGCGCCTAACGAATACCTAAGACAAAGTGAGCATCAGCGGACCCTGGCCTTTAACGGCTATGTGTTTACAGTGATCTACGACTTATTAATCTTG
>JAHQVZ010000288.1 GCA_019634055.1 Leptolyngbyaceae cyanobacterium MAG.088
AATAGTGTCGTGGCCATCACCACCATCCAACGTATCGTTGCCAGCGTTACCTTCTAGAAGATCGTTACCGGCGTCTCCACTAAGGGTATCTGCACCATCACCACCCAGAGCGTAGTCATCACCAGCTCCGCCACTGGTAATGACGTTGCCAGTGGCAGCATCCAAATAATCGTTAGCTGCACCACCCGTTAGAGAGTCATCTCCAGCATTACCAAACATGGCAACACTCTCACCGCTGGCAGCACCCGCTCCATTCGTATTGGTAAATGTGTCGTTACCAGCGTTACCATGGGCTTCATTAAAGCTGTTAGCACCCAGGTCTAAGCTAGCCCCCTCAGCGGTTTCCACAATGGCAACATCGTAGCCTGCATCTCCTTTAACTACAGTGTCAGCAGCATCAAAGAAGACCGTGTCATTACCAGCACCCCCTTGCAATTGATCGGCACCAGCACCACCGCTCAAGACATCATGGCCAGCACCGCCATCAACGATATCAGCACCCGCTTGACCCGATAGCCAGCCATCATCACCAGCACCACCATAGAGTGCATCAGCTCCGTCGCCGCCTTCTAAGACATCAACGCCGTCACTGCCTTCTAGCACATCATTGTCAGCTCCACCACTTAAGTAGTCATCTCCAAGACCACCTTGAAGCGTGTCATCGCCCGCATCACCAAATAGGGCGTCATTGCCAGTTTGACCCTGGAGTAAATCGTTACCGACTCCACCTTCTAAAACGTCGTGACCAGCACCGCCGTCTAGACTGTCGTCTCCGGCATCACCCTTGAGAATATCTTCTTGATTTCCACCACTGAGGATGTCACTACCGTCACCCCCTTCCAAAATGTCGTATCCGTCACCACCGTCGAGGGTATCGTTGTCAGCTCCACCCTGAATGGTATCGTTGTCGGCTCCGCCAATAAGAGTATCGTCACCTGCGCCCCCAGCCAGGTAGTCGTGGCCAGTGCCGCCCTCAATAGTGTCAGCCCCAGCATTCCCCAACAGGCTATCGTCACCGAGACCACCGGTAATGTTATCGTCACCCGCACCGCCCTCAGCGTAGTCGACACCGTCACCACCGCGAATTAAGTCAGCACCGGCTCCCCCCTTGAGGGTGTCATTGCCAGTACCACCTTCTAACAAGTCAGCACCGTCACCGCCATCAAGAATGTCGTCACCTGCGTCACCAAAGAGCTGATCGTTACCGGCATCCCCCAGCAGGGTGTCATTCCCACCACCACCGATAACAACATCATCCCCAACGCCGCCAGTGGCGACATCATGACCAGCACCAGCGTCAATGGTGTCATTGCCTTCACCACCATCTAGCCAGTAATCATCGCCATCACCACCCATGAGTACGTCGTTACCCGCATCTCCCATGAGCACGTCATTACCGGTGCCGCCCTGGAGTTGGTCATCATCGGCACCACCGGACAGAACATCGTCACCGGCATCACCAAAAATCTCATCCTGACCCATACCACCGGATAACCAGCCGTCGTTGTCAGCACCGCCACGAATGACATCGTTGCCAACACCACCTTCGATGGTGTCCATACCAGTGCCACCATCCAGGGTGTCATTACCCACGCCACCGTCTATATAGTCATGGCCTTCGCCGCCATCAATCAGGTCATTACCGGCATCGCCGTAGAGAATGTCTTGACCTGTACCACCTGCGATCGCATCATCGTCATCTCCCCCATGGATATCATCATCCCCAGAGTTACCCTCGATCACATCGGCCCCAGCACCGCCATCGATACGGTCAATGCCTTCTCCACCATAGATGCGGTCAGTGCCCTCACCACCCAGCATGACATCATCTTCACGACCGCCGTACATAACGTCGTTACCGGCACCACCATCTATAAAGTCATGGCCAGCCTCACCGTAGAGAGTATCGTTACCACGGCCACCGAGCATGGAATAATCATCACCCGCACCACCAATGAGGATGTCATCGCCATCCCCACCATCTAACGTGTCATGGCCGTCTCCACCTAAAATTTTGTCGTCACCAAGACCACCGGTCAACTGGTCATGTCCAGCTCCACCATCAACCAGGTCGTTATCATCTCCACCATCGGCAATATCGTCACCAGCGCCAGCGTAAAGAGTATCCTGGCCTGTACCACCGGTCAAAATATCGTTGTCGTTACCACCATTCAGAAGGTCGTTACCAGCGCCTCCCTCTAGAATGTCATTACCGTCATCTCCATTGATGGTATCGTCGCCATCTCCCCCTGAAAGCCAGTAGTCATTACCAATTCCACCGTTGACAATGTCATTACCAACACCGCCAGAAATAGCATCATCACCCCAACTACCAAGAATGATGTCATTACCCAAGCCACCGAATATTAAATCGTTATAGATGGCTGAATTATCCCCAGGAGGAAACGCCAGGTTTGGCCCATTACTTTCCGTCGAACCAACAGAGAGATTTAGAGGGTCATACGAATAATTACCATCATCTCCTAAGTTCCAGCCACTTCCTTCCGAGAAATCTCCATGCAATAAGTCATTACCACTTCCACCTGATAAAACGTCATTACCAGCACCCCCCGCCACCAGATCGGCACCGGCTTCACCACTAAGCCAAACATCATTTCCTTCATATCCTTGAATCTCATCGTTGAGTTCTTGTCCAATGAGAACATCACTGGAGGTACTACCTTTCAGAACGTTATCAATAACAGAAGAATTTGATTTTGAGCTCATGATTAAGGATTACTGAATTAACAGGTTGAAATTGGTCAAAGATTTCCTGAAAGGAGATTCCAGACAAAACAAGAACAGTAAGCCTAGAGCGCAGTAGCTTTAAGACTTTTAGTTCTCTAAAACCATCAAAAGTTTGTTTTGAATGAGTAGATGCAAAGACACTACAACTGAATGTGTCTTTAAATACCATTCTGCTCCAGTAAAACTTCATAGGGAACGACAATTGCACTGAACGTTTCTAAAATCCAGCAAGTCCCATACGGCAAGACTTTTGAAGTGTGATATCCGACAAAATGCTTGTCATAACCTAAGCTTTAAAATTTAGCACGCACCTGTCCTGTAATTGCACGGTTATTAAAGGCACTACCGCCTGTTTGACCAATGACATTACTAAAGTCATAGCCCAAGTCCATTTCCAGAGACTCTGCAATCTCAAAGGTACACTTGGCATTGTAACTGTAAGCAGATGACCAACTACTGTTTAATCGTTGTCGTCCCCAAGAAGCCGCCGCACCACAGTCTAGCCATTCAAAGACTTCTCCTTTCCAACCAACTTCAGCATTCGCTACCAAGAAATCAGGAGGTGAAAAGTATCCACTGGAGCTCTCAGCATCTTCTCGATATCTCCACGTGAACAGATTACCAGCCACATAAAAATCTCCAAGTTTCTTTTCTACTCGACTAAACGATTGCTGTTCTTGGTTACCATCGTTGTAGCGACCCCAGCGTACCAGGGAAAAAAGGTACATATCAGGAGTAATCTGCCAATATAGATTGGGACCATATCGCCAGGCCTTTATCTGATTATTGATAGTGGTGGCATTAAATTTATAGGGCTCATAGTCTACAAAGAAGGAAAGTGTAGCTTTCTTACCGATTGGGATAGACGTATTAGCATTAAAGTTAATCGCAAGTGGTAACTGATTAAAGAGATCGACTCCACCACCCAACGTTGTTGTGAAATCGCCCATTTCCCCAGTCCATGCTGCCTTGAGAGGCACATTAAAAACGGTATCGACATCGGGTTGAGCATATCTATTGAAACCTGTAGTGATGGCAAGGCTATCCCCATTGGGCAATGTGCCCGTTACAGTGGGTTCGATGATGCGGTTACCCTGGTCAAAATTGCTAAAGTCATCCGATAAGTTAACCGTTAAACCATCTACTTCCCAAGTTGGAACAACGGGAGACTCAGTAGATTCAACAGCTTCAGGGTCTGGCGTAACCGATTCTAAATCTACTGGTTCTGGAGGCGAGGGGGCTGGTAATGATTCAACCGGTGGTGGAATGTAAAGACCTGGATTGAGATTTTCTGGAGCAGCCAGATATAGAATATCGGTATTTTCTGGGTTGTAGTTGAATGCCGGATTACTATTTATGGCAGCTTTCTCAGCTTCTAAATCAGATAAATCAGATGACGGCAAAGTATAGGGTATTGACGTTATCTCTAATTCTGAAACTGATAATTCTGAAATTGATAATTCTGAAACTGATAATGTTGCTAAATCAGATGACGCTTCAGCACTTGCTTGCAAGGGAGAAAGGGCTGAAGCATGCGATTCTGGTACTGCCCATGCCATTTCTGGAAATAGCACACCACCAAGGAACAGGCATAAAAACAAATGCTGCCTCCACGGATAGTCCGTAAGCCTTAAAAGTGTGAGGAAGCAATTATTACGCAACATCTACATACTTATTACCTATTTTGAGTATTACAAGCTAAAGCAAAATTGGGTGATAGAGGCAAAATTGGGTATTGCTCGACTTCCTTCACACCATTCCTATACCTTGTTTCTATAAAAATGCATTCCCTAAAACTGACTAATTATTTTTATATTACCCATTCTCCGAACAAAGCTTGATTTTAATCTTCCAAAGCCCTGATCAAGCCTCAAGCCTACCAATCATCAAAATCAGCTACCTTAAAACTGTTCCAGCCATATCTGTAGAAAAACTTAGATTAACGATAACCACATAACAAAAGCTATTTCATATGGCAAATATCCCTCAAGGGATATTAAGACTACGCAAGCTTTAATAGTGACAGCAACGAAAAAGTATCAAAAAGCACATTTGAGTGTCGAGAATAATACTTGTTTCGAGTTATCTACCAAAAGCGCAGCGAATTATGTCACTAATTTCCAGAATAAGAAAAATTATCTCTTACCTTACTGACGGTGACGATGTTTGGGGTGGATGGGAAGACAATGTTGACTATGAAGTCAATGGTAAAGGCGGTAATGATAAGCTTTATGGCTATACCGGTGACGACATTCTGAGCGGTGATGATGGCGATGATGAAGTCTACGGTGGATATGGAAAAGACAAGCTTTATGGTGGCAGAGGCAAAGATAAGCTCTTTGGTGGTGAAGGCGACGATGAAATAGATGGTGGTGATGGAGATGACGAGGCTTTTGGTGGTGAGGGCAATGACAAGATTAAAGGTGGTAAGGGAAATGACAAACTATTTGGCGGCAATGGTGATGATGAAATAGATGGTGAAGATGGAGATGACACCATCTTTGGTGAAGGTGGTCGCAATAAACTAAGGGGTGGTCGTGGTCGCGATCTCATCTTTGGTGGTGAGGATAACGATGAGATCTCTGGTGGTGAGGATGAAGACACTCTCTACGGTAATGGTGGTGACGACTTCATTCAGGGAAATGAGCATAATGACACCATTTTCGGCGGCGATGGCAATGACACATTAGAAGGCAATAGTGGTGACGACACCGTCTTTGGCGAAGCTGACAACGACACTATTGCAGGTAATGCAGGCAATGATTACCTGAATGGCGGTACCGGTAATGACACCATTGATGGTAATGCTGGCAATGACTATATCTATGGTTTCGATGGCGACGACAATCTAAGGGGAAGTGGCGAGAACGATACCCTGGATGGTGGTAGCGGCAATGACAGTCTTATCGGTGGACTAGGGAATGACACTCTATACGGTGAAGCTGGTGACGATACCTTAGTGGGTGTTGAGACTGATGAGACTGGTCTAATGGGAGCCAATTCAGTCGATATCTATGTAGGAGGAGCCGGTAATGATGTGTTTGTTCTGGGTAATGTAACCAGTGTTTTCTATGATGATAGCGACGCAACCACCGACGGCACTGGTGACTATGCCCTGATAAAAGACTTTAACCGCTTCGAAGATACGATTCAGCTTAACGGTACAGCTAACGATTACGTGGTGGCAGATGTACCATCTAGCCTGGACGCAACGTATTCTGGCATGAATGTGGCGGGTATTTATCAAGATACCGACGGCAATGGGGTCTGGGATAATACGGATGAGTTAATCGCTGTTATCGAGTATCTATCGCCTGAAAGTGTTGTTTTAGACGCTGCCTACTTCCAGTACACCGATGAACCCAATCAAGAGTCCTGGCATCCTGCCAACGATAGCGATTGGGAATTGGTGTTTAGTGATGAGTTTGATTTGTCATTTATAGATAGCAATAAGTGGAGCACCAAGTATAGCCACAATGTCTATGGCGGTCGCACTAACCCCTGGAACGGTGAGCATCAGGCCTATGTGGGAGATAACGAGGTCATTGACGGTGTAGAGTATGATGCCTTTGACTTTAACAACGGTATCCTCAGCATCGTTAGTCAAAAGGTTGATCAGCCCCTTACCCTTGATGTTCAAGATACGGCTGCTGGCTTTGATGCGGTTAAAACCTTTGACTATACCTCCGGCATCCTAAACAGTGACGACAACTACGCCTTTACCTATGGCTACATGGAAATGCGGGCGCAAGTTGCTGCAGGACAGGGGCTGTGGCCTGCCTTTTGGATGCTACCTTCCCACGGTGGTTGGCCCCCTGAGATTGATATTATGGAAACTCTGGGGCACCGCACCGATACTGTGTTTAACAGTCTCCATTACACAGACGAAAATGGAAACATCGCCTTAGAGAAAGGAGAACAAACCTTTAGCGGCATGGACTTTTCCTCTGGCTTCCATACATTTGGAGTGGAATGGACGGCTGATGAACTGACCTGGTTTGTGGATGGCCAAGCTCTGTATAGCATTGCGCACGACATTCCTGATGTACCCATGTATTTACTGGCTAACATGGCCGTCGGTGGTTACTGGCCTGGTCGTCCTGATGAGACAACACCTGAGACCAGTAGCTTTGAAATTGACTATATTCGCGTTTACCAAGATCAGGAAGGAACTCTCCACGGTGGATCTAAGGATGACACCCTCTCAAAGGCATTGGGCCATATTGCCGGTGAAGCCGGTAATGATATCCTACAGGGTGGATATGGAGATAATACGCTCTTGGGTGGTAGTGGCGATGACACCCTAACGGGTACTGATATGGTCAATGCCGGTCTGGGAGAAATCGATACCCTAACGGGTGACAGTGGAGCAGATATCTTTGTCTTGGGTGAGGCAGGTCAGATCTTCTATGACGATGACGATAGCGTAAGCCTCGGTCGATCTGACTATGCCTTGATTACAGACTTTGATCTGCTTCAGGATACGATTCAACTTGTGGGTGAGGCTCTAGATTATCAATTGGGTATCTCTTCTGATGGTGTTTCTACCGAGTTGTGGTATCAGACAACGGCTGCTCAAGATGAGTTAATTGCCGTTTTAGACCAGCAGATTATCAACAACTTCGGAGCAGGGTTCTCATTCTTAGCATAGACCTTCATTCTTAACGCAAGCAGACGACAGGGGAGTACTGCGATGCTCCCCTGAAAAAACTATTTATAGTCCATTCAGCTATGGGCCAGAAAATGCTAGAAAAATTTGTTCAAAAAGTAAATCAATAACTCCTCATTAATCCTGATGACAGCGTAATTTGACTTCACAATAATGGGACAGATAGCCTTCTGTTAAATTGCGGAACTATCAAAATCTATCAGACTCCTTATCTGTCAACCAATGGCCAAAAAACAAACGCTAAATAGACAGTTCACACTGTTTTTCACTATCGTTTTTATTGGTGGAATAGTCATTAGCGGCATTGCCTTTTCTAACGCAATGCAACAACTGGCCAAAGTCGAGGTCAAAGCACGGGCACACATGATGATTCAAACCATGAATGCCGTGCGTGACTATACCAGCGAAAGCATCAAACCTCAACTGGCTGATCAGTTAGCTCAATCTAGCGCATTCATTCGGGAAACGGTACCAGCCTATGGTGCTAGAGAAGTATTTGAACATTTTCGAGAATCTCCTGAGTATAGTAATTTTCTATATAAAGAAGCGACGTTAAATCCATCAAACCCCAGGGACCAGGCGGATGACTTTGAAACCACTATAGTCAATACGTTTCGTCAGGATGATGCCCCTGACGAGCTTAGTGGATATCGAGAGCAGGATGGCAAAAAGCTTTTTTATATTGCCCGTCCTTTAGCAATTAAAAAAAGTAGCTGTTTAGAATGTCATGGTCGTGTCGCCGATGCTCCCCAAAGCATGATTAAGACCTATGGCAGTAAACAGGGATATAACTGGCAATTAAACGAAGTAGTTGCTGCTCAAACCATTTATGTTCCTGCCGATGCAGTGTTACAGCAGGGTTACCATTACCTAAAGTTAGTCATGGCCATTGTTATTGGCATCATGGCTACAATCATATTTCTGATGAACCGCCTGCTTAAACGTAAGGTGGTTCACCCGCTTAAAAGACTTACCCATTTAGCCAAGCAGGTTAGTGGAAACCAACTACCTACTTTAGAGGATTGGCAACAGAAATTTACGAGTCTAAATCCCGTTGCTAAACGACCAGATGAACCTGGAGAACTTGCCCGTGCCTTTCAGCATATGGCTTATGAGGTAGTTACCCGTGAGCAGTCTCTCAAAGAAGCAAAGGAAACAGCTGAAGAGGCTGCCCAAGCAAAAAGTGATTTCCTGGCAACTATGAGCCATGAAATTCGTACCCCTATGAATGGGGTGATTGGAATGACAGGTCTATTGCTAGATACTAATCTGAATGATCAACAAATTAGCTTTGTTTCTACCATTCGTCACAGTGGTGATACGCTGTTGCGTATTATCAATGATATTTTAGACTTTTCTAAAATTGAATCTGGCAAGCTAGAGCTAGAAGAATGTCCCTTTAATTTAAGATCTTGCATCGAAGAATGTCTGGATTTAATCGCCCCCAAAGCATCAGAAAAACGTTTGGAATTAGCCTATCAACTGGGTCCAGATGTTCCTGTGAGCCTGGTGGGAGATGTCACACGACTGCGCCAAGTACTAGTAAATTTGCTGGGTAATGCTGTCAAGTTCACCCATGAAGGTGAAATTGTTATTCGAGTTACGGCAGAACTGATATCACCCGAAACTTCATCGGATAAAGCTATTTATACTATTCACTATTGTGTCAGCGATACTGGTATCGGTATTCCTGCTGATCGGGTAGATGTTCTTTTTAATGCCTTTCAACAGGTTGACTCATCAACCACACGCAAGTATGGAGGTACTGGTCTAGGCCTAGCGATTAGTAAACGCCTTTGTCAAGCTATGGGGGGAGATATTTGGGTTGAGAGCGAGCTTAAAAAAGGCTCAAAGTTTTTCTTTACCACCAAGGTTCAAGCCATTGCTGAGGACAGCTCAGTATTATCGACAGCTGCACTGAACGGTAAGCGATTACTGATTGTGGATGATAACGATACCAATCGCGATATTCTTACGCATCAAGCAGAACATTGGCAAATGAATGTATTCACTGCTCGATCTGGTTACGAAGCGCTAGGCATTATTGGGCAAATAGAAGAGCCTTTTGATGTTGCTGTTCTAGATATGCAGATGCCTGGGATGGATGGATTGACCCTGGCCCATAAACTGCAAGAACAGCATGCCTACTTGCCACTAATTATGCTTACCTCTGTTCGGACGGCTGGTCTTCAAGAGAAAGTAGCCAAGGCAGGGATTATGGCGTTTTTGAATAAGCCATGTCGTCAAAATGATTTGTACAATGCTCTTTCCTATGGCATTACAGGCAAGGTAAAAGTTCAATCTACTGTAACAGAGGACAATAAAGTAGATTCTACGATGGCTCAGCGGTTACCATTCAAAATTTTGGTCGCTGAAGATAATCTGGTAAATCAACAGTTAGCTCAACAGTGGTTGGCCAAATTGGGATATCGTCCAGATATAGTCAGCAATGGGTTAGAAGTTCTCGATTGCCTAAAGCGTCAGACCTACGATGTCGTTTTGATGGATATTCAAATGCCGGAAATGGATGGTCTGGCAGCAACAGAGGCAATCCGACAATCATGGTCGGAGCACGAACAGCCTTATGTTATTGCTATGACCGCCAATGCAATGACCGGTGATCGGGAAAAATATCTGGCTGCAGGAATGGATGGCTATGTAAGCAAACCCGTGCATATTGAAGAACTGATTGCAGCGCTCAAAACTTGTGCTGACAAACGCGGAACTATAGCCTCAGTAGCTATCCCTGAAAAAAATAAGCAGACTACTTCTTTAGAACCTTCGATTACTCAAACAGAACCGGTTAAAATAGCTCCTGTTACAAAATCTGCAACAGAGAAAACGCTTGATAGCACTCCAAAAAATCTAATCATTCCTGATTGGCCAGAAGATTCTCAGGCAGTAGATGTTACTAATGCTCAAACAACTGTGTTAGACCCTGAACAGTTAGCAAGAGGCTTACGACCCTTGGGAGGCATGGAAAATAGTGTTGTTTATCAGGGATTTCAGATTTTAGCGGAACAGACTTTAGAGGCTAGTTTGGCGCAGTTGACTGTTTGCGATCGCACCGAAGCCCATGACATACTCACTCCCCTAAAAATCTTTAGTCAGGATTGGGGCTTACTAGAAATAGTTGCTATTTGCAACCTCATCCAAGATTCCATAACATCCGCTCAACTAACTGCTGTTATCACGAAGTTACATCAAGCCCGTAAGAATCTACAAATTGCCCTCAACAAACTGGACACATCGCGACATCAGTCTTTACTATAACTTTCCAGAATTTTCCAGCCTAGAGTTTAATTTAACTCCACTATGATAGCCATCCCCCGGAGCTTCCAAGACTTTGAGAAAAAGTATAAAACCCTCTTTCATCATTCCAATGATGGCATCATTCTGCATGACCCAATGGGGCAGATCCTGGACATCAATCTCAAGGCTCTTCAACTTTTAGGCTATTCCCAAGAAGAAGCTACCCAGCTAACCGTTCAGCAACTTCATCCACAAGAAGCAATATCGGCTTGTAAAGCCGCCTTTCAGACCGTGATGGAGCAAGGCGAGGTGTCCTTTGAAACCCTTTTTTGCCACCGTGATGGCACCCATTTTCCTGCAGAGGTATCTGCTAAACGACTACAGATTAATGGTGATATCTATATCCAAGGCATTATTCGCGATCTCACAAACCAGAAAGCTACTGAAAATATTCTGAAGACACAACTAAAAAAAGAACGACTTATTAGCGCTATCGCTGCTAAAGTTCGAGAATCTCTAGATTTGAAAGCCTGCCTGGAAACTACCGTCAATGAAGTTCAACAGTTTCTAGACACTGATCGAGTTTTAATTTATCAGTTCAACCTAGATTGGAGTGGATTTGTTTCTGTTGAAGCCGTCAACGAGCATTGTGATTCTATCTTTCACAAAGAAATTCACGATCCTTGCTTTGGAAAGGGATATATTGAACTCTACCAGCAAGGACGCATTGGCCAAGTTGATGACATTTATAATGCAGGTTATAAACCCTGCTATGTAGCATTTCTAGAGGAGTTGCAGGTACGGGCGACTCTCTGTGTACCAATTTTACGCAATCAAAAACTCTGGGGGCTATTAATTGTTCACCATTGTCGAGGGGCACGTCATTGGGAATCGTTAGAAGTTGACTTGTTAGGACAGTTAGCGACTCAGGTTGCGATCGCAACCCAACAGGCTGAACTATATCATCAGATGCAAGTCGAACTCAGTCAGCGTCAACAAATTGAAGCAACTCTGCGTCAAAGCGAAATAGCCACCCGTACTCTGTATGAAATCATTGCAACTCCCTCACCTACATTTACCGACACCCTTGAACAATTACTCCGGCTAGGGTGTCAACAATTTAGCTTAGATCTGGGCGCACTCAGTCACATTGAAGGTGAAACAATTACCATCATTGCATCCTATTCTGGCAGCAAGATTTCCTTAAAGGGAATGCAATTGCCATTAGCTCAAACCTATTGCCAAGAAACTCTTCGTAGCAATACCCAGGTGTCCTTCTCAATTTTGTCAGCTAGTCAATCTTCCTGGAAAACCCATCCTGGATATACCAAGTTTAAATTTGAAACCTATTTAGGCATACCCATTTGGGTAAGTGGTTCCCCCTATGGCACCCTCAATTTCACTAGTCAAACATCTCGAACGCAGGTATTTTCCACTGTGGAAATCGAGTTTTTGCGATTAATGGCTCAATGGATCGGAGGGGCTCTAGAGCGCGAACAGGCTACCCAGGAACTCGCTCATACCCGCGATCAGGCCCTAGCTGCAACCCTTGTCAAAAGCGAATTTCTAGCTACCATGAGCCATGAAATTCGCACACCGATGAACGCCATTATGGGAATGACAAGTGTACTTTTAGATACGTCACTGACTGACGAACAACAGGATTTTATTGAGACAATTCGTCAAGGCAGTGACTCACTCCTGAGCATTGTCAACAAGATTTTAGATTTTTCCAAAATTGAATCTGGAAAACTAGAGTTAGAAGAACAACCATTTAACTTAGGGCAGTGTATCTCAGATGTATGTGATTTCCTGTCACCGTCAGCTAACGAAAAAAAGCTTTCCCTATCAAGCCACATTGCCACCAATGTACCCACTGTAATTATTGGTGATATCACACGAATACGCCAAGTATTGGTCAATTTAATCAGTAATGCAATCAAATTTACTGACCATGGACAAATCCGTGTTAGCGTAGCGTGTCTGTCCGTAGGTGACACTTACGAAATTCAGTTTGCAGTCCAAGACACAGGAATTGGTATTCCGACCAATCAACAACAAAAGCTTTTCAAGCCCTTTAGTCAACTGGATGGCTCCACTGCTCGCAAGTATGAAGGGACCGGCTTAGGTCTAGTTATTTGTCGGCAGTTGGTCCAAATAATGAACGGACGTATCTGGCTTGAAAGTCAGGTTAACCAGGGCAGTACTTTTTACTTTACTGTTACGGCTCAAGCATCTAGTCAAGAGTTCAACCAGGCAAAAAAAATAGAGCCAAACAGCCCGCCCGCAACCATTGACCATCATCTGGCAGAGCGTTTACCGTTACGTATTTTACTGGCAGAAGACAATCATGTTAATCAAAAACTCGCTATCCAGCTGTTAGAACGTATGGGCTACCGGGTGGACATAGCAGGAAATGGATTGGAGGTAATCTCAGCATTAGAACGCCAGGTCTACGATGTCATTCTTATGGATATCCATATGCCAGAGATGGACGGGATTACTGCAACCAAGCTCATTCACGAAAAATGGCCAAAACAGCGCCCTCGTATTATTGCTGCTACTGCAAATGCGATGTCTGGCGATCGAGAAAAATTCTTAGCAGCAGGTATGGATGATTATATTAGCAAACCTATCCACATTGGAGAGCTGGTAAAGGCATTAGAACACTGTTCCGCCAATAGGACGCATCTTGAATCAACCATTAAAAGCGAAATCTCTGATTCATTAGAGGTCGAAACTTTAACAAAGACTCAAAAAAAATCCATCGAACAAACTAACAATGAACAAATCATCTATCTAGATAAAAGTGTTTTAGAACAAACATTAGCCCCTCTCGGTGGATTAACTGCAGAAAACCTAAAACCATTCCTTGAGATGTATGTAACAGAAAGCTCAAAACTTTATGAAACGATTGTCGAGGCCATACACAACCAGGATACCGAACAAATTAATTATGCAGCCCATACCTTAAAGTCAAGCAGTGCAGCATTGGGCTTGGTAGCAGTTCAACACCTTTGTCAATATATCGAAAATGAAGGTCGCGCTGGCAATGCCGCGCTGGAAAATCACCTTTCAAAACTTGAGATAGCACTTAACAAAGGAATAAAGCTTCTTCAGATGCTGTGAGCACGTCCGTTAAGATACTGATAAATCTTGCAATGCAGATCTTATAAATCCGCTGATATTTAAGGGAAACCATCCATCTTTTGCAGGTTTAAACAAGCTATATTCTAACGGTGAAAGTGAAATTATTTTGATTTATAGAGATAAATTATTACTTATCCAGATAAGCAAGCGTTACAGGTTCAACAAGAAAGTTTCGATCGATACCTTCAAATAGCATCAAAACTGAAATGACTTATGGTTTCACTCATAGGCAGATATTTTGGAGACACCGAATAGCCATAGCTCTTACAACAATCTTAGTTGTTCTAGGGTTAAATTTACAACTATATTCATCGGTTGAGGCCCATTTTATACCTGGCATAGGAGAAAGTAGTACTCACTTTTCCCTGGAGGGAACCTGGAAAATTTGGCCTGAAGCAGCTGCACAACAAAGTCAACCTTTTGAGACGATAACTAATCACAATCCAAAGGTTTTACCTAATTTTACAAGTACCGATTGGCAAGATATTCATGTGCCTGCCAATTGGTATTTACAAGGATATGATTTAGATGGTGTTGTTTGGTATCAACATGTTTTTGAAACGCCTCAAAGTCTGACCAGTGAAGATAACATCGTCAAACTCGTGTTTGAAGGTGTAGACTACGAGGCTGATGTTTGGCTCAATGGTCATTATCTAGGCTCACACCGGGGTTACTTTGAACCCTTTAACTTTAGAGTTAATCAATACTTAAACCATAACAACTCCAATATTTTAACAGTTCGAGTCAATAGTCCCCTTGAAGCTCAAGGCCAGGATTGGTCTCTGCATAAACGCCTAATCAAAGGAATTTTTGCTCACCATGACA
This sequence comes from Leptolyngbyaceae cyanobacterium MAG.088, assembly GCA_019634055.1. Classification (GTDB taxonomy): domain Bacteria; phylum Cyanobacteriota; class Cyanobacteriia; order Phormidesmidales; family Phormidesmidaceae; genus Leptothoe. The sequence continues at coordinate 14,645 of JAHQVZ010000288.1, forward strand.
CTCGTCCTGGTGGGGCGTGGACAGACCGTGGTCAAGAACAAAATACTGGCGGCATTTGGGGGCCCGTCTACCTACAAAGCTCACATACACTGGCAATTGATACGGTACAAGTAACTCCTAAACTGAACTCTAACGGGAGTCATGCCATAGCCGATGTAGTTGTCGATATCGACTATCAAGGTAGAAAAAACCAGGAAATTACCTTAGATTTTCAACTGGTCCCTGAAAATTTTACAGGTAAGACTGGAGAACACATACGTCTCCGACGGCGTATACATCCTAAGCACAATTCCTTTAGGATCAACCTGAAGCAGGAAGATCCTAAATTATGGTGGACTTGGGAGCATGGCACGCCCGATCTATATCGCCTCAAACTACAAGTTAGTGACGCTACAAAGATTTTAGACAAACATGAAACTGTGTTTGGCTTTCGTTCCGTGACTTGGGACCACAAGAATCAGGTCTGGAAGCTAAATGGGAAGAGACTGTTTTTACGTGGAACCAACTATATCGCTAGCCAGTGGCTAAGTGAAATGACTGCAAATAAGTATCTGTTTGATATTGGCCTTATGAAAAAGGCCAATATCAATGCAGTCAGGGTGCATGCCCATGTTACAGGCAAAGAGTTTTATGAAGGATGCGATCGCAACGGCATCCTGGTCTGGCAAGACTTTCCCTTGCAATGGGGCTATGTGGATGACAGTGGCTTCCAAAAAGAAGCGATTCATCAGGGAAAAGCTATGATCCAAAGCCTGTATAATCACCCATCCATCTTTGCCTGGAGCCTGCACAACGAACCCCCATGGGATGCAGACTGGATGCAGTATAAATATGAGACCTACAATCCCAAACAAAACTATTCGCTAGATCAAAATCTGTTTAATGCCCTTAAGGGCTACGATCCATCACGTTATTTACATAAAGCTTCTCTCACATCAGAACATCCATGGTGGGGGTGGTATTCCAAGACATTCAAAAAATATGCCGAACCTACAGAAGAGCCTCTGATCACCGAATTCGGAGCTCAAGCATTACCTGATATTAACGCGCTTCGTCGTATCTTCTCTGAAAATGAACTCTGGCCAGATAACGAACAAGATTGGGCTAAGTGGGAATACCACAATTTTCAAAAACATGAAACATTTGATCTAGCACAAGTGCCCATGGGTAAAACCCCCAGCGAATTTGTCAACAACACTCAACAGTATCAAGCCTTAGTCAATCAGTTCGCAGCAGAAGCCTACCGTAGACAGCGATATCAACCAGTATCCGGAATATTTCAGTTTATGTTTACCGAAAACTGGCCCTCAATAAACTGGGGAATTGTAGATTATTGGCGGACTCCAAAACCTGCCTTCGAAGCGCTTAGGCGTGCCTACCAACCATTGCTGCCAAGCATTGAATGGACTCAACAGAGCTGGCACGCCGGTGAGAATGTTGACTTACCGGTGTGGGTAGTAAATGATCTATGGAAAGATTTTCCAAACGTGCAGATCACCTTTGCTCTGAGTTATCAAAATAAGGTTATTGCTAATAAACAGTTCACCCATAACATAGCTGCTGATAGTAATCAGCGTTTGGAAGTAGTAAGCTATGCTCCTACTGAATTAGGTGACTATGAGTTCACAATAACTCTACATGATAGCCATAACAACTTCCTAGCAGATAACTCATTCTCATTCAAGATTATCCCTCCTGAAATCAGTAGTCTTTCTACCAGCAACACTGGGAAATAAGTAAGATTTTTGGAAATTAAAGCATTATGGCGAAACAACCTAACTGAATCTATAACAGCGTGTCTTAATGCTCTATGTCAGCTGCATCTCATGACAGTACTTTACTCTCAAGACTATGAAGCGTATTTATAGACTTCTTATTTCAGCAACCATTGCTATTTTTCTAATTACTTGTAGCACCCAATTTGAAGGGCAAACTCAATCCCCAGACTCACCCATAACAGTGTTGCTAAATCAAGTGGGATACGATCCACAGTGGTCGAAAGTTGCGTTCTTAGCCAATGCCCCCAAGGGCATATCCCTGGAGTTATTTCACCTAACTGACAGACAGACGATCAAACTAGACACACCTGATGCAGTACAAACCGATCATCTGAGTGGAGATACCTTGCAAACCGTCGATTTTAGTAATATTCGACAACCTGGAAAATATATCCTACGAGCAGGTTCTGCGGAATCCGCTCCATTTAGTATTGATTCCAATGCTTACCAAAGTACACTGATATCACTTTTGCGCTCTTATTATTTACAGCGTTGTGGGGTAACTCTAGACGATCCTATTACGGGTCTATATCACGCCCCTTGCCACCTACATGATCATCACTTAGCCCACACTGATGAACTGCATCAAACAGGTACTCAGATCAATGCGACAGGAGGCTGGCATGATGCCGGGGATTATGGCAAATATGTGGCCACAACTGCTGCAACCATTGGCCGCATCCTTAGTCTTTACGAACAGCATCCTAGTCTCTTTTGGGATGGTCAATTAACTATTCCTGAAAGTGGGAACAGCGTCCCTGATGTCTTGGATGAAATGAAATTTGGGTTGGATTGGATGCTACGGATGCAGAGATCTGATGGAGCTGTCTATCGTAAGCTCTCTGGTGCAGAGTGGCCCATTGGATTGGCTCCTGACGAGGATATGCAAACCCGCTATATCTATGGGATTTCCACACCCGAGACAGGCAAATTTGCCGGTGCGATGGCGATGGCAAGTCGGCTCTTTGAGACGTTTGACCCTAGCCTAGCAAATAGATATCAAGCTGCGGCAGATTTAGCATGGCAGTACTTAGAGAGTCAATCTGCCATGCGTGTCGATTGGTACGAAGGGGATGATAGCGGTTCAGGTAAATATTTAGGCTCAGAAATCGATCTAGAAGAAAGCCTCAAAACCGATATTGATGACCGCTTCTGGGCGGCAGTAGAGCTTTATATTTCAACCGGAGATCAGCAATATCAACAGTATGTAGAGTCCCATCTATCAGATATTCCCTATACTCTATTTGAATGGAAGGATATGTCACCGTTAGCCCTAGTAGACTATCGGCTGCAGCAACGCCAACCTGTATCATCTAAGGCCAAAGCTATCATTGATCAAAAGCTACTTATAAAAGCCAATGAGATTCTCACAAGGGTAGACAGTAGTGGTTACCGTTTAGCTAATCATCGCTTTATCTGGGGCTCTAATAAAATGGCAGCTGAAGAGGGCATCACCTTGGCCTATGCTTACCAAATTACGCAGGAACAGCGTTACAAAAATGCTGCCTTAGATCAACTTCATTTCCTATTAGGGCGAAACCCCTTTGACCAAACCTTTGTGACAGGTATTGGAGCCCGTCCCGTACGTCACGTCAATCATCTGTTTGCCCGTGCGAAAAACTTACTGATTCCTGGCCTGGTCGTTGGAGGCCCTAATTCTGATGCCCAAGATAATATCGCCCCAAAAGGCTTAGGTATCTTGAGTTATTTAGATGATGAAAAGTCTTATGCAACTAATGAATATGCTATCGATTACAATGCTTCGCTCATTGGACTCATCGGACTATTAATCAGCTGATGTTAAAAACTAACCTTAAAGGATGCAATCTTGCATGCAGCCCCTTGTAGTAAATCGCTGGACCTTTACTACTAAGGCAATCGCCAAAATCTATTAAGTAATATTGTTTCCCTACGAGCGATAACGGGCAAACTCTATAGTGCTACCACAAAAGGCTTTCTAATAGATGTCTTTACTAACGCAACAGGAATAATAATCTGTATCAGCATCAGTATTATTCAAATCCTTCAGGGACTGACTCAAATATTGGGCAAATTTGCATTGAGAAAACTAGGGTCACTTATATAGCCACTGTTATTAATAATGAGCAGTTTTATTGGTCAACTCGACCGGAAACCACTAATGGGCAATATTCAAATTCGCCTGCGCGATCGCACCTTGCTTTTTCGTTATTTGGTTTTAGTGAATCTAATCGTTGGCGCATGGTACTTGCAATGGCGCTTAACCCAATCTCTAAACATAGATGCCCTCTGGTTTTCAGTTCCGCTTGTATTAGCTGAACTATACATGTTTGTCGGAGGAGTCCTATTTTTAGTTGGGCTATGGCGGCCGATTGAGCGTCAGGTTAAAAACCTGGCTCAGCTTACTCCAACATTGCCAAAACCAGACTATCCGACCGTTGATATATTTATCACTTGCTACAGCGAACCTGTTGAGATCGTTCAAGAAACAGCACAGGCAGCGCTAGCAATGGATTATCCTGCCAATAAGCTCCGAATTTACATACTGGATGACGGAAATTCTCCAGACATGCGGGCTATGGCAGAACAACTTTGCATACAAGATCTGCAATCACCTAAGTTGCAACTTGCCGCCGAACAAATAGAGGCTGAACGTTATTACTTAAGTAGCCGCCTAGAACAAATACAATATTTACAACAAGATTTAGAGTCAATTGAAGAAAGCCTAAGTCGTCAAAAGATTCAAATAAAAACTGATTTCAGTGAACTGGAATCACTCATGGCCTGGTTTAACACAATGAAGCAGCCTATGATTCCTAACAAGGATTGGTTTGCAGCTCAAACCTTATTAGGTGAGGGGTTTGATAACGTAGTTAGCCATGCCCATAAACAGTTATCTCCAGACACCCCTATTGACTTAGAGATTGTCATTCTAAATTGCAACATTATCATTCGAATTTGGGACCAAGGTACCCCCTTTGATTTTGAGAAGCATTTACACAAGCTACCAGATGAAATCGATCAAAATGCTGAACGGGGAAGAGGAATTAGCATTTTGAAACAGCTTGCAGATCACTTAGCTTATGTACGTGAGCCAAGTGGTCGTAACTGTCTGATCATGATCAAGCAATTTATCCCGCAAGACTCTATACAAAATCATCAATACTGGCAAAGCCAAGGGCATTTACAAAGTACACGACAATTACTCTTGTTAACTCAGCCAGAATATACCAATACCACATCCACACTTGAGGCTGAGGTTCGCGAATTAGAAGCACAAATTGACAAAAAAACGTTTGCATTGAGTGATTTAGCACGCTGTCGCTATATTGCTCGACACAAGCCTAAAGACCGCCCACACCATGCTAAGGCAGGTAACATTAACCATGCAATTTTCTGTGGCGAAACCCAGGGGGACTTTATTGTCACGTTAGATGCCGACCACATTCCTAAGCCACATTTTCTACAGCGCGTACTGCCTAATTTTTTCCGATTTAATTTAGACCAAGGTCGCTACGAACTAAATAAAGTAGCCTTTGTACAAACACCTCAAGCATTTTACAATCTTCCTAAAGGTGATCCGTTTGGCCATGACGCCCACTTTTTCTATGGGCCGATTCAACAAGCGAAGGATGGTATGAATTCTGCATTTTATACCGGCACCAATGCAATCTTACGGCGAGAGGCATTGGTAAGCATGGGCTTACAGCACTTTGCCGACGATTTTGCAGTCGATGAAAGCCGATTAGACGAATTTGACCTAATTGGTGGAGTCTCTAGCATCAGCATTACGGAAGATATGAACACGGCAATGCGTCTTCACTCAGCTGGCTGGCAGTCTGTTTATCATCATGAAATTTTAGCAGAGGGTCTTGCACCAGATGATCTCAGCTCAACTCTGACTCAAAAACTACGCTGGGCTCAAGGAACCATACAGGTGTTAGTACGAGACAATCCTCTCTTCAAGTCAGGTTTAACATTCTGGCAACGGATGCAGTATTTCCAGACAATGTACAGCTATTTTGCAGGCTTCTTTGTCATCATCTTTCTGGCCTGTCCAATTATTTCATTCTTCACAGGTCTAAGCCCTGTTAGCAGCTACGGTCCAGCATTTATGTTACATTTCATACCTACATATGCAATCAACCGTCTTAACCTACTAGCAGCAGCATGGGAAATTCCCAAAAAAGAAATATGGCGAAATGAACAATATGCCATTGCTCTTTTCCCATTGCAAATCCAGGCTGTCTGGAGTGTCATAACTAACAAAAAAGTCTCATTTAAGGTTACTCCCAAGCAACGACAATCTGGGGTATTTTGGGGACTTGTACGCATCCAGTTAATTGTTTTTGGCCTTACTATTGCAGGTATGATTTGGGGGCTAATCCAATTAATATTGGGGCACTGGCCAAATCCCTTGATATACGTTGTTAATGTTGGATGGAGTTGTTATCACTTAGCGTTACTATGGGTCGTCATTCGGGCAGCCTATTGGCAACCTGAAAAAGTTTCGTAATCCATTAGCTTCTTAATGTTGCGGCTTCCATCATAGTTTCTTCAAAGGTATCATTGGGTATTTTTGAAATAGTGCATTCTGTGATCAACAACACCAAAATCTCAACCATATCAATTACAAACAAATCACTGTGACGACTTAGGAGATTCTCATGACGACTAACTTAAAGAAACTTGAACCTGCAGGCATCCTAGATGGTGCTACGACGAACGAACTCAAAATCCAAGTATCAGACTTATTACACCAGGGCACTGATATTGTTCTGCTAGACATGAAGCAGGTAACATTTATGAACAGCACTGGCATTGGTGCAATGGTCGCCATGCTAAAAATTGTTCGCGCCAAGGGAAAGCAAATTTATCTTTGTGGGCTAACAGAACAAGTCAAGATGATATTTGAACTCACAAAAATGGATCGAGTCTTTAAAACCTTTATAGACCAACAGGAATTTGAGTCCAAGGTTTTAGCTGCTTGACGAAGTCTGACATATTCAGAGCTTTTATCTTTATGGAAGATAAGCAATAGAATCAGCCTTCTAAATGGCAATTAAAAGGGTGCAATCTTACCTAACTTAACTTTGGAGAATCCTCCTAGCTGTATACTTAGCGATGTTATCTCTTTTCCAGAAACTGCTTAGCCCCTTCAAGGCAAGGCTTTCGCGTCATATTGCTTTATGGGTCTTTAGTAGCATTGTCTTGATAGAAGCACTTATTGTTATTCCATCTTGGCAGAAAAAAGAAAGAGATCTGCTACAACAACTTGAAGAGACAGGTCTTGTTTCTATCTATTCCTGGGCAAGTATTAACAACGCTAGTAGTGAGAAGCAAACCTTACCAGGTTTTCAAGAGCACCTTGCTCTGGCCCCTCTAATCAAAGGGGCCATTCTCTATGATCTCAATGGTCAAATCCTTAATCAGGTTGGCGAGACACCTGCGTTAGCCTTTAATCAATCAGAATCAAATAGTCTACGGCATCAACGTAGTGTCGATGGGCAAAGATATGATGTAGCATGGCCTGCCGATAGTCTCGGGGATGAATACGTCGTTATTGCTAGACTCGATGCCTCTAACATCCAGCCGGAGGTCATAGACTACTTCTGGCGCATGGTCTTTTTTGTGCTAGTAATTTGTTGTTTTGTGACGGTCGCCACTATGTTGGCATTGGGTCCGGCAGTAATTCAACCAATTTTACGCCTCCGGGATGATCTATTGCTAGCAGCTGAACAGGGAATAGACCCAAAACAGAAAACCTCTTTCTACTCTTTATCCGTAAAGCGTAAAGATGAACTAGGAGAGGTAATGACCGCTTTTAACATCATGTTGCAGCGGACATCAGAACATGTGACCCAGCTGAAAGATCTGGAAATAAAAATGTTAGAACGGCGAGAGCAAGAAATTGCGATCGCACGAGACGAAGCCCTTGCCGCTGCAGAATCCAAAAGCAATTTTTTGGCCAACATGAGTCATGAAATCCGTACTCCCATGAACGGAATTCTCGGGATGTCTGGACTGCTACTCGATACTGACTTAACTCAAAAGCAGCGGAATTTTTCAGAAACAATTTGGAACTGTTGTAATTCGTTGATAACTATCATCAACGATATTCTTGACTTTTCTAAAATTGAATCTGGCAAACTAGACTTAGAAGAATGTCCCTTTGAACTACGTACCTGCATTGAAGAATCCCTCGATCTATTGGCAACTAAAGCAGCTGAAAAGGGTCTGGAACTTGCCTATATTATCGAACCCTCCACACCTAATCGACTGGTAGGCGATGTCACTCGCTTACGGCAAATTTTGGTTAATCTGATTGGAAATGCAGTTAAGTTCACCCATGAGGGCGAAGTATTAGTTAAAGTTCGCACAATACCACAACAAGAGTCTTCTATACAAAAGGCTGTAGCTAATGACATTGAACATGAAACGGCTGAAAAATCCTATGTCTCCGTTCATTTTGACATTCAAGACACAGGAATCGGCATTCCTGCCGATAAGATGGATCGGCTATTTAAATCATTTAGCCAAGTTGACACGTCCACCACTCGTAAATATGGTGGCACAGGGTTAGGATTAACCATCAGTAAACAGCTCTGTGAACTCATGGGCGGTAACATGACTGTCACCAGTGTTGTTGGTCAAGGGTCGTGTTTCTCATTTTCGATAGTCGCCGAAGCCCTACCTACTTTAGACAGTGAACAGATTTCTAATATAGCCTATCAACTTAAAGACAAGCGGGTATTGATTGTAGATGATAATGCTACGAACCGTGAGATTTTGACGCTTCAAGCTAAGTCCTGGAAAATGCAACCCATCACGGCCCAGTCGGCGTATGAAGCATTAGGTATCTTAAGTTGTCACTCTTCTTTTGACATAGCTATTCTCGATATGCAAATGCCAGAAGTCGATGGCCTGACCTTGGCCCATAAAATTCGTGCTCAGCCCTATGGAACACATCTACCCTTGGTCATGCTAACTTCCCTGGGTAGACCTGAGATGAGTGCTGAAGCACTGGAAGAGGCTAACTTCAGCGCTTTTCTAAACAAACCGATCAAACAATCTCAACTGTATGAGGCTCTGGCACAGGTATTTATTGGCCAACCTATCAAAATACAACAGGCCACGTCTGATCAACAGCCCCAACTAGATAGTACTCTGGCTCAAACCCATCCACTCAGAATATTAGTCGCGGAAGATAATCTGGTCAATCAACAACTTATCCGTCAATGGCTGAGTAAGTTGGGTTATCGTCCTGATATTGTTGGCAATGGCTACGAAGCTATCGATGCATTAAAACGACAACCTTACGATGTAATTTTGATGGATGTCCATATGCCTGAAATGGATGGTTTAACTGCTACAGAGAAAATTTGTAAACAGTGGGCTGTATCAGAACGCCCTCATATTGTTGCCTTAACGGCTAGCGCCATGAAGGGGGACCGGGATCTATGTATAGCCTCAGGCATGAACAATTATGTCAGTAAACCCATTCACGTACCAGACTTAGTTACTGCCTTAAAACAGGTACAACCTCTAGAATCATCTCAGCATAGCTCTACTTTAGATAGAACTATGCTGGAACAAACCTTAACAGCCTTAGGTGGTTTAGAGTCTGATGCATTTTCAAATTTAAAGCAGCTTTTTCTAACCGAGGCATCCGATTTAGTTGCCAAAATTGTAGTGGCTATTCAAACCAATGACCATGAAAAATTAGAACAGAATGCTCATGCCTTAAAGTCTAGTAGTGCAGCGTTAGGTGGAGTAAACCTGCAAACTATATGCCAAACGTTAGAACAAGCAAGTCGAAAAAAAGAATTTGTAGCCCCTAGTTATACTGATGAAATAACTACAATATTTGCAGAGTTTAAAGACGCTCTAACAAGTCTATAGGAAAATCAGATGCGTTCTAATTTAGATATTGCTGCTATTTCAAGCATATTGCTTTAGATATAAAGAGAGCATACTCACACACATTAATATCAAAATGGAGAATCTAATATCATTAGACATCCCTCAACAACTAGATAAGCGGTTTGACCTTGGCCAACAGACACTTCATATCCTCCAGTAAATGAACCAAATGAGGGTAGTGTTAATCTCTGGAAATGATGCTCATGGTAAAAGCATGGCAGCCTTAGGTTATCGACAGCAGATTGTAGCCGTACGACCGGGTGCACATGGCCACAGATGTTTAAAGAACCTTTGGGTAGGCTATCTGGGCTAACAGGTTCATGGCTAAGTAATAGCTTACCCAGCGAAATTGGGTTGTTACTGTAGGCCATATTAAAATCAGGCCACGAAACAGCTCGATCATGATTACCCACCACCAAAGTAACTCTGGCATCCATATCTTTCAAGAATTTCGACCAGGCAGCTTCAACTTCGACAACCAGTCCCTGACGGGAGTGAAATAGATCGCCTAGAACAAAAATTTGTTGAGGCTGCATTTGTTGACAGTGCGATCGCAACCGCTCCAACGTTTCACCATTGACCTGTTGTGCCACAGGAATCCCAGCCATCTGGAATGTTTCAGCTTTACCCAAATGTACATCTGATAATAGCAAAGCCTCATATTCAGGCACATAGACCGCTCGATCTATGAGCAGAAGTTCTTCCCCCTGTAACAGATTCACTCGGTGCCCAGCATTGCCCATAGCATTCTTGGAGAAAGGCTAACAGCGTTCAATCGTAGCATCAAAATGAGGCTCATCGCAGGCTGTTATAGTATTGCCAGCCAGTCAAACCGACCGTTTTGCTATAAATCATGCTTTGAGCAGATTATTTAGCCTCAGAAAGCTGTAGCGTACCTATATTGAAGATGCCTTGCTGTTGCTCAAGGATTTCAAACTCCAGAAAATCTAAGTCATTTTCAGATAGGTGTAGTCTATAGAGACCAGGCCTTAACCCTGCTGCAACAAAACGACCAGTGCGATTAGTAAAGAACTCAACAGTGGGCCAACTAGAATCTGATAAAGACTCTATCCAACCTTGCTGAAGAGTAAGGGGGTCTTGTCTTTCATTAACTAATACACCACGCATCAAGACGGTTGCTTCAGTTCCTGTTCTGATCAGTGTGCCACTACGATAGGAGGGCAAGAGTTGATGACTTGTTTGACCTAAGTCTTGACCCAGTTTTAGGTCAGGGGCATCCAAGGATAGCTGATTTAAACTGTAGGGAGCAACGGAAAGAACCGCAGGGCCTGAACCATTTGCCTGAGCCATATCTCCAGATGATGTAGGATTTACTCGCACAATTTCTCCTTCGGCACTGCCTTGGCGAGTGACCAGCACAAAACTGTTGTCAATAGGGCGAGACCAGCCCCATACACCATCTACGAATGCAATGGCTGTACCCCAAGTTATGGTAGAGCTATTTGCAATCGAGTCGTTCGTCTCACGGGGTAGAGTAACCTCATGGTTAAGACCGAACATACTACGATGGCCCTGGTACTGCAAACGGCCATTCAAGCCGTAATTTGTTGGTGATTGAATCAGGGTAAGACTGGGGGCAACAGTACCCAGGGTGTGATTTGGAGAATAACTCCAGGTTAATGAGTTGCTGGGCTCCAGGGTATTGTTGAGTTCTGTACGGGTATTAAATCGTTGACCGGCAAACGGTAGCGTCCCACTCAACCCTACACTAAATCGCTGGTTTGTTTCGTGAGATGAGCTTTGGCCGTATTGATAGCCTACGTTGATATTCATTCCTTGACCCAATGGCCGAGATAAATTTATTCCAATACCATAAGCATTACTGCCTTCACGGTTGAGTTGATACTGCCCATTGAGCCTGGCTTGAATATTCTCAAAAAGCACCTGTTGATATGCGACCGATAGATTGAGAGCCGTGGAGTTCTGAGGAGAATCTTCACCTAAAACTGAGAAATTTTCACCACGGTATTCTAAGGCCGCTCGTAACTGCCGATTTTGAGAAGACTCACTAGATGGCTCTATCCATTCGTAAAACAGCTTGGCTGCCATATCCACACTATAATCAGCATGGTTACTAGCGGCCATATCCCAGCCAATATTACCGACGGTGGTGGCCCAGGTTCCATCTATACCAACCATTTGCTGGGTAAAGTCTCCCTGTAGATAACCACCCAGGGTCAAATTTGAAGTCAGGCCTACTCGGTGAAACAGTGATAATGTGGGTCGAGCGAAATCATAGGATTTTAAGGGCTGTCGTGCTATTGTAGGAACGCCAATATTGTAGGCAAACTGATGTACACCTTCAGCTAATAGTTCACCCGCTACGCCAGTAGAAAATTCAAGAGTCTCTGTCTGTCCTAAGTCATCTTTAATTTCTAAGCGAATCTCATTAATGCCCGTCTTTAGAGGTAAGTCGCGAATATCTTGGGGGCCTGCTTCAAGACGCAAGGTCGATGTCAACTCATCATTGATAAATACGTCAACTGTTGAGGTACGTTCTAGAAAAAAACTGTAGTTGCTGGTGGGTCGTGCCACCCGAAATGGCTGAAGCGAAAAATTACGAGCAACGGAAAGCCCAAATAGGGGTGGACCAGCCTGGTAGCCTACGGTAGGCACTGATAAGTCACCGATTGTGTAGCGAATCGCCTGGTCCGGTGCATCGCGCACTACGCTAAGCTGACCTAACTGCCAGGATTGACCTAAGGTGGCCTGGCCATTGGCTTCTAACACCCAGCCCTGCCAGTTGACGGCCCCATTAAACTGTAACCCTAGTGGTTTTAACTTTGACTGTTCACTAGCCCAGTCAAGGGTTTGGGTCCCTCTTAAGTTGAGATACCCACTTAGCTGCCCCGGCAAGGTTAAATCAGACTCACTCGGTGGCCTCGAAGATTCATCAATGCTGTTAATGGCCGTGAGTCTGAGATTAGGAGGAACATCAACATAAAGTCTCAACCGACGTCGATCAAAGTTAGCGTCTATCCCCTCGGCCTGTAATACGGCTAAACTTAGTTGGCCATCTGAGGTAATGGCGGATTGCAAATTGCTCTGCACAGTCTCGTTTAAACTATCATGAGCTAACGATAAAAACGTATTTGCGGCCATCGTCACACGGGCAACTTCGCTGTGGGGATAAACTAGAACATTTCCGTAGGAAGCGCCATTGAGAACAAGGGGAACTTCTATCTGACTAGCAATGTCGCTATTGGGTTGTCCAAAAACTTGTTCAAACAACTTAGCTTCATCGAGGTCAGAAGTCTCTGACTCTTGGCCCAGGGTTTGTGAGAGTATCTGTACGCTATCTATCGTTAAAGTCTCGTCAGCTTCCCCAACCGAAAGACTTAGATTTTCATCAGGCAACGTAGACAACTGTTGCGACCCAACTGCAATATCTTGCACCTGCATTGCTTCTACTGATACATTTTCTGACCTGGAAAACCTTGGAGAAACCTGACTGTGTGGAGTTAGGCCTTCTATTTGAGCAGAGTTAGTACGATGGGATTGTTCAACAACTTGTTCTAACTGCCTAATTTCCTGTAAATGAATATCCTCTGACTTTTGAACTGGAGAATTTAAAGTACCTGCTGCCTGACTGTCAAACAATTCACCAACAGTATCATCTAAACCAGGATGTTCTTGTCTAGAAGAGAAAGAATTTGCCCGAGAAGAAAAGGTAACAGTTGGCTCTTGGGGAGCTATTTCTGATAAAAGCTGTTCCTGATGTAGAGTAATAATTGATGAAAACTGTTCCTGATCAGGGCCTTCTTGAGCTAATCGTTCAGAAAAGTCTGTATTAGCTGCTTCGACTATAGAGCTTGCGTCTACAGGAATTGCGTTGTGAGCAACAAATACAAGCGGAAGCATTCTAGTACCATTTAATTAAACAACTAGGGGATAACTTGGAAAGTGGCTGTTACATTACCAACCGGCAACCCTTCTGGCCAGGCAAGCTCAAACTGACGCTGTTGACCAGCTAGCACCACTCGGCCGCGTATCTCTCTGGCTAGATCAGGCGTCAATTGCACCGTCTGCCCCTGCCCGACCAACTCCAACTGCCAGTCATTTAACCGAGCATTGCCATTCCCGTGATTTGCAAAGGTAACTAGTAGCTTAGTCTCGCCGGAATCGACTACCGCTGGCTCTACCGATACCAGACTCACGTCAGACACGACCCCAGGAGGACGAATAAACACAGTTGTTATGTAGCGGAAATTAAGCTTAATTTCTCCACGTGTTCGGTTGGGAACTTCTGCCTCAGGATCTAATAAGTTTATGGGTAACTGTTCTGCGATTAGGCGATAGGTTAACTCTTGAGCTGGGGCTGGATCACCCAGCCAGGTAACTCGCACCGTTTGAACTTCATCGGGCGCAAGGATCATTTGTGGGGGATAGATTAAAAAATCATCCTCAGCAGGGGTAAAGTTTTCTTCGCCTGTAAGGTTTATCTCAGTAGATACCATGGATACTTCAACAGCAATAGGCTCATCAGTATCGTTAACAACCTCATAGGATTGGGTAGAGTCTGAGCCGATTGGAGCAAATACCTGAGATAGAGGATTGAATTGCAATGCCAATGTTGTAGGCATGCTGCCAAACAACAGAACAGCAGTTAAAGTTAGAACGGAAGAGAGAGATCTGATCACTGCTAATTATCACTAACAGAAAGGTCAATGGAGCCGGTATAATTGCCGGGGTCTTGAAATGTAAGGGGCGTGTAGCGAATGTACACATCTCTGTTTTCAGTTCCGGCAGAACCGGTTGCATATGTGTAATCGTTCCCTGAAGGTGTTGAAAAATCTCCACTGCTTGGAGGTGAAGCATTGTCGGCAACTGTAGTCACCTGAAATGATATGGCTTGACCACCGACGCGATCGATATCTCCTGAGGAAATAGTCAGAGTTACCCCCGAACCAGCATCAGTTGAAATCTCGATGTCAGCGACTTTAACCACGTGGGTCGAGGCGTTGCCTTCCCCATCTAGATCAAGCAGCCCAGCGTTGGTCGTGGATGTAGTGGTCAATGTAGGTGCTGCCCAGGCAGGCAGCACACATACACTCCAGAGTCCTACAATTAAGCATCCCGTTCGGCTCACGACAAGCTCCACCTCCATCAATGATATTTAGAACGTATCCAGAATGGACTTAGAGTTCGTCGTTGCTGATAGTCACAGTGATGTCATCGGTATAGGCACCAGGATCCAGGTACGCCGGAGCATCGTACTCAATGTATAAATCTTGAGCAGCTACATTATTGACAAAGTCATCAGTAACATTCACAACAGATGATGAACCAGAAAAGGCAGTATCTGCGGGTTGTGCTGCGCCATCATCAACAAGCAATAACTGATAGTTCAGTGAACCACCATTTGCACTGGTCAGGGTGCCATCACTGGAGGCTGTTAGCTCAATACCCTGGGTGTTGTTCGAGGTTAATGCGATATTAGCTACTTGAATAATAGTGTTAGCATTAGCTGTGCCTTCACCATAAAGAGGAAGTTCAGCAGCGGAGTTAGCGCCAGTAGTACGAGTAGACGCGACAGTACTGTGGGGGGCAACAGTGCCATCGAGGGTAACAGTGTCAGCAAATGCAGCAGTACCACCAAATGCTAGGGTACCTGCTACCAAACCAGTGATCAGGGCAAAACGACGCATAGACATAAATGAAATACTCCAACAGTCAATAAATGATTCTCAAGAATTCTGGGCTTGAGCACAAGCCCAGAGTTTAAGCCAATGACAAGAGAAGAAAGTGTCAACTTCCAGAGAGATAACAACTCTAAAAAGAGAATTGTTAGAGTTTTCATCTCCCTTTCTTATCTCTCGCTTACGAGTATAGAAAGTCTTTTATAGAGGGTCGTCACCATTCTCACGCAACTTTTGACACATCCAAGCTCCGTAAAGATATTGAAAAACAAGCATTGTGCAGTCTACAACAACTTTAAATTTCAGCGTTTTTTTTAAAAGCCAGATAACTCATCGACCTCAACAGTCGACGTGCCAAGCAAATTTAGGAATTAAAAGCTAGGACGAATAGAACTATGATGTGTCAGTAAAAACAATGAGAGATTGGGAAAGCTCATGGTTCTAAGGTTAGTGGTTTTTACAGAGATGACGGATTTACGACTCCGTCAAGTGGCGTAGTAACCTGAGCCAATTTGCGTTTTTCTATCAGAATCCATAGACCAAAAGCGCAGTCAGATTGAGACGACAAAATCTCAAAGCAAGATTTTCTATGTTCAATCAAGTTTTGTCTGTGGTATAGCCAATGGCCTAATGCATTGGAGCATTTTCGCGTCAGGTTAGTCGTTGTACCTTAAGGCTTTTAGGG
>JAHQVZ010000289.1 GCA_019634055.1 Leptolyngbyaceae cyanobacterium MAG.088
GGAGCCTTAAATAAAGCCGCAAACGCAGCCGGAGCCTCTGGCTCAGTCGCCGGACGATAAATATTCTCAATCAGCTCCTCAGTCACCGCATCCTGGTTTACGTAGACCTGCTTGAGCGTTTTGCGAATATAAGACTTCTTTTTTACAAACTGGAAAACAAACCAGCTAGGCACTGGACTGAGAATAATATTTTTAATCGTATTGCCAATCGCTTTTTTAAGTAGACTGGCTTCTTTAGCAGGCATCTGATCCTTAAATGAGCCCACCCCATTCAATAACACCGCACCCTTCACCCATCGAGGCCGAGTCGCCGCCGTAAACAAACAGCTATAACCACCGATGGAGTTACCCGCAATCACCGCTGGACGGCCAACAATCTGCTCGATAAAATCGCTTAGCTGGTCGCGCCATAGGTCAGAGCTATAGCCGCTCGATGGCTTAGACGAGCGGCCAAAGCCGATCAGGTCGATGGCCCACACCTCAAAGTCCTGCTGTAGCTCGGCAATATTCTTGGTCCAATGGTCGGTGGATGCCCCAAACCCATGGACTAACAGCAGCGGTGGCCGATCGGTGCGGGGCTCACCCGCGCGGACATAGTAGACGGTATAGTCGCGCCAAGTCCAAGTATTGCCGATATCGGGTGTAGCTGCGATGGTCATGGTTAGATTGGTTTTGAGCAATTGATAGAATTCCAGAATTGATACCGTAGGGGCGGTGCCGATAACCCTGTAGGGGCGTTGCATGCAATGCCCCTACAGGGTGGACGAAGGCTGTCAGGCTATTTGTTAAGGAATGTTTCGTTACATGTTTAAGTCTATCGTGGGTTACGCATCCTTGCTGCGATAGACCGCTAGGCTAGGTCTATGTGTGCTGTGTGCCCCCGCTATGGCTTTTTCTCGATCTGCCCGTCGTCGTACTTTTCAGCTGTGGTTTGAGCGGTTAATGGTTGCGATCGCAACCGCCAACCTCATCCTCGTTCTTTTCGACCTCAGCTATATCCGCTTTCGTGACCTTTACTTTAAGCTGCTGCCAACACCAACCGCCTGGTATGGCCAAATCTTCAAAGGCATTGAAGAAAACCGAGTCACCGTTGCCTATCTCAACGAAGTTGATGGCCTGCAAGAAACCCTCGAAACAGAAGGGCTAGATGCACCCAATGCGAAGCGGCAGCTAGCGAACCTGCGACGAAGCAGCGTAGATCTGATTGATGAAGATCCGTTTGCTGTTGCCAATAAGTCTGGCACCCTGGAGCGGATTAAAAAATCGATGCGCGATCGCACCGAGCAAGAAAACTCCTCTAAAGACGCATTTCGCACCTTCTGGACCCAAGAGTATTTAGAAAAAGGCTGGTCAGACGAATTAGAGTTCTTCGACGCTCAAATTCGACCACGCATCGAAACCAACTACTGGCGAGGCATTGGCTTTAACGGCTTACCGACCGATCGCTTTTGGATTATCGATCTGCCATTTATCGCCCTCTTTGGGTTTGAGTTTCTGCTACGCACTTACTTTCTCAAGCGTCGCCATGAAAACACCACCTGGTTTGATGCCATGCTGTGGCGCATTTATGACGTGCCACTGTTTTTGCCTTTCTGGCGCTGGCTGCGAATTATTCCCGTAGTGATCCGCTCCAATCAGGCTGAATTGTCCCATCTGGATCCTATTCAAGGGCGTATTAACCGGATTTTGATTAGTCAGTTTGCTGTTGAACTGACTGAAGTTGTCTTTCTACGGTTGATTGACCAGACACAAAACATGATTAAAGCGGGACAGATGAGCCGTTGGTTGTTTGAGTTGACTGCTGGGCAAGAAAACTACATTGATCTCAACGATGTGGATGAGGTGAAAACGATTACCCAGCGTTTGTCTGACATTGTGGTCAACAAGGTGTTGCCTGAAATTAAACCTGAAATTGATGCGGTTCTTAGCCATACGGTCACAGGGGCAATATCCCAGGCTCCGGCCTATCAAGGTCTTAAGATTTTGCCAGGGTTCACTAATATTTCAGGGCAAATTACACAGCAGATTTCGGCAGAGGTCTCTAAAAATATTTACGGCAGTCTCAAACAGGCCCTGGCTGACGATCAAGGAGCTGATCTCATGGGTAAGGTGATCGAGAGCTTTGGCCAGCATTTACGCGATGAATTGCAGCAAGGCAATACCCTAACAGAGTTGCAAGAGTTACTTAATGACTTCCTCGAAGAAATGAAGGTCAACTATGTAGAGCGTCTTGCGATTGATGATAGCGAAACCCGTCGAGCCAATACCTATCGACTGTATGGAGAAACTCAAAAAGCACGACCCACACCAGCAAAATTAGTTGGCCGATAATCACGGATTATCATTAGATCAAATGCACTATATAGTAAGGGCATAATCTAAGGTAAGTGCTTGCCGTTTCCAGTGTTTTGCCTGAGCTTATCCCTTACCGGGTGGGTGGCCTGCATAGGCCGGGTAGATTGCCTCTCCTAAGAGGATGGTATGAGGGACCGGCCATAAACCAAATACTAGATTCAAGACTAGTACGACTTGCTATTTCTGATATTTGTCTTACCCTGGGACTAATTTCTTTTCCGTATCGCATCCATTTCCTTGACCGACCCTGCTAACACGTCCACTGTTACTCCAGAATCTGCCGCTGCGAAATTTCCCCAACAGCGGTGGCAGGTTTTTCCGCCTCAGGTACAGCAGGCACAACGGATGGCGACGGTGACGCAGCTATCGCCCCTATTAGCCCAGGTTTTGATCAATCGGGGGGTGCAAACCCCAGAACAGGCATGGCTATATCTTGACCCTGAGACTCAGCAGCTGCCGTCACCCCTGGATGAGTTTCCTGATTTACTCCGCAGTGTAGATTTATTAGCGACAGCCATTGAGCAAGGACACAAAATTGCTATCTGTGGTGACTATGATGCCGATGGTATGACCAGCACTGCTCTGCTGCTCAGGGCACTGTGGCATTTAGGGGCCGACGCCCAATCTGCGATTCCCAGCCGAATGCAAGAAGGCTATGGCATTAACAGTCGTATTGTCGATGATTTCCATGCCGAGGGTGTGAAGTTAATTCTCACTGTAGATAATGGCATTGCTGCCTATGAGCCTATCGCCCATGCCGTTGAGCTAGGTCTGACCGTCATTATTACCGACCATCACGACCTTCCAGAACAACTGCCTCCAGCCCAGGCGATCTTAAACCCTAAATTGTTGTCAACCACATCTCCTTACTATGGTGTGGCCGGTGTGGGCGTCGCATATATTCTTGCTGTTTGTCTAGCCCAGGCATTAAATCGCACCCAAGATCTCACAGCATCATCTTTAGAGCTATTTACGTTGGGCACCATTGCTGATCTTGCGCCCTTAGTTGGTGTGAATCGTCGTTGGGTACGTCGGGGTTTGCAGCTATTGCCCAAGTCTCGTATTCCAGGCATTCAAGCGCTGATTGAAGTGGCAGGGTTAGACCAGGGCAAAAAAGCCTTAAAACCTGAGGCCATTGGCTTTCGCTTAGGTCCTAGAATCAATGCGGTCGGTCGGATTGCCGACCCGCAAATTGTGATTGATATGCTCACCACCGAGGATGTGGGCATGGCGTTGCAGCGGGCGATGCAATGTGAAGAGACGAACACTCTGCGCCAACGTATGTGCGAGCTGATTGAAACTCAGGCAGTCGCTTGGTGTGAAGAACAACTGACCAAGGGCAAACTAGATTTGCAACAAGATCGGGTATTGGTTGTTGTGCAGCCAGATTGGCACCATGGAGTGATCGGGATTGTTGCCTCGCGATTGGTGGACCGCTATGGTGTGCCTGTTTTTATTGGTACCTATGAAGATAAAGAGAAAAAAGAGATTCGTGGTTCTGCTCGGAGCATTCCAGAATTTAACGTGTTTGATGCCCTCCAAGCTTGTGATGATCTCTTAGATAAATACGGCGGGCATCGTGCGGCAGGCGGATTTACGTTTTCAGCTAAAAACCTGCGTCAGGTGAAGTCGCGACTGAGTCATTTTGCTTGTCAGCATTTACAGCCAGACTATTTAAAGCCGTTGGTGACTGTAGATGTTCAGGCAAATCTGGCAGATATTACCTTGACTCTGTATGAGCAAATTGATTTTCTGCATCCCTGCGGTATTCAAAATAATGAGCCAGTATTTTGGACGCCTATGGTCAATGTCATTGAGCAACAGATTGTAGGGAAAGATCGCAAACATTTGAAACTGACGTTGTCCCATACCCATCCAGATACTGGGCATGTGACATCTATTAAAGCCATTGCCTGGCGATGGGCCGATTATCACCCTCTACCGCATCAGGTAGATTTGGCTTATAAAATTCGTCTCAATGAGTGGCAAGGTCGGCAGTCTATTGAACTAGAGCTGGTGGGGGTAAAGCTGGCGCAGTCTGAGACGGTATCTAGTTCTATTCCCCCCTGGTCTGAAGATGTGAGTTCAGTGGTAGCGCGTGAGGAAGCTCCTGTTGTAACCATCTCAAATATGACCTCTAGTAAGGTGCCGACGTTGGCAGAGCAGCTGTCTGTGACGTCTAAATCTTCGTCAGAGCCGTTAGAATTACCGCAGCTTGAGCCGCCTGCTAACGTGCAAGAGTCTCCTGTGGTGACGCCAGAGTCTTCTGTGCAGGTCTCGACACAGGCGTTTGATACGTTGCCAGCCGGGGCGGTCCATGCTGAATTTTTCTATGGTAAACGTCGCTACGTGAGTACAATTGGCCAACAAAATGCTCAAGAGCTGCAAATTCGGAATGACGAAGGCCATGTTTTGGTGGTGCAACTGACGCAGCGACGTGGTGTGTTGCATGTCCCTGGAGAAAGCCCTGACGTGGTGGATTTGTCTGATATCTACTACTTCAATCTATTGCGGTCTGGTTTAAATGCGCTGGAGCTCAAGCAAAAAAGGAGTTTGTTAATTCATAAAGATGAGCTCTTGGCAGAAAAAGATGAATTGTTGAAGGAAAAGGATGGTCAAATTGCCACGCTGAACCAGCAAATTCAAATTTTAGAAGAGAAAATTACCCAATTGTCTGATGAAAAGCAGATAGCATTTCAAGATCTGCAAACGGCACTGCAACAGCAGCAGACTGCGATCGCAAACCAAGAAGCTCATATTGTGCAACTGCAGACAGACCAACCTAAGCGTGCGACAATGCCGCCCCCTGATCCCAAGGTAATTAAGCAAGAAGTCCGTGAAGCTGTAGGCGATAGCGTTTGGTTTTGTATTCAATCAGACACTCAGAAAGACTTTTGCGCAGCCTATCGCAATTATCATATGCTCCAGTCAGATGGGGCAGATCCAGATATTGCAGATTACTCAGATGCAGGCATTCGTCTGAGCTTTGTGGTAGAGCGTGAGGTACTGCAGCCGTTTTTTACTGATCTGTATGACTTTATTCGATTAGAAGGGTTATCAGCCATTGGCGGCATTGAATTAGGGTCCAATCAGAAATATACTCTGGGCATGATACCGCCCCTACTAGCAGCTCAATGGCGCACCTTTAAACAAGGCGCATTGACCCACCAGCAGATTGTGCCTGACAAGCAACTGTATCGTACGCTCAAGCATCCAGATAGTTTAAACGAACGAGAACGAGACCTGCTAGTAGAATTTTTTGAACAATGGGAACATCCTATGGCCGCTTGCTTTGGTCAAAAGGCTAAGCAAGCAGCAGCGAGTCTAGATCAAATTAATCACCTACGAAATATTGCCGCCCATGGTGAAGGTTTCTTATATGAGTGGCACTACAAATTAATGCGCCAGCTGATTGTAGGCGGTTCTAATAGACGGGGTTTACTTCGGCAGATTTACGGAGGCTAAATCCCGTTTTCAGCTATACGGACATCAAGGCCTGTGGATAACTTATATGGAGCAATTAACTCTATATACTCAGATTTTAATTGAAATATAAAGATAGCTAAAATTTTTGGATGTCAATATCTTGAGTACTTCCAGCTCTTTAAATAATTTAATAAATTTACGATTTATCAGTAACGCTCGTAAAGTACTTGGCGTCTTTTTCAGAATTCTTCACAGGTTTTCCACAGAGTTTTCCACAGCTTGTTTGTATTTTCCACAGATCGAATAATCTGCTCTGGGAGTCCGTAATTTAGTCAAGACAAAATATATATCTGTGTAAGTCACCATTATTAATCTGTGGGACACAATTATGCTGCTTTTGTCTGTCACTTAGGAAGCTTTGGTTAACTTATAATTTTCGTAGCATCCCGATCACATTCCGGCAACTTCTGCGAATTACGTATGGAGTTATGTCGGTATTTTGTTTCAAAGTGGGGACCCTGAACCTGTGTGCTTGTATACACACCCTGTATTGGCAGATACCTGGGTAATGTATGTTCTACCACATCAGAAATGTATTCTCCATGTCAGCTGATAGCTATATTTTTATGCGCTGTGATTGACATCAATCCCAATCACCTTTCCGGCATCTATCCTTAAGATTTGTATAACTAAGTAATACTACCCCTGTGCGCTTCTGCCGTATAAATACATAGATACTGATAATGAGTGGTCAAGTTATTGATGTTACCAATGCCAGCTACCTATCTCATGAGCAGGATAATCGCTACAGGTTAGAGATCAGGATTTGCGATCGTGTAATCAAACGCTACCCATATCATTACCAGGCTTGGAACTATCGCAGTTATTTACTAGCCAGTGTTGGCCAATACCAAGCAGCCGCTGAAAGCTATCGTCACACACTATCTCTGAAGGCCACAGAACATCGCGTATGGTGTAACTATGGTGCTGTTCTCGAAAAACTGGACGCGTTAGACGAAGCTGCTAAATGCTACGACCACGCATTGAAACAGGCTCCGTTTTATTTCAAAGCCCAGTATCGCAAAAGTAAAAATCTGCATAGAAGAGCCTTATACGGCGAAGCTGTTGTGAGTTACGAACAAGCAATTCAGGTAAGACCTGATTTTTATAAAGTTTGGTATTACCGTGGCAAAGCCCTGCTTCAACTTGATCGTACTGATCAGGCTATTGCCAGTTTTACTCAGGCTGTAGAACTCTACGATGGCGACAGCAAAGTCTGGTTGGTTCTAGGGCGTACCTTGCTGCAGGTACAAAATTATCATGATGCTTTACGAGCGCTCAATCATTCCGTTCGACTTGATGCTAATGATGCCAGTGCCTGGAGTTATCATGCAGCAGTCCTCAAAGCCCAAGGGTATCTAGAAGATGCCTTGGCGAGCTTAGAAAAATCTGTCACCTTAGAGCCGGGTGAATCTCGCTTCTGGCATTTGCGAGGTCTGGTGTTGCTAGAACTAGATCAGCTGAGTGAGGCAATAGAAAGTTTTACGACATCTTTGAAGCTACAGGCTTATAACCATCAAGGCTGGTTAGCCATGGGCTGGGCTTTACAAAAAATGGGTAACTTTAGTCAGGCGATTGAGGCCTACGATAAATCTCTGGCGATTGAGCCCGATCAACCATTTGCGTTTTATAATCAGGCTCGCTGCCATGCCCGTTTAGGGGAAGATACGTGGGCCGTTGAGCATTTGCGTCGGGCAATGTCGTTGGATCCTAAAATTTATACCGAACGTGCTTACGCCGACCCATTACTTCAGACCATCTTGCAAGATATGGAAGATGATGACAGCGGTGAAGACTTAGAAGATATAGAACTGATTGCGCTAGATTCCCAATAAATTTTTAGGGACGTTGAATTCAACGTCCCTAAAAATTAGCTAAATGGAGCTAAGCGGGCTCGAACCGCTGACCCCCTGCATGCCATGCAGGTGCTCTACCAGCTGAGCTATAGCCCCGTATGCTTTATTCATAATCACTTGCTAGGGAGCCTACCGTCAAGGGATGGCCTGAAGCTTTTTCGATTTCTAGAGTAAATTTCTAAGGCTTACGGGCTATTCATAGTGATCAACAACACACCGAAATCATTTAAAGATCACAAGAATCATATCGGAATTGATGGCACTTACAGCGTTTCTATAGATAGAACAAACACGTTGTTTCCCATCACTATTTTGGAGTCTTTCACCATGACACCAGCTCAAATCCAAGGTCTTCAAGTTTGCCTCTGTTTTGCCTTGTCTATGGTGATTCTCGCTCCGCTATTTTGCTGGGTATTGCCGAACCGTCAGCACGCCCTCTAACGCCTTTTCATGTTTGCCATCCTTACCCTTAGCCTCTCAGGGTTTCATCTATTCAATTCCCTCATTTCAGTACATCTTCGACTCTTGCTACATAAGTTTGAAGCACCATCACGATTGACACCTAATTTTGCTCTGGAGGCCATTGCTTCAGAATAATGAGGTTTCAAAAGACCCTGCTTAGTTTGTAGTCGGCAACGTTCTCCTGTTTTTGTGCTACACATGTAGGCCACAGTTTTTCAATGTTGAATCCAGTAGAGTAGACGTCATATAGCCTCTGACAGCTAGTCAGAGGCTATTTTTTTTGCTTGATATTTTTAGAATCACTGATTATCTTTATCCTTCATATTTATCGACAGGTAGAAGAATATTAAAGTTAATTTCTTCACGTACCTTTCGACTCACGTAACAGTCGCCATTGAGACATGTAGAAAGCAGTTTGTTTACTTCGTAATATTCTTTAAGAGTTTTTATATCGCTTTCTGTGAAATCCCAGTTTTGACCAATATCTCTATGCATTAGAATAGTTTCTTGAAAACTGTTAATCCATAGTTCTCCTTTTTGATGCCACCATTTTTTAGGCTTTTCACTTCCATTAGCAAGCTCTTTCGTTAGCTCTGCTAGCTGTACTTTAAACTCTTCTTTGGATGACTTTACAATACATCGACTAATGAGTGAAAAAATTAATTTATGGTCTTTTTTAATGTTGTGATTTTTTTTGTTGATATTATCTTGTATCAACATACTGTAATTTAAAATAGCAATAAGATCTGCATCTAACATAAAATCATGACTTAACTTTTTCCATTTACTTTTTCGCTCTTTAATAATTAAATTAAAGTAGAAAACTCGACTAATTGCAGCTAAGTTAGATATTTTATTTGTGCTAGTTATTGAGCAAGACTTCTTGCTTAACCAAGCTATGAAGGAACTAACTTTTTTATTGTCTTCAATCATTTCATCAATTCTATTTTTGATTAATCTAATTAAATAGTCTGCATTAGGCAGCATACAGGCTACCAGGGAGAATACCTCTTGCCATCTATGATCGCTGATATGAGTAGTTAGGGATGCTAGAACTTTTCTTTGTTCTTCGGGATCCAGTGTTTTTACTATTTTGAGGCTAACAAAATACTCATGGAATGTTCTATGGGAAAAGGAGTATATCCCCTTAGCTATTTCCACAATCAGACCGTGTTGAGCAACGATTGATTTTAAAACTGCATGACAATCTAGATCAACATCCTCGGGTGCTCGAATAGATCTTGGTAAGTTATAAATGTAATCGCGAATTTCGCTTTCTATCATTTTTTGTTTAAACAAGCCTTCATTCTTTTCAAATGTTGCGTAGGCTATTTTACTAAGCAAATCTTCTTTTTTATTTTTAGATAAATTTTTATATGTTTCTGGTCTTTCGACAGCTCTACTGATATCCCATTTCCTCAGTAAAACATCTAATCCTTCTTGGTAGAGTTCAGCTCGATTTTGAGGGAAATCTTCTGAATCTTCAAAGACCATACATAGCAAGGTTAGGAGTAGTGGGTTTGTTGCTAACTCACTAATTTCTTCATCGAAACTGACACGCCGTATAAATTTCTCTGCTTTATTATGAGAGTTTTTGCTTGCAAACCAGTTATTAACGAAAATTTGTACTTGATCCTCAGTAAATTCACAAACTTCAGCTTCTAAAAAATTTTCGAATTTGTACTCACTAGCCGCTAGACGGCATGTGATGATAAATCTATTTTTGCTGTAAAGCTGTGACATTTCTTTTATTTGATGACTGACCCAATTGAATTCTTCTTTGCGGACTTCGTCTAAGCCATCAAATAAAAAGATAATTTTTGATTCTCTCAATAACCTATCTAGACTTTCTTGATTAACATTACACCTGAGAAAATCGTTCTCTATATGTTCTCTTAACGTAATTCGATTGCTATGATTCTGAAAATCTTTAAGTGAAATGTATACTGAAATAAATCCAGGTAAAACTTCTGATCTATTAACAAAAACCGCTATGTATTTTAGAAAGGTCGTTTTTCCTGCCCCAGGTCTTCCCAGTAAGATAAGTCTTGAGTAATTTTCTACAAGGTCAACACCTGAAAACTTGACTTCTTCTTCTAATAGTCGAGTCGTATTAAATTTATGATTATTGGGTTCATTACGTTGTTGGGCAATTTTGACAAGTTCAGATAACTCAACATGTCTTTTTGAGGGGATCTGTTTCGTTATTTTGACTTCTGTGAAAATATCTTCGACTTCAATGGGTTTGCTCATGTCAAGGATTTGCATAAAGCCGCACCTTTCATTAATGAGCTCTCGTGTTTTTATCTGTGTATCTTTTACTAAATCTTCTATTGCGTTGTGAACAATTTTAGAAACTTCTTTATTGCTCGGATTGTCCCTCTCGTACATGTCAAGTACTCTGAAGAACAACGTTTTTGACTTGCCAGGGGCTTTCCCAGTGGGTAAATTGAATTTTTTGTAGACCTGTGTCATACGAGAACTATATCGATCTCGTGATATGTTTAATTCCTTGGCAATTACTAAGTCCGTTAGGTCAATATTTGTGAGGCGTGCTACAAATGCTTCTTTCTGAAATGGACTGAGACCTTTTTGTGTAGCGACTGTCTCAAGATATTCGAGAGGGATAGAGGGCATGTTCAGGAACTTGGGTGACTCACATCCGTTATAACACCATATTTAGTTGGCATAACATTATCTGAAATTGAGCGTGACTACTATTCGAAAAAATAGTTGAAAAATCTTGCAATAAGCTTTCGGTTATGGCTGGATATTTCTGCTACGCAATTTGCTCTGATAATTTGGATGCAATTTTATGCAATTCAGCGTTTGGTAGAGGATGTTGCGGATGTATGTCAACTGACATCAGTGAATGTAAGCATAAAGTCAACAAGTATGTCAGCTATAAATATGTAATGCTTGATATCAATTGAGTTCCTAATAAGTTGATTCACTATTGTTGAGTAAGGCCAAAGCATGGATTCATGCGGCTAATGATTGGAATTACTCATATCCTGTAGTGACTTTTTAACTGGCTAGAAGAGTTATTTCGCTGCGTTTATTAACCTGAACTGGCTCAGAATATGACTCATTTAATAGAACGATATTGGTGTGGTGATGCTATCTGTCCACATCGAGAGTTTTTAGTACTACCTATGCTTGGGAAGTTCCATGTCACTGGTGACTTTCATGAGTATCTAGAACCATGTTTTTTGCCCACGGATGTTTGTTTAGAGGGGGCTGGTGTGGTTTATACCAAAATCACTGCCTTCAAGAAAGGAGTTGTAAGGTTAGATGATAACTGGTGGTGGTTTGCGCTGGCTAATAGCGATATGACGATTTATCCAGGGCAACAAGTTTATGTGGTAGGCCTTCAAGGCCATACGTTGTTAGTTGACGTCATTTCGTCTGAATGAAAAGTTTGTTGTGGTAAATCTTTTAGTGTATTGGGTGTAGGGTAATGAAAGAGAATACTTCAAAGATGAGTTGTACGTTGTATCTCTGTCCAAAGTGTTCAAATCCATCTTTGCTGGAGGTAGATACTAGTCTCTATAAATGCTTTGTGTGTAGCGATTCAAAGGCTGCTGCTGGTCAAAACGACAATGGTGATTATCGGTCTTTTGTGTCAATGGTGTTTGCCGCGTTGTTTCTGTTAGTGTTCTTTCTATAGAGGGAAATGATTTCTCTGGCTTTGTATTTATATCGTTTTGCAAATATTTGCTGGTTTTAAACTGTTGAGACCGCTGACATTATTGGGTAAGCAGTGACTTCAGGTATGATTATGTGCTTTGTGGAGATGTTTGGAATCACTGCTTATACATAGTCTAGGATCTCAGTAGTTACAAGCTGACGTGGTCTCTGGTATTTTTGTCATTGCTAGGCAGGTATCGTCGATTGTCCATTGCTCTGGCATAAAAAAAGTTAGTGACTCTTGTGCTGCCATCAACTATCCGCGATAAAGTCGAAAGACACTTTTCGGCTGACAATTACAATGACCACCCCTGCTCATAATTCACCTCCGGCGGACACGGAAGCTTTGCTCCTGCAATTACGACGTAAGCAAGGCAATTGGGTTGACTGGGCAACGGCATGCCAAACCCTGCAAAAGGCTGGCATGTCGGCCCAAGTAATTTTTGAGGGTACGGGGTTTGAGCCAATTCAGCAAAATCAAATTATCGTAGCCGGGCAGGTCTATCAGTCTATTGTGGATGGGGCTGTTTCAAACGCTGCGTTAGAGCATTTTACGGCCCGAGGTAGTGACTCGCTTTATGAACTGCGCATTTTATCTAAGGATGATCGGGCTAAAGCAGTGCAGTTTATCTATGATCAGGGTCTAGATTCTGATCAAGTGCGCGATATTGCTAAAGCACTCAAGGAGTACTCATACCGCAGTGAGCCACCTGTAGGCTTTACTGATCATCCAGGCGATGCGGTTGCTTTTGCTTATTGGAGCTTTGCGCGCCAAAAGTCTGATTTACAAGAGAGGTCGCGCTTAATTGCCTTAGGTTTGCGCTTTGCCCACAGTTCAGGCGCACGGGAGGCCATTGAGAGATTATTGACTGACTTTGCAGTTGTTAAGACTAAGCCGATTCCTCGGTTGCCCCTATTTCGCTTTGAGACAGATACTGACGTACCTTATGTGGTGCCGATGGCAGGACAGTGGCCGATTACGACCGCTGATTTTCAGGCTGTGCCGAAAATGGAACCTGAGGGTGCCTTTGGTATAGTGCGAGCTGAACGTCAGGCTTGGGTGCCTGTGCCGGGGTGGCAGGTAGTGCTGACGGCGCAAGATGCGATCGCATTCCTGATTCCGTTTAACGCTCTACCTACCCAGACCGAGAGCAATGTTTCTGAGATTGTACTAGTCCTGGTAGATCGCCAACAGCAAACCTGGGTTGACGATAGCTACTTCATGGTCGACGACGATGGCCAGCTGACCATCCGTTGGTTTGATACAGAACCCAGTACACCCCTGTTAGGGAAGGTTATCGTGATTGTTCGACCGAGAAAAATATTAGATGAAGCCTACACCCAGGAACTGTGGCAGATTGACGAATAGCAATGACTCATTCCATTAGAGCTGTATGTTCTAGACAATAACGGTTGAGAACATACAGCTGTACCAACATATGAATTTTAGTTAAGGAGGGCCTATGGCTCTAGAACGTCGACTATCGCGGGCAATGTTTGAAGCCACTGAGCTAGTAGAGCTGCGCCAGATGTGCTTTACCCCTGGTCGTGTCTTTGAACCCGGTAAGTACATCACAGGTGACTTACCAGATGTGGCCTTCACCATGGGGTTAGTGGAAAAATTGCCTCCAGTGCGCGGTCAGAGTGAAGACATTGCTGATGCAGAAGAAGCGACTGATACCACTGCAGAATCATAGGGAGCTAAGCCTATCTATACGCGTCCGTTAGCCAAATTAATTGAAGAATTTCAGCGGTTGCCAGGAGTGGGGCCAAAAACTGCCCAGCGACTGGCATTGCACGTTCTAAAGCGGCCTGAAACTGAAGTGCGTGCCTTAGCCCAGGCACTGGTCGATGCTAAGCAACAGGTGGGCCAGTGCTCAATTTGCTTCCACCTATCAGCTGATCCAGTTTGTGATATTTGTCGTTCAAAACGGCGAGAGAATCAAACGATTTGTGTGGTGGCTGATTCCCGTGATGTGATTGCTATTGAACGAACCCGAGAATTTAAGGGTAAGTACCATGTACTGGGCGGTCTGATTTCACCGATGGATGGCATCGGCCCAGAGCAGTTAAATATTGGCCAACTCGTACATCGAGTGAATAAAGACGATATTACTGAAGTGATTTTAGCGATCAGCCCAAGCATCGAGGGAGATACCACCACTCTCTATGTGGGGCAGTTGATTAAGCCTTTTACGAAAGTGACGCGTATCGCCTTTGGTTTGCCTATGGGCGGTGATTTAGAATACGCAGACGAAGTGACCCTTGTCAGAGCCTTGGAAGGACGTCAAGCTTTGAGTTAGGAAATTAAATTATTAGGCGCGGGGCGTGCTCGGCAGTGGGCAGTGCGCTTGCGGGGCGCACGGGCAATCAGGTGTGGAGTTAGAAAGATTCTTTGTGTGAATACAGGCTTACCTGCAAGACCTACCTTGCAAGACCTACTGTCTATTGCCCAGCCTTTAGGTCACTGCCCACTGCCCTAAGCTAGAACTGTATTCTCTGCAGCTCCCTAACTTTTTACTACCGTAGCTTTTGCTTGATAAAGGCCAAAATCTTGGCAGTCTGATTTTTCAGAGTGGCCATTTCCTTCTGTAGAGTGGCCACCTGTTGTTTCAGGGCGGCAATTTCAGCCGCACTTTCACCGCTGGCAGCGGCGGCGGCAGGTGCGGCAGCCGCGGCGCTGGTTGGGCGTACCTTACGTGCCTTCACCATTGATGCCTTAATGGCTTCAATCAGTTCTTTTTGCTCAAAGGGTTTCTGAATAAACTCAAAATATTCAAAGGGCCCTTGAATTTTTTCTGTCACCTCTTCCCGACGACCAGACATCAGTACAAGGGGGATTTTTTGCAGCTCTGGGGACGCTTGAATCTCTTGAAACACTTCCCACCCACTCATGCGTGGCAGCAAAAAATCAAGCATGATCAGGTTGGGTCTCTGGTTGCGGATAGCATCTAACCCTTCAACGCCGTCGGTGGCTTCAATTACCTCAAAGTTACCCTGAGGCAACATATCCCGTACGCGCATGCGGATGACTCGGCTATCATCGATAACTAAAATCTTATGACTTGCTGCCACGACTGACTCCTAATAATAGATGGCTACAGTTTAGGTAAAAGGGGTGTTACTGATGGGGCTCTAATTCAGTAACATGTAAGGCACTGTTGCTCAGGTCGTCAACAGTGGTGAGTTTGACCCTGATGAGTTTCTAAGAATCATATAGGATCAAAAAGGCTATAGAACGCTGCTATCAGGTCACCACCGTGCCTATGCTCGCGTCATGCCGAGGATATCCAGCCTACTCTAGATCACGCTGATTGTGTCATGGAAAGTTTATCTCAAATGCGTTCCAGCGGTGCTAATAGACCTGAGATTGTGAAGCTGCCTGATTGGTTAAGACGACCGATTGGTCGAGCTAGTGAACTATCAACGGTTCAAAAAATCATTAAACAGCGGCAGATCCATACGATTTGTGAGGAAGGACGGTGCCCTAACCGCAGTGAGTGCTACGCCCAGAAGACGGCCTCATTTTTGCTGATGGGGCCTACCTGTACTCGTGCTTGTGCATTTTGTCAGGTAGACAAGGGACATGCGCCCATGCCCCTAGACCCTGCTGAGCCTCAAAAAGTGGCCGAATCGGTCAAATTGCTTGGGCTTAAGTACGTTGTACTGACATCAGTCGCACGGGATGATTTGCCCGATCAGGGGGCAGGCTGGTTTGTGGCAACAATGATGGCGATTCGTGCCGCCAGTCCAGAGACTCAAATCGAGTTGCTTACTCCAGATTTTTGGGGTGGTGCCGATGCGGTAGAACAGCAGCAACAGCGGCTAAGGATGATTGTGGCGGCGAAGCCTGCTTGTTTTAATCACAATGTGGAGACGGTGGAGCGTTTGCAGGATCCGGTGCGGCGTGGCGCTAAGTATCGCCGTTCTTTGACGGTCTTGCGCTATGTCAAAGAACTGGATAGTTCTATTCCGACTAAGTCTGGGTTGATGCTAGGCCATGGTGAAACTGAAGATGAGTTGGTCACTGCTATGAAGGATTTACGGGCTGTGGGGTGCGATCGCATCACCCTTGGCCAATATATGCGGCCGTCCTTAGACCATCTACCTGTCCAACGCTACTGGACCCCGGACGAATTTGACCATTTGGGGGCAATTGCCCGTGACCTGGGCTTTGCTCAAGTGCGTTCAGGCCCACTGGTGCGTAGCTCTTACCATGCAGGCGAGGAATAGGGCTACTGACCCTTCATGATGTTATTCAATGATTTTTGCTGCTAAGTCTCGCCATTCTTGAACGGCATAGGGGGGCACAATAATTTCGCTAGTAGTTTTATTCTGTAGCGGCACTACCAGGGTTAAGGGAATGGCTTTTTGTAAGTCAGCCATGAAATCGGCGACGTCATATTGGTTGGTGTTGCTGGGTAGAACCGGTGTGGGTGGGTCTAGTTTTGGGGTTACTTGCCATCGTAGCGAGGTGCCAGTGTTGATGGTTAACGGCTTTTGAGGATCCACATCCATGACGCCAGGAAACCCAACTAGACGTAGATACACGCCTTCTAAGCCATCAGCACGATAGCGTTTGAATACAATAGTTTGCCAGGATCGATCGGTACGATCGCGCAGGCTTTGTTGCGATCTCATCGTCGTTTGACCCGGCCGCTCATGGTAAACATGCACCGATGCCTGAGCCGATGGTATGTACGACCACAAACAAAGGAGCATGCAAATTAAAACGCCAATGAGTCGCTGCATCATTACCCCTGTCTCAAACGCTCCTGCTTATAGGATAAACCGGAGCGTTTGGTCGACCAGGTTTAGTCT
Organism: Leptolyngbyaceae cyanobacterium MAG.088; assembly: GCA_019634055.1. Taxonomy (GTDB): domain Bacteria; phylum Cyanobacteriota; class Cyanobacteriia; order Phormidesmidales; family Phormidesmidaceae; genus Leptothoe. Next base: position 16,671 of record JAHQVZ010000289.1, read on the forward strand.
GTTATCTCGGTGGTTTCTGTGTCAGTCGTTTGGGTGTTTGCTGGCTGAGCTTCGATGACATCAGGTTCCACAGGGGGCGCTATTTTAGCGGTGGCAATTTGATTTAAAGCATCTAGCACAATGCGATAACGCGTAGCTTCATTGTTAGTCAGGTATAAACTACCTGCTTTTTCTAGATCTATCGTTGCCGCTCGTCGATTACCCAAGAGAGCATTGGTAATGCCACGGTAGTAGAACACGTCTGCATCTAGAATATTGGCTGCAACAACTCTGGAAAAATCAGCGTAAGCGTTCTGATAATCGCCTATTTCATAAAAAGTACGCCCACGGCTAGAATACGCGCTCCAGTAATCGGCATCGAGATCAATGGCTGTGGTGTAATCACTCAGAGCACTGAAACTATCGCCCAAGTTTGCAAACGCATCGCCACGGCCCTTATACGAAGGGGCGTGATCGGGCTGCAGGGCCAGGGCTGCCGTAAAGTCTGAGATCGCGGCCTGTTGTTCTCCGGTTTCTAGGTAAACACTGCCTCGCTTGTAGTGCGCTAAAGCGGATTCTGGAGATAGCCCCAATACCTTACTAAAGTCACTAATAGCAGCAGGTGCATTGCCGGAGGCGGCATACACTTGCCCACGAATTAGGTAAGCATCGGCATTGTCTGGATCTAAACCGAGTACCTGGTTTAGATCTGTCAGGGCGGCCGTCGGTCGATCTTGGGAAATAAGAGCGAAGCTGCGGTTATAGTAGGCTTCTATATTAGTTTCATCGAGCTCGATGGCCTGGTCGAAATCCTGGAGCGCGGCATTTGTTGCCCCCAAACTATAGTGAGCTACACCACGATTCAAAAAGGCTTCTGAATAGTCGTCTTGTAGGTTAATTGCTTGGGTGAAATCGCTAATCGAGCGCTCTGGATTGTTGAGCGATTTGAAAACTAATCCCCGGTGGAAGTAAGCAGATGCGCTATTAGGATCTAGCTGCAATGCATCATTTAGAAATTCCAACGCAATTTGATGATTGCCCTGTTCAGAGGCGATTAAACCCAGATATATATAAGCTGGGGCTAAGTCAGGCTCGGCCAAAATGGCCTGATCAAAGTCGTTTACGGCTAAGTCAATATTAGCCAGGTCATAGTAAAGGATGCCTCGATTGAGATAGGCGGCACCATAGTTAGGGTTAATGGCAAGGGCCTGGTTATAGCTGTTGAAAGCAGCAGTTGTATCCTCTAATCGTGCATAGGCGGCACCACGAAATAAATACGCAGTGGCATAGTCAGGTTTCAGGGTAATAGCAGCATTGAATTCTGTAATGGCGGCTGCATCATTACCATCACGGTATTGTTCTACGCCAGCGTTAAATCGCTCAACATAGCTTTCTGGCTCTGCCGGTTCTTCGACAATCGGAGCGTCAGTGGGTTCTTCTGCAGCCGGGTCTTCATCTAAGGGCAACTCGTCGAGCGGGTCCTCATCCAGCAAAATATCTTCTGGTAAAACGGGTTCTAAAAAGGTGGGTTGGGCTTCGAGAGGAGCTTCTGCTTCAGAGTCTTGAAAAATGGCGTCTTCTTGATCGAATTCTTCGTCTGCAGTTGTACTGACGACCTGGGCTGGGCTCACTTTTGTGGTGAGGCCTAGAAAGGCTACTGTGCTTAGAAATAGCAGAGCAAATCGGGTTATCTTCATTCCTCATCCCCTCTATCTTTGGCGTTTACTAAAACTTACCCAGAGTTAGGGCTAGAGTTTCGGGCTAACCAAAGAATATTGATATGAATAGGGGTATAGAGTGTTGATAAAACCGCCTTGGATAGGGGCTTTTGGGCGACTTGCGATCGCAAATATTGTCTCTAATTTGATGGTGCCCTTAGCCGGATTGATCGACACGGCTTTTTTGGGGCACCTGGCTGATATTCGGCATCTTACTGGTGTGGCCTTAGCAACGGTGTTGTTTAACTTCATTTACTGGAGTTTTGGCTTTTTGCGCATGGGTACCAC
>JAHQVZ010000290.1 GCA_019634055.1 Leptolyngbyaceae cyanobacterium MAG.088
CCGAAAGTATAAGTTACCGGCACTACTTTCCCAGCGAATTTTTGAGCAGACAGGGGCATACAGACAGTTTCATTCACCAGTGCCACAGTCAATAGCCAATGCCCCCGTGACGATACCGTGGCTATGATAATGCCACTTTATTTTTTAATACAAGCGGCTCAAAACGTAGCTAGACAAAGCTTCCAAAGCTCGTTTGGGTTCTGACTGAGGGAGTTCAGCTAAGTCCTCAATGGCTTGTTTAACATGTGTGGAAGCTAGCTCTCGTGAACGTTCGATGCCACGACTTCCCTTGACTAAGGCCATAGCGTCTTCAAAGTCACCACTTTGGGCAAACTCTCGTTCAATCAACGTCGTGAGATAGGGGGTTTCTTCCATTGCATACAAGACTGGAGCCGTTAAGTTCCCACTGAGCAAATCAGAACCAGCAGGTTTACCTAGCACCTCTTCAGAACCGGTGAAATCCAGAATATCGTCAACGACTTGAAAGGCTAGCCCTAAATTACGTCCATACTGATACAGCGCTTCTGTTAGCATGTCCGACGATTGACTTAACACACCTACTGACTTGCAACTATTAGCAATCAATGAAGCTGTCTTGTAATAGCTCTTCATCAAGTAAGCGTCAATGGATAAAGTCGTATCGAAGCGATTTAAGCCCTGTTGAATCTCGCCTTCCGCTAAATCCATAATGACTCGGGAGAGCAGCTTGACCACGGTTAAATTGTCTAAATTAGCCAGGTGCCAGGACGATTGAGCGAACAAGAAGTCACCCGCCAGTACAGCCACTCGGTTATTAAAACTGCTGTGGACTGTTGGTACCCCACGTCGCAGTGATGACTCATCTACCACATCATCGTGAACTAGGCTGGCTGTATGGATCATCTCAGTTATTTCAGCCAGTCGAAAATGCCGAGCTGGAATATCTGCCTCCATCACTGTGGCCCGTGCTAGTAGCAATACAATTGCCGGTCGAATACGTTTGCCTCCAGCCCCGAACAAATGCTCCGCAGCGGCATAGAGAATAGGATGCCGAGCACCGACCAGCTGCTTTAGGTTAGCCGTCAGCAGACTTAGATCAGCTTCGACGGGGGCAAACAGCGATGTTGTTGAAGTCATGGGAGAAAATGCTCAGACGGCTAGATTACGAAATTTTAAGTAATCCATATTCATTCTAAGCTAACGACTCAGTTGGTGTCGTCTATCCATTCAGAATCCATTCAGAAAATTTGGCAATGCCTTTTCTCCAGACGCTTTGAAGCCGCCAAAGGTTGTTAATTCATAAAGAGCACGATCTGGCCAGCATTGATTAGATATTTATATTTCAATTTTTTAATTGGGACTATGTAAATAACAAATGCTTATGTTAATCTATTAATAGGAATTGAAAAAATTCATAAGCAAGCTTGATGATTGGTGTTTAGCAGCCTTGCCCTAAGGTCTTTAATGATCACTGGCATGACTAGGAGTATTCGCCAACGTGTTGCAACTGCCTCAGATGTTGATAATTGACATTTTTGGTGGGCCGATGTCTACAGAGTGATGGCAACTATCTGATGCGGCTTCATAGTTGAATCGGTATAGTAAGGTCTCGAACGGACGACTGGTTAGAGGATTTATCGGTGCATGTACGCGCTGAAGTGCGTATGGAGTGACGAGCGATACTGCAACACGTATAACGCTGGGTAATTCTAGTATTAAGGCTTTTTGATTATTGAGCATTCTAGCTAATTTGAGTCAGCCAAGTGCTGTCATTTCCTGCTGCCTGCTTTTTGAGTGGGTAAATCGTCCTTGTTGCTCCTCTAACTCCGGCTACGTCAATGACTCACCCCTTTACCCCCCTACTCATGTTGCTCCTCGCCATTAGCTATTTGTTGATGGTTTATTTTGTTTTCGCGATTATTCAACACTTTGTTAATGGCCGCGAACAAATAAGGTGACAGGTTATCTCCAGCGGTTCTTTCTGGCCGTCTGACTTTCTACTACATTCGACCGTTCAATACCTTTATAAATTCTTGCCTTCATATACTCCATATATATTTATCGGTTTGTGAGCAATGGCTGAGTTACTTAGTAACTCAGCCATTGTTTTTAGGCAGATTTATGACTAGTAGACTGTCAAACTTAAATATTCGGATTAGGACCGTGACTAGTGAGTGGTGTTTCAAGTATGAAAGCTGCATTGCTAAGAAACACCTCTATCCGAAAATTAAAACTTGACGCAATACTATTGGTCTGTCAAGACTAAATTTTAGGATAGATGAGTGATTTGCTAAAACGCGGCTAACCCTGACATACCAATCACTGCTCACTATTCCCCGTAGGCTGAGCTTGTCGAAGCCCACTCACCTTCTCAACCCTAATTGTTAGCTTTGCCGCCGCCCTGGCACTATAGATATTTATTTTGCTTTTTCTGCTATTTATTTAAGGCTATTTATTCAAGCTTTAGAGACTTAGGCAACTTCAGCCAAGAATGTATTTCCGAAAACAACTCAGAGAGTTAGCATAGACAGAAGTTTTGAACAAGAGGCCACCAGCAACTTGAGTTCAGCCCCCGACGTTTTCGCTTCCAACACCTTCGATGGCAATAGTGGTAGGTCCCATCTATTTCCTGCCAGCGTTGTTCCATTAGATAATGGGTTAACCCTGATTCACCAAGAAATTGCCACCACCCCTGTAGTCGTAGTAGATGTTTGGGTGAAAGCCGGTGCACGTTGTGAGCCCAGTCATTGGGCAGGCATGGCTCATTTTTTAGAGCACATGGTCTTTAAAGGAACAGAGCAGGTTTTGCCAGGTATGTTTGATGCTGCCATTGAAAATAGAGGCGGCCTTACCAATGCGGCTACGAGTCATGACTATGCTCATTTTTATATGACTATAGCGGCTGATGACTTAGCTGATGCGCTACCTTATCTCGCAGAACTCTTATTGCACGCAGCGATTCCTGCCGATGAGTTTGTCCGAGAACGTCATGTGGTTGTCGAAGAGATTCATCAGTCATGGGATGACCCTGATTGGCTAGGCTTTCAAACACTGTCAGAAATGATCTACGGCGATCATCCTTACGGACGCTCAGTTTTAGGGTCTCCTGACATTTTGCAGGAACGCTCCCCGGAGGAAATGCGCCAGTTTCACCGGACTTATTATCAGCCCGAAAATATGAAGGTGGTGATCACTGGTGGCATCTCCCTTGATCGGGTGCTAGAACTACTGCAGACAAGCTTTCGGGCCTTTGCGCAGCGTGAATCTTGTCCGGGCATGGGGCTTGTTTCCCCGCCTCGCTTACTGACCAATGCTCGTCAAACCTTAGTGCTACCTCGTCTAGAGCATGGACGTTTGCTGATGGCTTGGTTAGGGCCTGGTATTGATGACTTGGAGACGGCGTGTGGGTTAGATATTTTAGCAACAGTATTGGCTGAAGGCCGAATGTCGCGTCTGGTAAGGGAGCTACGTGAAGAGCGTCAATGGGTTGATGAAATCGCCAGTAGTTTTGCGGTGCAGCAAGACTGTAGTTTGTTCGTTTTGTCAGCTTGGTTGGCACCACACCATATTAAAGAAGTAGAGCAGGTGATTTGCGATCGCATTGCGTCCCTGGCGGCCACTCCGATTACCAACCCAGAGTTAGAGCGTGCTCAGCGGTTATTATGCAACGATTATGCCTTTTCCATGGAAACTCCGGGCCAGCTGGCCGGGCTATATGGGTATTATGGAACCTTGGCAACGCCAGACTTATCACTTGTCTACCCTGACTATGTGCGTACCTACAACGTTGATCAACTTTTGCCCTTAGCAGAACAGTACCTCTCTCCAAATAAATGTGGCAGCCTTGCCCTCAAGCCTACCTAAGTATCTACAACTGTTCCTGACAGCCTTCACCACTAACTATCAACCAAAACGCCTGTGACTGTATCCACTGCCCCGAAGCAAAACTCAATTACAACCATTCTGGGCAACGGCCTGAAGGTTATCGCCATTGAAAATCCAGTCGCTGATATCATCTCAGCCCGAGTGTTTTTACCGGTTGGTCAAGGCCATGAAACACCAGACAATGCAGGCATATTTAGCCTACTGACCTCATTACTCACTAGAGGAACGGCTCATCGTAGTTCCCTAGATATTGCCGAAGCTGTTGAATATGTAGGTGCCAGCCTGGGTGCAGATAGTGCCTCAGACTATAGCTTAGTCAGTGTAAAAACCGTTTCCGCCGACTTTGAAAAAATCTTCACCCTGGCCACTGAGATTCTCAGAGAACCCAGCTTTCCTGAAAATGAGATTGAGCTAGAACGCAAGCTCACGATTCAAGGATTGCGGTCAATGCAAGAGCAGCCCTTTAGCGTGGCCTATAAATATTTTCGAGAAGGGATGTATGGTACTCATCCCTATGGTTTTTCTAGCATGGGTACCGAAGAAACGGTCATGGCTATGCAGCGAGATGATTTATTAGCAGCCCACAGTAACCATTTCCGACCTGACAATATGGTAGTTGTCATCGTTGGACGTATTGAGCCCGAAAGAGCAGTTGCGCTAGTAGATAAACTGCTGGGTGACTGGGTTGCTCCCAACCGCCCAGCACCTGAACCACGGTTGCCAGAGATAGAGTCTCACGCATACCGCATTGTTACCCCCCAAGAAACCAACCAAGCGTTTGTGATTATCGGTTATCTAGCGGCCTCAGTAAAACATCCAGATTTTGCTGCCCTAAAGCTAATCAGCACTCACCTGGGTAATGGCCTGTCGAGTCGTCTGTTTGTTGAACTCAGAGAGAAACAAGGCCTGGCCTACGATGTATCGGCGTTTTATCCCACTCGCTTAGGGCCATCGCAGTTTGTCTCCTATATTGGTACCGCGCCAGAGAATACGTCAGTTGCTTTAGACGGCTTGCAGAGCGAACTACGCCGTTTGTGTGATATTCCACTTACCGAACATGAGCTACAGGTCGCTAAAAATAAAATGCTTGGTCAGTATGCTCTCGGCAAGCAGACGAATGGACAAATTGCTCAGCTATTAGGTTGGTATGAGATTTTGGGTCTGGGCACTGCTTTTGATGAGCGGTTTCAGGCAGATATTGATGCTGTCACCATTGAGGATGCTCAGGAGGCAGCAAAGCGTTGCTTTGTAGACTCCTATATTTCGATTTTAGGACCGGCTACAGCAGTGGAAGCGCTGAGATAAGCGGCAGGCACAAGAGGTTAGGTATAAAACCTGCCCCTAAGATATGAATTGTGTTTACCTGTGCGGATTGTTTTTTAAACAACATTGGCTGCCAGGGTAACCTGATGAATTCGGTATCATAGCTAAGTCTCCGGCTTAGCTAGTAGGTGAGGCGATCTATATTGTGCTAATCAATTGCAGGCAACTAGCCTTCGATTTAAGGATTTGCTGATAAAACGTTTTATCTTCTGGCTTTGTATGCTCCTCTGCCCGATTTTCCCAAGATTGGTAAGACTGACGTGCAATCTCGACAGCTGTTTGACCATTATTCTCTTTTCGAGTTGGGTCAGCTCCTGCCTGGAGTAACTCACGGATAGTCATGGCACATCCATCTGCAGCCGCTAACATCAGAGGGGTTTTGCCACCTGTGCCTACTGGGTCAGGGTTGGCTCCATGTTGGAGCAAACAATGGACTGCGGTGTAGTTACAACCATCACTCGAACTAAAAAAGTTCTCTTTGCTTGATGGAAATGAATACTCCAGAGTTGCATTGTGCAAGAGGGTATCGCCAGCAGCATCTTGGGCG
>JAHQVZ010000291.1 GCA_019634055.1 Leptolyngbyaceae cyanobacterium MAG.088
TAGGCAGTTATAACCAAGTTTCAGCTGTAAATTGGGGATTAACGAGCAAAGATTAGCGTTACCACATCGTTCTCCATAGCCATTGATGGTGCCTTGTACCATAGTGGCTCCTTCTAGCACTGCTGTCAGCGCATTGGCAACGGCAAGTTCTCCATCATTATGGGTATGAATTCCCAACTGGGGCAGATTTTCTAGATTAAGTGTGGCCAACCACTGACTAACTGTACGCACAATATCGGTAATCTGATGGGGAAGCATGCCACCATTGGTATCACATAGCACCAGCCACTCCGCTCCAGCTCGGAGTGCGGCTTCTAATGTTTGGACAGCATATGTAGGATTACTCAAATAGCCGTCAAACCAATGTTCGGCATCGTAGATCACCCGCCGCCCTTGCTGTCGCAAATAAGCGATGGAATCGTAAATCATTGACAGATTCTCATTGAGATCTGTCTTCAGTCCCTCAGTTACATGCAGATCCCAAGATTTACCGAATAGGGTTACCCATTTTGTTCTTGCAGCTAAGGCTGCAGCTAAGGTGACATCCTCTGCGACGGGCAGATGGGGGCGTCGAGTCGAACAAAACGCCACTACTTCAGCCTGGCGTAGGGGCTGTAATTGAAGCTGCGCAAAAAACTGACCATCTTTAGGATTCGCCCCTGGCCACCCCCCTTCAATAAAAGGAATACCGAGTTCGTCAAGCCGATGGGCAATGTTGAGTTTGTCTTGAACAGAAAGGGATAGCCCCTCGCGCTGGGCACCGTCCCGCAGGGTGGTGTCGTAAATCCAAAGCTGAGTATTGGGAGACATGGCAACAGAGAACACAATGTAGGAATGGAGCCGAGAAATGTAGATGTAGAGGAATGCTACCTGTGGTTAAGTGTTGAGTTGCTAACTCTAATGTTTGTTTGCTTGTAATTTCCTGATTCGATGGAGTTTAAAGACCCTGTGTACCGAGTTTAGACCTTTGATGAAGATATTCACAACCTAAAATGGGAAATAAGTTTGAATGCTTAATCCTATGGACGACAGGTGTTTGGCAGCATTTTATACGCAGACTGCATGCACTGAGTTAAGTGATATTGTGTCTCCCAGATTTTTTTAGAACAAAAGAAAGTGAAGCATGCTTGAGCTTGTGGCTCAATGCATTGATAAGGATCTCAGGGTTTAAGAACGTTTCTCAATTAGACTATCTCCGTGTTTTACACATGTACGCTTGTTATTTATCAAACTATCTGGCCAGGATTTAATGGTGCATATCCCAAGAAACTTGGTTTTAGTTTGAAACTCTTAACGTAAGAATTCCCATGCCCAACGTTACTGCTCAAGGAAAAACGTTTGAATGTGCCCAGGGAGCAAACCTTAGACAGGTACTTTTAGACCATGACATTGCGTTATACAACGGCCAAGCCCGGTTGATTAACTGCCGTGGCATTGGTAGTTGTGGCACCTGTGCCGTGCTCATTGACGGGGAGGTATCGGCACCCAATTGGAAAGGTCGGAGCCGACGTTCGTTACCTCCCCATACATCGGAACGGCCGTTGCGATTAGCCTGTCAAACCTCTGTCCTTGGAGATATTACAGTCACTAAATATGATCGATTTTGGGGGCAAGGACACAATTTAGTTTGGTGAGCATTCAGTTTGGTGAGCATTCGTTTTTTATGTCTTCGTTCCACTCTGACAATGCTTTGCAAGCCTACTTGCCATTACCTTGAGCAACTTTTTATTGGCAAACCAACGTCTAAGCAGCAAAGTTGTTAGAGTTATTGTCTCTATTTCTATTAGAATAAAGCGTCTATTTTTCAAGAACTAGGTGATGATCAAAGGCAATGTTTGTGAGGAGGCAGAAAGTCTATGAATAAGTTCATCCTAGGCAGTATTTTGGCTGCAATTTCTCTGATGGTCATCTACGGCAGCAGTGCCTCTAATCGGGTCACATCCTGGGTGGATAGGGAAAATAGCACGTCTACTCAAAGTAATTTTGGGCCAGGAAATAATCAAACAAACGATCAATTTATTGCCCTGAATGAAACAGAGCAAGATTCGATTACCGAGATCGGTAGTCGCACGCCCTTAGAAAAGGCAGGTGAGATTCCTCAGCGCCAAACGGTACAAGGTGCGCCAGCGTTTGGCACGAATGTACAGCCAAATACTAATAACACAACTAACGATACGGACGATGGGATTCTTGAGCCCAATCCCCCTGGGCAGACTACGCCAGCACAGCCAACCCCAGCACCCGCACAAACTCAGAATCCACCACAACAAACCCCAGCTCAAAATCAGCCACCTGTGCGAGCGCTTTGGTAACGTGAGTAAATTTGGCAAAGATTGTTAAGGCTGATTGAATACGCATCATTATGTATCCATCATTAATCAATGGGGTATTCGATAGAAGTTTATGGGGCAGGCAGATGTATTGGTGATAGGTGGCGGTATTGTTGGTCTTGCGATCGCAACCGAACTCTGCCAGCAAGGCGCGACAGTAACCGTACTGAGCCGTGATTTTAATGCGGCGGCAGGCCATGCGGCAGCAGGAATGTTGGCCCCAACTGCCGAAGGCTTGACGGGTTCTCTTTTAGAGCTGAGTCAGCGCAGTCTATCCCTTTATCCCGACTGGAGTCGCAAATTAGAAGAACTCACAGGTCAAGATACTGGCTTTTGGCCCTGTGGTATTCTCAATCCTCTTTTTTCACGGCCCTCAGCCTCCCCCAGGCTACTCAGTCAGACCGCTATTCACACCTATCAGCCCCATCTTAACGCCAACGTCACTGGCGGATACTGGTACCCCGAAGAAGGGCAAGCGGACAATCGAGCACTGCTTAAAGCGTTACGGATGGCGGCTCATGTCTTAGGGGTTGACATCCAAGAAGGGGTGAGTGCATCTTCTTTTTTGCAACATAATCATCACGTCACCGGAGTCTTGACATCAAAGGGACAGCAACAGGCCGGGCATTATGTACTCGCGGCTGGAGCTTGGTCCAGTGAGTTATTGCCGATTCCCATCAAGCCTTGTAAAGGACAAATGGCGGCGCTCCTGACACCGACTGATTCTCCCTATGGTCTCAATCGTATTTTATATGGTGAGCACAGTTATATTGTGCCGCGCAAAGATGGGCGCATCGTTCTTGGCGCGACTAAGGAAGATGTAGGCTTTACGCCCCACAACACCCCCAGGGGGATAACACAGCTCCTCAACGAAGCGACTCGGCTGTACCCACCCTTAGCCGATTTCCCCGTACAAGAACATTGGTGGGGGTATCGCCCAGCTACCCCTGATGAGTCCCCTATTTTGGGGCCTAGTCAATGTGACAATCTAACCCTGGCAACAGGACATCATCGCAATGGAATTTTACTGACGCCGATTACGGCCAAACTGATTGTTGAAGCTGTTCAAGGTAACGCTGATCCGCTGTTGGATGCGTTCCATTGGGAACGGTTTCTGGGGGCGGGTGATACGGCGAAGAGGGTGCAGCCGCCGATTTTGGTGGGAGCCCCCCCCCCTGAGGATCAAACTGTTCAATATGCAATGCCACTGGTGGGCGGGACTCACCCTACAGATTCACAACATTCTACGGATATGCAAACGCTTTCGGCTCCTACGGTGACAATGTCTGATGATGCTCTGGTAATTGCGGGGCGATCTTTTTCATCTCGGTTGATGACGGGTACAGGAAAATTTGACAACTTTGAGACAATGCGAGCAAGCCTGGCAGCGAGTGGCAGTCAAATTGTTACGGTGGCTGTGCGACGAGTGCAAACCAATGCACCTGGCCATGAAGGTCTGGCTCAGGCAATTGATTGGTCAAAAATATGGATGTTACCGAATACAGCGGGTTGTACCAACGCAGATGATGCTATTCGGGTGGCGCGTTTAGGACGGGAAATGGCTAAGTTGTTGGGACAAGAAGACAACAACTTTGTCAAACTAGAGGTTATTCCCGATGCCAAATATTTGTTACCTGATCCGATTGGCACGTTAGAGGCTGCAGAACAACTGGTGAAAGAAGGGTTTGCTGTTTTACCCTACGTTAATGCAGATCCAATTTTGGCTAAGCGTTTGGAAGAAGCTGGCTGTGCAACGGTGATGCCATTGGGCTCTCCCATTGGCTCTGGGCAAGGAGTTCGCAATGCCGCCAATATTCAAATTATTGTAGAGAATGCCAATATTCCTGTTGTTGTGGATGCTGGAATTGGCAACCCCAGTGAAGCCGCTCAGTCGATGGAAATGGGGGCAGATGCGTTATTGATTAATACTGCGATCGCAAAAGCCCAGGACCCTATAAAAATGGGTAAAGCCATGGGTCTGGCAACCGAAGCCGGGCGCTTAGCCTATTTAGCCGGTCGTATTCCTATCAAAGCCTATGCCAGTGCAAGTTCTCCCCTAACAGGTACGATTAACTAACGAACTGCATCACAGATGCTAATGAGGTGTTTTCCATGAAGTTTGTACAAGTACTTTCACGCTTCAGCGCTATTGCTTCTTTTGCCTTAATACTGGGGATAAGTTCTGTAGGGAGAGTTCAGGCCGAAGAACTCAGTTTAGACGAGTTGTACAAACTCTGTAGTAGTTTTCCCTTCAATTCTCAATGTGAAGGGTTCGAAGCATCAATACCACTAGATGACCGAGATGGCACCCAGGTGAACTGTGGGCTTGACTTATCTCAGGTGGATGCTTCAGGTAACTGTCGGATCTTGCTCGAAGACAACACACTGATTGTGTATGCCGAAGAAGGCGACCCCATCGAACCTCTAGATAATCAAAAAGGTAGCCGAGAAATTCGCATTCCATTTTCCCAGATTTTTTCAAAGTCACTACGCATTTGGGATCGAGAAGTGGATGCCACTGCTTTTTTAATTGGAGGTGATCTCTATATTCAGCGTAATGAAGCCGAATATGAAGGCTTTGAGCGTGATTATGTTCCAGGCGATGGCGATGAGCGTGAAGGTCGCGGAAAAGAAGACTTTGCTGAAGTTGCCATTGACTTTGTAGAATCTCCTGATGCCGACGGACATCGCAGCAATATTTTGCGAATTACGTCTACCGAAGAATTTGGTGCCTATTTGCTAGAACAGCTAGGGCAAGGCGACCCTGGCTCCATAACAACAACCCTGACTACACCACAGGCATCTGTTGCTGATGCGAAACAACAACTCATCGACACTAATGCCTGCATCCGTTGCGATCTCACTGGTGTGGATTTGAGTGAAATGGATCTAGACAAAGCTAATTTAGAAGGGGCAATTCTTACTGGAGCAAATCTATCTGGGGCTGATTTCTCAGGTGCTTATTTGGTCGGAGCCGACTTGAGTGATGCCAATCTGACAGAAACCGATCTGAGCCGAGCAAAGCTAGGTCTGGCCAATCTATCAGGAGCCACAATGGAGGCGGTGGATTTACACGCCGCTAGTTTACCCCTAGCGAATCTACAAGATACTGTGATGCCCATGGCAAAACTAGGTGGTGCACATTTAGCTGGGGCTAATTTAGTCAACGCTGATCTCAGCGAAGCCGATCTAACGGAGTTCACATCCACAGGGTTTATTCCTTTTTTGGGACTGCAGCGATTCCGGCTCTATGCCAATCTGCGGGGCGCTGACCTCAGTGGCAGTATGCTCACCATGGCTGACTTTGATGATGCAGTTTTATCCGATGCCAAACTGGTAGAGGCTAACTTAACCGATGCCAACCTTAATGATGTGGCGTTGCGGGGAGCAGATCTGACAGGGGCCACTATTGCAGCTGATAACTTAGCTGAAGCAAGGCTCTGTGGAGCAACCATGCCCAGTGGCGAACTATTTACTGAGGGTTGTGAACCTGCAGAATAATATAGGTGCAGTTAATTTTTGGCAGCTAATAGACAGGAGGCGGAGATTAGAGTATTGCCCTGATCACTAACCACAGTACATTCTCTCTGTAGACGTCGCAGGGCAGGTGGTTGCTGCTTTAACTGGGTAATGGCATTGGTCCATTCTGGTTCAAACTGGCGCAGCCACATGCGAGGTAACGCCTCTGGGTTAAACGACTTGCCATCAATAAGCCAAAAGTCAATGCCATAGTCAGTAATGACTGTCTTGAGCACTGATAGGTCAGGACTATACTGGGCCTGTATCAGATCTAGGCTACGTTGGCGAATCTCACTGTAATACCGTTGGTGATACGCTACGCTATGGCCACGGCTTAGCATAACAGAACGTCCCGTAAAGGCAGGAATATTCTCCGCTTCATTCGCTAAGGATGCAATCAGAGTATCTTTAGGTTGCTGCTTGAGATATTCATAGAGTTCGATTCGATTCGATTTGATATAGACCACATCTAGAAAACTATTGAGTAGCAGGGGATAACCCACAGTAATTAACGTGACTCCTGCGACCATTGCCAGGGCAACCACCTGACGCCAGAGCTGCAAAGGCTGACGACACAGTCGTCGCAGCCCTGCCTCTAGGAGTGCCACTAACACCATGGCTGCGGCTAAGGCAACAATAATTTTCAGCACATGGCGACTATATCGACTAGGTAAATGCAGCCTAAATAAAACACCATGGGATAACAAGAACATGGCAATGGCTGCCATACCAGCCTGCACAATTAACGCTCCGTGGCGAGTGATTTTCCTCAGCAATGGTAGCTTTAGCCATAGCAATAAAGGCAATAAAACCGAAAGACAAATCGTAGTGGGAACAACGGGCGGTAATAACCCGCTACGTCCGGCAAAAAGCCAATATTTAGACCAGTCATTATAGAAGAAAGAATTTCGCCCAATGGGTTGAAACTCTGCCATAGTTTTAGCTTGCTCTAGGGTCACGACAGGACCGTAGGGCGATGTTGTCAGCGCATAGGGCAAAAGCACTAAGAAAGCGACTATCGCCCCAACAAGAAATAGTCTCATATTGCTATTTCTATTACCCTGGGGCCAGACGACCCGCAAGGCTAATAACAAAACCGATATAAAAACCAGATGGGGATAAAATACCCCCTGAAAACCAATGACAATAGCACATCCCCAAAGACTTCTCTGTGAGACATACAGCAATAAGGCTAAAAGTAGCAACACACTAAAGGCTTTAGGTGTTGCAGAAGCAATTTCGTCCCACATCCATAGGGACTGGTTCAAAATCAGCGTGTTAATAAAGGCCAGTAGGGGGACTGGAATAACGGCTAAGGTTAGGTAAAAGGTGTATACAGTACCCACCAGACAAATGATGGGTGGTAACAGTTTATGAAAGGTGAGTGGATGGATACCGACGAGTGCTGCTAGTCGATACAGGGCTTTGTACCCTAGTGGGGCTACAGATTGAAAATAGTCAGCAATTAGATCCTTAGGAAACAGACTGGGATCGACATAACGCCACATCCAAAACACATGCTGTCGCGCATCATCCTGGATAGAGTAAGGGCTTTCAAACGCAATGCGCCAGAATAAAA
>JAHQVZ010000292.1 GCA_019634055.1 Leptolyngbyaceae cyanobacterium MAG.088
ATGGGGCCAGTAATAATGGTCAGTTTTTTGAATGTTTGAATATGGCGGTTCTCTGGAAACTGCCGATTTTATTTGTGGTGGAAAATAATAAATGGGCGATTGGTATGGCCCACGATCGTGCGACATCCGATACTGAAATCTATAAAAAGGGTAAAGCCTTTGGGATGCCTGGAATAGAGGTAGACGGCATGGATGTGATGGCTGTTCATACTGTTGCTCAGGAAGCGGTTGCTAGAGCTAGAGCCGGGGAAGGCCCGACTTTGATTGAAGCACTCACCTATCGATTCCGTGGGCATTCTCTTGCAGATCCAGATGAACTCCGTGACCCTGCGGAAAAAGAGGCTTGGCTTGCACGTGACCCAATTAAACAATTCCAGGCTTATTTGGTTGAGCAAAACTTAGCAAAACAGGCCGATTTGACAGAAATTGATCAGCAGGTACAAGCAAAAGTAGATGCATCTGTTCAGTTTGCGGAAGAAAGCCCAGAGCCAGATCCCAGCGAATTGCATCGATACATTTTTGTGGATGACTAAAGACGATCTTCGCTGATGCCCTCAGTTAGGCTCTGCAAGTTCATCACCGCCCACTAGCGGTCGAACAAAACCTTGATCATAGTAATCAGCGATTAGAGTTAAGGTGGGACTGAGTTGACGTGACTGTTCGTAGTCTTGGCGAGCGAGATGTTCCTGACCTTGATCGTAATAGGCTAGTCCGCGATGGTAGTAGGCTGCGACAAAAGATGGCTCTAGTTTTAGCGCTGCAGTGAAATCCTGTACGGCTAAGGTCTGCTCCTGTAGTGCAAACCAGGCTAGTCCGCGATTATAGTAAGCTGCTTTTAAAGTCGGTTCTAAACTCAAAGCAAGGGTATAGTCCTGTATCGCCATGCGCCAATTACCTAAGTCTGCACGGGCAAGACCACGACTAAACAGATATGCTGCCTGGTCAGGTGCAAGGGCAACTGCTTTTGAGAAGTGATCAATTGCTTTCTGGAAAGAACCATAGCTTTGCAGAACGATTCCTTGGTGATGATGATAGTCAGCAGCATTAGCCTGAGTAGTGGCATGATCCTGATGATCTTCAAGGCTTGCCTTGAACACTGGTTGGTTTCTTACCTGAGCATCAGCATTAGGTAATATGATGAGCACATTTCCTACAGTCAAAATGGCTGTAATGAATGATATAAATTTATACCTCATTTCACCCTCCTTTTCGATGGAAAAGTAGCTTTAGTCAGTCAACATTGATATGGATTAACTCTGTGGTGATGAGTCGTATTTAATCAACTACCACTGTCCAGCATGAGTGCAGAAAAAGGGAATAAACTGAGGAAATACACTTGAATTTACCCCTGATCATCTTCTCAACAAAACTCAAATTAGCGTTTAGGCAGACACAGAGTATCATCAGCTAAAAATTGTTAAATATGAGACCTGCAACGGTTGCCTGAAAATCAATGCACAAGTTAGAAAAATTTTATAGAGGTAATGGGGAGGTGCAAAACTCAGGCAACTATAACCTTTAGCCTTATTCTAAGTGTCTGTACTAAAATCATTCCTTAAAATTTTATTTCATATGCTCAAAGAATTTTATGGGTGATCACAGTAGTATTCTCTGAGAGGTCGTGATATTTATCTCTAGTGCAGAATACTGACCAAGCACCTTCTAATGTTGGGGCCGGATTTGAGGGTAAAGATACTTAAAATACTAGATGTGCATCATCATAATGTAATGATAAATTAAGCACCTATACCGGATTGTTATGGCTGAACCACTTATTGAACTTAGGGGCGTTAGTCAAGCGTTCGATGACCATGTAGTCCTCAAAGATGCGAATTTAACCATTTATCCGGGTGATGCCCTCGCTATCCTGGGACCTTCTGGTACAGGAAAATCAACAATTCTGAGAATTATTGCAGGTCTGCAAACCCCAGATGCGGGAGAGGTTTACATAAAGGGGCAACTTCGCCATGGTCCTGTTGATGATGTTGAGCATACGATTCGTATGAGTATGGTGTTTCAGCAGGCGGCGTTATTTGACTCCTTGACGGTAGAGGAAAATGTCGGTTTTTTCTTGCTTCAAAACTCGAAGCTTTCTCGACGGCGCATCAGAGAATTAGTTAATGAGAAACTGGAGTTAGTGGGATTGCCGGGGACCGGAGATCTCTATCCTGACCAACTTTCTGGTGGGATGCGAAAAAGAGTCAGTTTTGCCAGAGCGATTCTTGATGATCCGGATGATGTGGCAGATGATCCGCAAATCCTTTTGTATGATGAACCGACGGCAGGTCTTGACCCGATTGCCTCAACTGTTATTGAAGATTTAATCCTAGAGTTGCAGAAAACCTCTGGTTGTGAGACCTATGCGATTGTGACCCATCAACACAGTACGATTCGACGCACAGGTAAACGTTTGGTCCTGTTCTATGACGGCAAGGTTCAATGGGAAGGCGAAGATCTTGACCAGACGGATGATCCGTATATCCGGCAATTCCTGAGTGGTGACATACACGGACCCATGGAAATTGTTGGCTAGCAGCTCTAGACTGTATCCTGGGGCTGTTGATGTGATGTTCTGCTGAGGTCAACGATATGCAAGCACGGGGCGTCCGAGAAGGGTCGGTAGGACTGCTGATTTTGGCAGGCTTGGGGCTATTTGTTGGTCTATTCGCTTGGCTTAGAGGTGCGTCCTTTGGTCGTAGTTCTTATGCATTAACTGTTGAGTTACCGGATACGCTCGGTCTGAATGTCGGGAGTCCTGTGCGGTTCCGAGGGGTCAAGGTGGGGGAGGTGACATCATTAAGGGCGCAAACAAATGGTGTTGTGGTGACGCTAGATATTCAACCTGCGACGCTGTTGATTCCTCGGGATAGCAGCGTGGAAGCTAGTCAGTCTGGTTTTATTGGACAGGTGGCTCTTGATTTTCGGCCTAAGCCTGGAATGCAGCGTATTGTTGCAGTGGATTCACTCTCACCCTTTGAACCAAATTGCGATCGCACCCTTATTTTTTGTAATGGCGATCGATTAGGGGGCCAAGTAGGGGCAAACTTTGATGATCTCATTCGGGCCACCACCAACATTGCAACTCAGTTAGGAGAAACTGATCTAAAGCAGACACTGGTTACTCTTTCGACCGCAGCTCGCAGCGTTACCCAGCTTAGTAGAAGTGCAAGGGTTACACTCAGAGACGTTTCTGGTGCGGCCAATGGCTTAAGCCAGCTAAGTCGTGATACACGACAACAGCTTCAGAATATTAACGGGGTCACCACTTCTGTAACCCAAGCTGCAAGTCAGGTGGGGAATACAGCTAATCAACTAGGTCAACTTAGCCCGAAAATCAGCACTACAGTCGATCAGTTGGGAACTGCTGCCAACGAAATTACGACCGTTGTAAAGGTGAATCGTGGTACTTTGACGACTACTCTCAATAATCTCAACGGAGCTAGCCAAGACTTGAAAGTTGTCGTCAATGATTTGGCACCGATTATTGGTCGAGTACAGCAAGGCAAACTGATTGAAAATCTAGAAACGTTAGCAGCTAATGGGGCCCAAGCCTCAGAAAATCTCAACACGCTCACCGCAACTCTCAATAATCCAGTAACCCTACTGGGTGTTGCTCAGACTCTAGATTCGGCAAGGGTTACTTTCCAAAATACGCAGAAAATTACAACCGATTTGGAACAACTGACCGGTAACGCAGAGTTCCGAGAGAATCTGATCAAGTTGATTAATGGCCTGAGTAAGCTGGTTTCCTCCACCCAGAGCCTAGAACAACAGCTTTATGCAGTGAAGGGCCAAAAATCAAAGGGGCTGTGGCAACAGCCTGGACAATCAATTGTTGGAGGTAGATCGTTGATTGCCCCTCCTTCTATTCCTTAATAGAGCTTGGCTAATTGGAGAAATTTGTAATGTCTTTCGATCGGTCTAAAGTCATCGCGATACTTACGGGTGCTATCTCGCTAGTGCTTGGTATTGCCTATCTCATTCTAGTGCAGGTACTTGATTCTCGTGGAGAGATGGTTCCAGCCCCCAGTGGTTCAGTATTTGGGATGAGTCGGGTTGTTTATACACAAGTCCATATCCAAAAAATGTCAAATAGCCTTTTTCTTGTAGAGAAAATTGTCAAGTAGACTCTTTATTGTAGAGAGAATGTTAATTTGCTATACTGATAACAGACACTGTAAGACTTATGAAAAGTACGTTATATTAAGTGTTTTTTTGAGTCTACTGAGTCAATGCTTAATGATAGTTTCTTGAGTATTCCTCTTGGAAACTTTTATTCTCTAAACTTCGTGAGATTGTTTGTGGTTGCTCTCTCACTGTCCGAAAAATATGCTCAGCGCTGGCAAACGATCAGCTTTGCTTCAACTCTTTGTCTTCAGCCTGTCTTGGATTATATTCTGACAGATGTTCCTCTGCAGTTTGAAGCTGATCTACGCTTAGGGTTGCAAGAAGCGTTGGTTAATGCAGCCAAACATGGTAATAATCTTGACCCCAGCAAAACGATTTTGGTCCAATTCACTCGCACAAGCAGTGAGTTTTGGTGGGTGATTGTTGATCAAGGATGTGGTTTTAGCCCGCCATCTCAATTCTGTTGCTCAATTACAGATGAAACATTGCCAGAAGTTAGGCAAGAATGTGGTCGAGGTCTTTATATTCTTTATCATATCTTTGATGATGTGTACTGGAACGGAGCAGGCAATGAACTGCGTTTACATAAAGATTTTAGGCACTCTGAAGTCCTTTTGCAGGTAGCCCATTCTTGAATAGATGGACAAATCAATTTGCTTGGCTTGAGTTGTAATATTCAGAGCCTGCTGTGTACTGCTTGCTGGTAAGCGCGGGTATCCAATCCACAGCTTTGGATTCTGGGGTTGCGATCGCATTCATTTTTTCTCCCGCTCTGGATTGAACGTTCCAATGCCCTGACGCGATCAGGAACTGCCGGGTGAGTACTGAGGAATGTGGGAGTGCGGCGACCAGATCGTAATAGCTTTCTCATGAAAGAGGGTGCGGCTGAAGAAGCATAGCCAGCTTGTCGTAAAATATTTAACCCGACCTCATCTGCTTCATACTCATCGTCTCGTCCTCGAGGACGATTGACTAACAATTCAATCCCAATATTTGCCGCCTGACTCCGATTTAAACCAGTTGCTGTGCCGATTAATCCAGTTGTCAAAGCTCGCTGTCGAATTTGCTTGACCAAATGCCGTTCCTGAATATGAGCAATTTCATGGCCGAGTACGCTAGCTAATTCAGCTTCAGAATCTGCAGTCTTTAGCAATCCCGTCGTCACGTAGACTCGTCCACCCATCGTGGCAAAGGCATTCACCTGGGGATTAGAAACGACCTGGAAAACATAGGAATAACGCCGACGCCCTCGGTCCCGAGATACCAATCGTTGGCCAACTCGATTGACATAGGCATTGATCGTTCGATTTGGGTAGAGCTTCATGCCCTGTCGCAATAAGTTGCTATGAATTTGATTCCCTAGAGCAACTTCATTCCGTGGTGATAGGTTTGAAAGCTGTATTACCTGAATACCTTGACGGATCAAGTTACCCCATGGGAATGCTTGAGCTGGCAAGGTAGGCAATGTCACGGTCACTGCAGCAATAGTTGCTATTAAACATTTTTTAGAACGTGAATATTTCTGGGGCTGCACGTTACTTCTTGGTCGCGAATCGATTGACTTCTGCATAATCTGCATATATCGGGGAAACACCAGAAAAGTGAGCTAGTCTATACCAAACGCTGCTCGTCTATAGAGAAACAACCATCGTCATATCTAAGTGACGCTGACGTCTCCTTCTATGTTTCCCTTAGTTTCAATTGACTTTCCGCTGTACAAAGAGCAGAGGATATTTCCTGCCCTTGGTATCTAGATCAAAATAAACTAAAGAAATAGCTAGTATGCATTTTGGTCTCGAAGGAAGACAAAGCAGGTCTGCATGATGATCTGACAATCCAACTGGAGAGACCAATTTTTCAGGTAGTCCAAATCGTAATCAATACGCTTCTGCATTTTCTCAAGGGTTTCTGTCTCGCCTCGACAGCCATTTACTTGAGCCCATCCTGTAATTCCAGGCTTCACTTTATGCCGAAGCATATAGCCATCAATTAGCTTACGGTACATTTCATTGTGTGCAACAGCATGTGGTCTGGGACCCACAATGCTCATGCGTCCTTGGAGAACGTTAATAAACTGCGGGAGTTCATCAAGCGAAGTTTTACGTAAGAAGGCTCCAACCGTTGTCACTCGACTATCCCCACGCTTCGCTTGTGTTACAACAGCACCATCTTCCTGGACACGCATGCTACGGAACTTGTAGACCATAATTTCTTGACCGTGGAGTCCGTAACGGCGCTGCCGGAAGAAGATAGGACCAGAGGATGATAGCTTCACCGCAATAGCAATGCACACCATAACGGGGAACAGTAACACGACCGCGAGAGTAGCTACGATGACATCAATTGATCGCTTTAAGAGATATTGAACATCTGTGAATGGAACTTCCCAGATCGCGACCAATGGAATGCCATTGATTTCATAGGGTCGACCATGCATAAGATGAAATGTAAGAACATCAGGCACAAAGTAGACACAGGCTGTTGTGTCCAATAAATCCTGAAGCAGCGTTGTGACCTGGTCTTTCTGTTCTGTTGAACATGTAATGTAAACGACATCAATCCGCTTTTTGCGGACATACTCAGCAACTTGAGATAAATTTCCTTTTAGCAAGGCATGATGACTTCCCTGTTCTTCGTTGTAGGAATCATCGAAGAAACCATGCAGTCGAATCCCTAACTCTGGTGAACTAGCGATTTCATCAATCAACTGTTGACTGATGGTATTTAATCCCACAATGACTGCTGAACGAGAGTTACGACCAGATTTGCGAAATTGTTGCAGGAATCTCCAAACTGCAATATGCATACCGAAAAGAGTGATGGGTACACAAACAGACCAGGTTAATAGAAGACTTCGAGCATAGTAGTGAGAGGTTTTGGTAATGTAACCGAGTACCAAAAGGGCCACTAATAAAATGGACCAGCCAACCAATAGACGGCCCACTAAGAGCTGTATTGAAAGGGTACGATACGGCCGATATAAACCAACAGCCTTAAAAATAGGAAGAATAAGTAGAAATACAATGATGGCGAACGAGGGGATATCAAAGATCTCAAAGTTGATATCGTAAAGCTGAGCTAGGGCAATTAATAAAATGATCGCAATGGTTGGGTCAAGAATGCGCTGCAAGAACAGAATCTCAGACGAGTGATTCCGTAAAATCCCAGGATTATTATGGATCATTGCCATATTACCTGCGCTCCGTTGATGCGTTGGCTTATCAAAGTAGTCTCAATCGAAAAAACAAAGCAAATTTTAGTCAGCCGACATTCTGATGCAGGAAGCTACCAGAACTCTAGACTGAACTTAGGAGAAGACGAACTGGAAACTCGTTTGTTCCCTGCCTTTTATCAAATACCTATTATGTTGTAGACCACACATAGATTAAGAACGCACCCCCCGTTCGTCATAATCATGACTGGCTCGCTCTATACAAAGCTTTAATCAGATATAAATCAGTTAGTAAAGCCTTGGTGAAATGTGTATTAGATTAGAAAGCTGCAAATACCCCTCTAACTAGTATAATACCTGGCAATCATACTCGGTGAGAAAATTCCATGATGTAATCATGCAAACGTTTTTAGGTATTTGTTGCAGCTGACCTACCCCTTAGCTATTCATACTCCGCGAGGCTTGTTCCCTTGTAGTAGTGTTGCAGAATCTCCTGGTATGTTTTGCCCTGTTTAGCCATTGCAAAGGCTCCCCACTGGCTCATCCCAAGACCATGTCCATGGCCCTTACCCGTGATTTGAAAGCTGGAGGGTGCCGAAGAACCAGCTTGACTCGCCACTAGCTCAGGCTGTGGGGTAATTTCAAAGAGAGTGCTCTTAAGACCTAATGCTTTTCGTAGTTCCCGCCCTGTAATAGTGCGAGAACCACTATCCCCTACTATCTGAACATTTTTGATTCGTCCAGTAAAAGTTTTTCCTAGCGGCTGAATGGTACGAATATTACCTACTCCAGGCAATTTTTGCTTGATTTCGGTGGCTGTTAATGATTCTGTCCATTGGTAGTTACGACCGTCTTCATCAAATCCTGGGACACCTCTTAGGTAGGGGGTGACACTTTTCCATACATTTTCAGAATGCTCAGTATGTCCTCCCGAATTCGCATGGAAAACAGCTTCAACCAGTTTCCCTCCATGAGTTAAGACTTGCCCGATCGTTGCCTGAACGGCCGCGTGAGTGCTAGGTGCTTCACCCTCAATGCCAGTATAGACTTGATAGGTTTGGGTGTTGCCGAGGTCGAATAAAGAGCTATTTTGTCGTTGGCTACGGTAGAGAGCAAAGGAACGGGCTGCGACCGCTTGAGCCTTCAAAACTTCTTGCGGCCAGGAGGTGTAGGCTTCTTTACCGACAACACTGGCTAGGTAGTCTTCTAAATCCACATGATTGATAGCCATGATACCTTCCCCTGTATGGATAAGGGAGACAGAGCCTCGATACCAACGGTTACCGATATATATGAACCCATCGTCAGCAGGTTTGACCGTCAGTCGCCATGCCTGCTGATCCGCAAGGTTAACTGCATTATTAGTGGGGGTGGCGAAATACCCTTGCAACTCAGGTAACTGTCCCAATAAATTACCCGAGCCATCTAAGATTTTGGCAGGTGTTGAACTCCCAATTGCTAATTGGGATTGACCTTGCTGGACGGAAATCCTCATCTCTCGGGCAGTTGCAGGTGAAATCCAGGCTAACCAGCAAACGAGCATTAACCAGCCTAATCGTCCCGTCAGCAGGACACGTAGTTTTTGGTTCAAGAATAAATTCATGGTGCGAGGATGTTAGTCTACAACGTTGGGGGAAAGGTGTATACATAATATGCCCACTGCGATTGAACGTCATAGATGTTTAATCGCTGAGAGCCCATGGCTAGAGATTACCCAATTAGACGGTTAGACGGTAAGGGAGTGGAAAGGTTTCAGCTATTATTTACCATGAAATTGTCAGAATCGAGTTCAGTGCCAGACGATGATATTTGCCGAATCATGGGGCTGCCTTAGGTCGTATGCTTTAGATAAAGGACGCATGTCTAATTGATTTGAGGTTGATGCCGTTTTGCAGATTACCTTCCTAGGAACTAGCTCTGGAGTGCCGACGCGATCACGGAATGTTTCTAGTATTGCGTTACGTTTACCCCAACGAGCAGAGGTCTGGCTTTTTGATTGTGGTGAAGGTACCCAGCATCAACTGCTGCGCAGCGACGTCAAAATTAGCCAAATTAGACGAATCTTTATCACCCATATGCATGGGGATCATATTTTTGGTCTCATGGGTCTACTGGCAAGCTGTGGATTGGCGGCCAATCCTAAGAAAATTGATGTATATGGTCCTCCAGGCTTAGATGCTTATCTGCAGGCATGTCGCAAATATTCCCAAACCCACTTTTCTTATCCATTAGAGCTCCATACTGTTCAACCTGGCATAGTTGTTGAAGATGATGATTTTTCTGTTTCCTGTGCACCCTTAGAACATAGAGTTACAGCCTTTGGATATCGGGTTCAAGAGCAGGACCGAGTGGGCCGATTTAATGTTAAGAAAGCTGCTGCCTTAGGTATTCCATCAGGCCCCCTCTATGGACAACTCAAACGAGGGGGGACCGTGACATTGCCCAATGGTCAGGTGGTCAACGGAACTGACCTATGTGGACCGACGGAAATCGGACGCAAAATTGCCTATTGTACGGATACGATTTACTGTCAAAATGCAGTGGAATTATCTCAGGGAGTAGATGTTGTTATTCACGAGGCAACATTTGCACACCAGGATGCAGAACTTGCCTATCAGCGCCTTCACTCTACTTCTACGATGGCCGCTCAGGTTGCTCTCCAAGCTTCTGCACAGAAACTTTTCTTGAGTCACTTTAGCCCTCGATATGCTTTGGGCAGTCCCATTCAATTAGGCGATTTGCTAACGGAGGCTCGCGCTATTTTTCCAAATTCAGAATTGGCACACGATTTCCTCACCTATGACATTCCACGTCGCTCTCTTGAGGTGGCGGTAGCATCTTAGAATAAAAGCGATGTGCTGTAGTATGGGGCTCCCTTAATGTTTGGTAACTATCAGCATAGTGAACTTCGTATAGAAGTAGATGCCAATGAACAACAGCTCAGAACCGCTCTTACTGAGACTGCAAACTTAAGACAGTGGCTGTGGCCGCAGCAGCTATCAGCAGGTATGCCTGGTCAGTTACAGGAAGGTACATTATTCAGTAGCTGGAGTGGGCCTATTGAAGTCCAGCACCATATTGATGTTTTGAGTTCCAATGGTATTCGCTTTGTTTTAAGCAAAGGGATTGACGGGTACCATGAGTGGTTTTGGGGAGAGGGTTGGATACAGTCCCGTTTGGAAGGCATCACTCTTTTGCCTCTGAATTTTGGACAAACCTTGACGTTGCTGCGGCTACAACTCTTCTTGCAACAACCTAAACTTTAACGACGGTATGTTTATAGTGGCCAGTATTGTCTAGGTCTAAGACAATGTCAGTGCCATTAATCAAATGGCTTAAAGGGGAAGGCTCTTGTTCTCCTCACAAGTTCCTCAGATTGTTTACCTATAAACAAAATAAGCGGATTTAGGAGGGGCTTAATATGTACCAGAAAATTCTTGTAGCCATTGATAACTCAACCACGGCTCAGCAAATTTTCGATCAGGCCTTAGCACTTGCTAAACCGCTTCAGGCCCAGCTTATGCTCCTGCATGTACTATCTGTTGAGGAAGAGGGATATCCAGAACTTCCTGCTATCCCCAGCCTCCACTATTATCCTGGACTCTCTGACATACCCTTAGATGCCTATCGTCAACAATGGGAGTCCTATGAACAGAATGGATTAGATCGTTTGACTCAATTGGCTGAGCAAGCGCAAAAAGTTGGGGTGCAGGTTGAAATTGCCCAAAAGTCTGGTTCTGCAGGGCATCTCATCTGTGAACTTGGCCAGTCTTGGGGAGCTGACTTGATCTATATGGGGAGTCGCGGACGGGCAGGTCTCAGTGAATTATTGTTGGGAAGCGTCAGTAACTTTGTTATGCATCATGCCCCCTGTTCCGTCTTGGTGATGCGGGGAGAGTTAAGGCACCAACAGCCGGTCTCAGTGGACAAAGCAACCTCCGCGGTGAAGGAACCGTCATTAATCAATAGCAATATGCACTCCCATTTCTCTGATCCTGTGCGTACCATTCCCAAAGCAGAGCAGAAACGGGCACTTACTCATCTATCTGGGTGGCAGTGAGTCAATGTGGAATATTAATGCTGCATAACATGACTTTTGGCGTGATTGATGTTTGGGATTAATGGTTTGGATGAGCGATTTGGCGCACAAAATATATCTGAGTAGATTTGGTATAGTGAAAAACAATTACTTGAAGCACATCAAAGCTCAATCGCACTATAGCCACAGATTATCGGGACTGTTTTTGCGATATGTCAAAGTCTTCACCTGTTATTCCTCGGTTGCAGTTTCATCAGCGTATTGGTGAGATTCTTTGTTGTGCTGGCCTTATCTCTCAGGCACAGGTCGAATTGACGCTCCGTGATCAGCAAGAGCACCTAGAGATTTTGTTTGGTGAAATTTTAGCTCTGCGAGGTTGGTTACGACAGGAAACGGCTGATTTTTTCGCTGAGCAATGGCAGGAGCTGCTTCGGGAAACGCCAAAAGATAGAATTGGAAGTTACTTACAACAGGCTGGGCTTTTGGGCGAAGAACAGGTGGCAACGATCTTGGCTGAGCAAAAGCGAACGGGTTACAAGTTTGGTGCTTTAGCCGTTCTAAACGGGTGGATCAAGCAGCAAACACTGGATTTCTTCCTAGTCTCTTTATATCCACGTCAACAGACAGGAGCCCCTTTTATCCGGCGATCGCGGGACCAACTCCACAATAAGCAGGCTGCTCCATCTAATAAGCAGCCTACTCCATCTAATAAGCAGCCTGCTCCATTGTTCATTCATCTTTCTGATGATCCGGAAAATCCCTCTGCTAGTTCACCCTTAAAGAAAGGAAAAGATACAACGATTCCTTGGATTGATTAAGCAAGCGATTGGGGTAACTTAGGCCCAATCACTGATAGGATGTTGCTCTCCAGAACGCGATGCTAAGTTTTGGGCTTTATCGAGGGCGAGCCCGACTTGAGTCGCGATTTGAGTGAACCACTGTACTTCGAATTCTTGCCAAACACGGGCGCCATAGCATTGGTGGGCAATCAACAGGCCTACGAGTTGATCTCTGCTGACAATCGGTGCAACTAGGAGTGCTTTGACTTTTAAGACCGCTAGTTGCTCAATATAGCAGGGGGATAGATTCGCCTCGTAAATATTTTCGATTGCTTTGACGCGTCCCTTGCGATATTTATCTAGATATCTTGCTTTAAAGCAGGGATCTGGGATATGGGCACCTATGGAGCTCGGCCAATCTGGAACAATGGACTCGGCAATTACGACTTCTTGGGATTGTTTGTTGAGTCCATAAACAATTACTCGATCTGCATCAAGGATATTACGGACACTACGAACTGTCGTATTAAATATCTCATCGGGATCATCCAGTATCCAGATGTTTTGTACCGTCTCCGTAAACAATTGCATCCACTGAATCTGAGTATTTGCTTGTTGCTGTAGGCTATCGTGCTCATTTGAAAGCTTAAGGTTGGTTATCGTAAAGCCGACTTGAGCAGCAATTTGCTTAAACCACTGAACTTCAAAGGTTTGCCAGTCTCGAGGTGAATTACATTGGTGTCCAATTAAGAGTCCCTTTAATTGCTGATTGCAAACAATGGGAGCAACAACTAGCGCTTTAACTTCGAGTGTATCTAGCTGTTCAATGTAGCAAGGAGACAAGCCCTGGCTGTGAATATCATAAATGGATTTGACCCGTCCATTGCCATACTTCTCGATATATCGAGCTTGAAAACAGGGATCTGGAATAAAGGTGCCAATGGCATTGGGCCATCCAGGGGCCACCGATTCTGCCATAACGATTTCATTGAAATCTCCATCCAGGCCATAGACTACTACGCGGTCAAGATTGAGAACATTGCGTACATCTTCAACGATGCTGGTGTAGATCTCGTCTTCACTCAGCTTGGTATGGATAGTCTGAAAGGCGGCGGTGACAACCTGCAGGCGATTAGACATCGAGTCCTGAACAGTTTGAGTGGCACTAGGAAGCGAAGCATCCATTGCCGATTTCATAGAGCGATGTGCTAAGTAGGCTACGATTGCTCCTGTCAGTAGTGCTAAGGCTCCGGTGCCCGATAACAATGTGATCAGTAGCTTCTGTTCTTGCTGCGCGATCGCTTTGCGTTCTGGATTTTCAAGGGTTTGACTTGGGTTGGTGCGATTGGATATTTCCTGGAGGCCAAACTGATAGGTGGCAGTTCCAATCGCTAGAATGGGCAACATACTTGCGATTGCAAGTAAAGTCACTTTTGTCCACAGTCCAGAATCTTTGGACAAAAGTGTTCTAAGTGAGCGAAAGGGTGGTCCGCTTTGCGATGATTTCTGAAGGCTTGACGCTTTACCCTCCGTGCTAGTTGAAGGAGATGACTGATTCGTTGAACTTGCCTCCTTAACAATGAGTGCTGTTCCACCTTTATTGGACGAACTGGCATTACTGGGGTGAGGAGAATGCTGAGTCATCAATTAACCTTCTATGCTGATGTTGACCGCGAGAAATAGACGCAAGATCGATCGGAATGACCTATACGCAATGCGTACAACAGGTCAAAGAAACAAATGTAAATGTTTGTTATTTCATGTTAATACGCATGTGCAATGATGCGAAGTTTCACCAGTTCTGTTGCTCAGGCACAAAGACTGCTTTCGTAAGTAGATTTTGTTGTCTAAACCGGCCAGGCTCTAACACCAAATTTGTCAATTGCTCTGCAAAATAGGGAGTGCAGAAAACTGAAGATTGTCACCCAAAAAGGAGGTTGTTGTATACAGCGACCCTTTGACTTGGCATGTAACTTTAAGGGCTACTATCATGCTTCCACTAGGCTCGCTTTTAGCTGTCCTCGTCAATTCATATCGGTTTAATGGGCAATACCGGATGCTGCCCGCTTGTAGGCTTCGTCAATGACCTCTGAAATTGTGGGGTGGGTATGGACAAGGTTGGCGAGGGATTGCACCGGTTCACCCTGTGCGATCGCATTTGAGACTTCGTGAATCAAGTCTGCTGCATGGAGGCCAATGATGTGGCCCCCCAAGATCTCTCCGGTATCTTCACGGAAGATCAGTTTGGCAATCCCGTCAGATTCGCTTTCCGCCAGCGCTTTGGAGTTGGCTTTGAAATAGGACCGTACCGCCTTGATTTTGAAGCCTTCGGCTTCTGCTTTTTCTTTCGCTTGAGGCTCTGTCATGCCAACAAAGCTAATCTCTGGGTGGGTAAAGGCGGCAGCAGGAATACTGTTGTATTGGGCTTCACGACTGCGACCGCACATATTCTCCACAGCCACAATCCCCTGAGCAGATGCAGCATGGGCCAACATCATTTTGCCTGTGGCATCTCCAATGGCGTATAGGTGTGCAACAGGTTTATCGTTGCTGAGCACTTCCATCCGATCGTTGACCGGGATAAAGCCACGCTTGTCGGTTTCAACCCCTACGGCATCGAATCCCAGATTATTGGTGGCTGGGATTCGCCCGGTGGCAACTAAGCAGGCATCAACTTCAAGGACATCAACCACTTCCTTTGTTTTGGCGTCTGCAAGCTCAATGACAACCGGAGAGCCAGGTGTAACCTTCATCGCTAAGGTGCCCGCATGGGTTTCAATGTCGCGAGGGTCAATCAGCATGCGCTTGGCAAGCTTGGCAATGTCTGGGTCAAAGGTGGGCATCAGTTTATCCATCGCTTCAATGATGGTGACTTCTGAGCCTAACGCTGTATAAACATCAGAGAATTCTAGGCCGATGTAGCCGCTACCGATGATGGCCACCCAATCGGGAAGCCAGTCTAGCTTAATGGCATCATCGCTCGTAAAAACAGTTTTGCCATCGACTTCGACGCCAGGGGGAACCCAGGGAATGGAGCCGCTGGCGACAATGATGTCGCGGGCCGTGATGCTTTTCTCGCCATCCTTCGTCTTCACGGATACCTTTTGCTGGCCAGCGACTTTTCCCCAGCCTTCGATGATGTCAACTTTAAGCCGGGTGAGGCTGTTGGTGAGGTTGCCACGCAGGGTATCGACTAAGTTACTGGCATGGGATGCGATCGCACCTCGATCAAAATCCACCTGCCCCAGTTGAATCCCTAAAGACTTGAGATGATGCTGGTCGCGCAGTTCTCTGACCCGCCCGGAGGCTGCCAACAATGCCTTAGATGGAATACATCCCCGATTGACGCAGGTGCCACCCATATCTGCAGCTTCGATGATGGCTGTCTTGAGGCCACATTCAACGGCATGGAGAGCGGCTCCGTGGCCACCTACACCTGCTCCAATAATGACTAAGTCGTAGTCAAAGCTTTTCTTCTGCGCCACCTTGCTCTCCTGATCTGTTTTGACCTCATGCCGGACAGCAACTGCTGTGACAATCAGCTCTATATCTTATCCATTTTTCACTGCAAGCTGGAAATTACGCAAGCAAGCCCTTTTGCAGGGCTGTTCCGAAAAAAGCATCTGGAGTATTGTCTCCGATGGTGGGAATGGTCCAGATTGTGTTGGTGTAATCCAGGACCGCGTTATTCTCCAAAAGTGTACTGAGTTGAGAGGCGCAAACTGAACTATATTCCCTCTGATGGCGTCTTTTGAGCCATCCTATAGGTCAGCATTGAGATATATTCGTGAGTCCTTTTTCCGTTTTTACAAAGCTGTATATCACTGCTTTTCTGCTCGAGATGCTGGAAAAGTGGAAATATCCTGGTTTTGCGTTTGCATTTTTGGTATTAACTACGCTTCTCATTTTCAACCGTATGACGCGGTTCAACTTTTTTGTTTTTTTGAGTCTCACAAATGCATATTTCCTGATTTTTAGATTCCCAGATGTCGCTAATCACGTTAACTTCTTGATTTATCTGAATATTGCCCTAATGACGGGCATTATTTATAGCTGGGTGCGACAGTCGAATACAGACGAAGATTATTACGCAATGATGCGTCCTGTATTGAGAGCTTCTTTGATCGGAGTCTACTTCTGGGCGGGATTCCACAAGTTAAATACTGACTTTATGGTCGTGCCTCAAACAATTGTGGGGTAGCAAAGCATATCATTCCAGCTCCATGCACAATCAGCTAATCCTGCTCTTTGGGCAGCTGTTGTTTTGAGACGACTG
>JAHQVZ010000293.1 GCA_019634055.1 Leptolyngbyaceae cyanobacterium MAG.088
CATATAGCCGTTGCTATCCAACGTTTCGGCAATAACGGATGGCCTCCACTATGCATATCAAGTTATAAGACCTGCCCTACGATGTTTAGCGGCGGCGACTAGAACCATGGGAGCGACTCGAACTAGAGCGTCGAGAGCTCCCGCTAGAAGACGAGCGCCGGGAACGACTTGATGACCGACTGGAGCGATGGCTAGAACTAGAGGATGAACGACTGGAGCTTCTGGAGCGAGAGGATGAACTGGAACGACGGCTTGCTCTTTCTCGTCGAATTTCGGCCTCGGCCGCATGGCGTGCTGATTTCAAAAGCTCCCATGCCCGATTGAAGTCAGCGTAATGTTTATGAATTTCTTCACCAGATGCTTGGACAATATCAGTTGGACTGGGCATGCACTGAAATGCTGCATCATACTCAGAACGGCCATGGTTGTTGGCATCACGACTGTTAATTAAGCTATTAACCTGGGGTGCGATCGCATCTAACTTTTCACGATATACCGTGAGCGCCGTACGTCCAGCCCCATCATGAATTTCCAGGGCAGACATATAACACTGTTGCTGAATGGGGGATGCCGCCTCAGGTAAGCGTTCAAGCGCCTGCTTTAGGCGAGGTTCCATGCCACTGAATAGCCTCATCACGCCGTTTTTTCCTAGCTTATTAACGACTTTAATGTAGCCATTGAGACGCTCAATCAGGTTAGGCAACATCATTGACAGTGTCTCCACTAGTTCAGCCTGCTGGCGTAACTGGGCCAGTTGTTGCTTAGCTAACGTTAAGTTGTTCTCAGCAATATCTAGTCGATCGTTAGCGTCATTGAGCAATTGCACATTTAAACAGTTAAGATGGGCCGCTTGGGGAAGATCTTCTTGATCGACAGTCGATGCGATTTCACGGGCCTTCGGCAAACAGGTTTCAACCATCTGCCAGTTCTCAACCGGATAAGTTTGCAATGTCCGCCAGGTTCTCTCTGCATCACCGGTACAGTCTGTCTGCAGTTGGGTAACCTCATCTTTAAAGATTTCGATTTTTTGGCGATTGTCATAGCAAAGGTGCTGCCACTGTTGCGCATGATATAAAGCCGCTTCGTCCAGGCGCTTAAACTCCACCAAATGATCGGGAATTGACGCATAGTCACCGGCTGCAATGGGCTGCTGCCCTGCCTCTAAACAGGCAACTAAGGCAGCCTTGTGATGATCTTGCTGAGGGGGGCGAAATCCTTCATCTAAAACAGCCTGGATATCGTTTTGGTGGAGGCGATGGGCTGCGATCTCATCGCCATACGTTGCCAACCACTGCAGCCCTTGCTCGGCTGACTCACAATGGGACAACGTATCTAAAAACCGTTTCTTTTTTAGAGCCACATTAGCAGCATCCAACAAGTTATCAATGCCTTGGAGTGCCTGGTCTGCCGACAATTGCAGCCCAGCAGGAAACGTAGATGCTATGGTTTGACGTTCAGTACGCATGGCGGTCAATTGCTGAGGGGCGTCCACTTCAGCCTTTCTGAGCCTGGCGATTTCTGCCTTGACCCGTTGTAACGTACCTAAAATCCCCAGAGACGCCCTTGACCTTACATCGCCGAAAATCGGGTTAACCCATAAAGATGGTGCAACCGTCAAACGTTCTTGCATTTTTTTCAGGGGGGCTACCAACTGATTTCCCAGGCGATAAGTATCCAATGTGCGCATTGGATCCAAGGCCACATACAGCGCTTCATTCGATAGTTCCTCATCAAAGAGATCCTGCCCTAGCACGTTGAGGTAAAGCTCCTCCCATGCCTGCACATAGTTACTTCGGAACCATTTAGGCTGTTGTTGTTGTAGATCATCCTGCACAATAAAGGCCTGATCCAAAGCCTGACGCGCTTGTGTCAGCCAGTCAGTCACCTGCTGTTCCAGGGCTGGGTAGAGACGACCACCAACCACTTCAAACAAGCTATATAAAACTGTTCCTTTAGCACCCTTACCACCATCTTCAAGCAGGTCATTACATGCCATCAGCAATGTGGTGATACTCGCTTGTAACTGCTGGCACTGTTTTTTGAACTTGCGCTGACGGCGATATTGCCAAACAGCCAGGCCCAGGCTGCCCAACCCTAACCAACCCAATTCATCTGTTGGCACTCCTTGAGAGCCAGAGGGCTCCTGATAAACAGTCGGTGACGACACTGGGGCTTGGGCCACTGGCTGTGATGAAATCGCAGGTTGTGGCGTAGATTGAGAAAATTCTGAACTAGATTCAGTACTAGACACTGTTGGTGGGGTAATCCCTGGGGCATGGTTAAGCAGGTACATATCCTGCAAACCATAGACCAATGCTTCCTCTGCATTACCTCGGCCTAGTTTGACACGTATATTTTGTTTAATGGCATCAAATTTAGGGCTGGTATCAATGGGAGTATCGTAAAGAATCTCACCATAGGTAACTGAAACCTCATTTTTAGTGGTCTTTGTCTGAGCTGCTAAAGACAAGCCATTTCTCTTAAAGCTATCTAACAACGATAGATTTCGCAGTCCAGCGTCAGCCTCGACCTGATCGAGGAGTGCATACCAATCATCCTGACTAGCGGGCTGGGCATCGGTCAAAAACACCAGTACTTGATATCCCTCATCAGCCCAGGGTTTTGCCGCCTGGCAAATATTATCGGAGTTAACGCTTTGAGATATCTCTAAACGTAGGGTGGCATAAGGGCAGTCCTGCGCCTGGGAAGGTAATGCCCCCGTAGTCAGTAATAAGCCCCCTATAAATAGCCTAAGCCCTAATCTACGCGAGTGATGATGCAGCAATAAACCCATGAATAGTGTCGTCAAATGGACGTGCAGCTTAAAGTAATTCTGCCCATTTGACAGGATTACCGCATCAATACTATTCAATGAATCAACGGGTGTTTCCGCATATCAGTCAGATATCTTTAGTGAATAATAGCTCTTTTATCAGATCTCTAACTTGGTTGGGCAATCAGCATACGGTTAAGCAAAACATTAATTCTTAGCAAAAGATGCCTGAACGATACGGGCATTCGTACATATGTATTAAAGCCAGCTTTTTCTAGTAGTTGACCATTCAGATTATGATCCACAATGGCAACGACTGGAATTGATTGTCCCTTTTGTGATCTTTTAAGAACATTGACCATTCTCCAACTATTAACTCTTGGAACCTCTTGAGTCATATTCAGAAAGATCAAATTGGGAGATTCAGTATTGGCTAATTTTAATCCTTGTTCTTCTTGCTGAGCTGTGATGACATCATACCCTTGCTCTTTGAGGCCCTGTTCTAGTATTTGACAACTCTCTTTGTTGTTGTCTACCAATAATAGTTTAATCATAACAACCGCAAACTATCCTCAAATCAAGAACTAACAAAAGACGACTTAAACAGTGGAATCTCTATCCCTGGAAAGAACGGCTTTGTAGTAATTCTATTGTCAGCCATTCCCCCTGACGTCAGCTATTACCCCCAAAAAATACCCAAGCTATTCGCTGATAATTAAATCAGTCTCGTCAAAAATACGGAGAGCTTTATCGAAGGTTTTACCCTCCTTTAAGAATCGGTACAAGATGGTTAAATTTACGTAGGTAATAGGTCGGATATTTGATGGGCTGAGGCTTGATTTTAGTGATAGGTGTGAACCGTAAAAACTTGTAAAGTTATGATTGTTGGCGTCAGTGACTAACCCCCTTGGCCAAGCTACGGTGTATATATAAGTCCTGAAAACTAGCGATTACGGTTGTCGCCCCTTTATGTATACACTGTAGTCTTTAGAAAGGGAGGACTCTGTTAACCCTCTTTCGCCTAAAGAACAATCATCATGCAACCCACTCACAAAAACATTCCATAAAAAGCCTTTCTTTCTCTCTCAGTCTAGGTCGTCACCATTGCTATCGCTGGCCTCTCAGTCTTTTGTTTGGTTTCCCGTCAACGCCATTGCCCGACTCGTCGTCATCAGCCTTGCTACCCTGGTTGTTCTCTACTGTTGTTCTCTACTATTGATGCATTGCTAATGCAACGGCAGCAGCTGGCCTTTCATTGATAAGCAATAGGATTTGAATCAATTTGATAGATAGTCATACTACAAACCATCAATAGTTCCTGCTGGGGCATCATGCTAGGCTCAAAGTCAAGCTATACCCTACCCCATGAAATCTGCTAAATCTCAGGTTGCTCTACTGGCCCTTTGTCAGGCGACGGCTATGACCATCAACACGGTGCTGGTTACCGTGGCTGCCCTTATTGGTTATGCTTTGGCCACTGACAAAGCATTGGCAACGGTCCCGTTAGCCATGCGTCAGGTAGGCACAATGGTCGCTACCATTCCGGCATCATTATTAATGCAGCGCATCGGTCGACGCGGAGGTTTTCTGGTCGGCACAATCATCGGTATGCTCGGTACAGGCGTCGGTATTTATAGCCTCACCATTGCCCACTTTTGGCTGTTTACACTGTCTACCACACTACTTGGTATATCCAATGGCTTTGTTGGCTACTATCGTTTTGCCGCAGCAGATGTAGCGAATGAAGCGTTTCGTCCCCAGGCTATTTCCTGGGTGTTGGCGGGGGGCATCATCGCTGCCATTCTTGGCCCATGGGTGGCTACGGGGTCAAAAGGATGGTTTAACAGTGAACTTTATATTGGCTCGTTGGTGGCAATCTTGGGCCTGCAATTGTTTGCCAGTGTGTTGTTGTTGGGCTTACACATGCCATTGGCTACAACAGCACATACCCCCGAAAACACTCGCCCTCTGACTAAGATTATAGGGCAGCCAACGTTTCTGGTTGCCACATTGGGCAGTACGGTGAGCTACAGCGTCATGGTGTTTATTATGACGGCCACTCCCCTGGCCATGGCAGTAGAGGCGCATTCTTTTGACCAAACGGCATCAGTGATTCAATGGCATGTGATTGGTATGTTTGCTCCCTCGCTGATAACGGGCTGGTTAATTAAGCGATTGGGTATGTTGCAAATTATGATAGCTGGGGCCGTCTTGAATTTGTGTTGTGTGTGGCTCAATTTGGCAGGCACAACATTTTGGCACTTTGCCGTTGCATTACTGCTCTTGGGATTAGGCTGGAATTTTATGTATGTGGGGTCTACGGCTCTATTAACAGAGACCTATAGCCCGGCTGAAAAGGCCAAGGTCCAGGCTATTCATGACTTCACGGTATTTAGTGTTGTTGCCCTGGCAACGTTTCTGGCCGGACGGGTATTTCATCGGTTTGACTGGGCTATGCTTAACCAAATGAGCTGGCCGTTAGTATTGTTTACTCTTTTGGTGGTGTTTTGGTTACGGCAGATGAGATCGCAAAACCAGCGATTAGTTTAACCAACCATCGCATACCCAATCAGAACCATCACTACAAAAAAGGATTAACACCGCCCCCGGTCACCTCACACACATAGTTCAGCACCACTGGTGCCCGAGGGTTTCCCTCTAATGCTGGCACATACTGGGTCACCTGCAAATACTCACTATCATCAGAATCCCATTGATCTAGCAAAACAATGTCGTAAGATAATGCCTCATCCTCAGAATGGCCTGTAAAAGTATACTCCCAAGCCCAAGGCTCACCAAACTCGTCATAGTCAGCCAAGGGACCCAAGGCGCGACTCCCTACCCAGAACTGTGGAAAATCTTCGTCTTTACTGGCTAAGAACAAGCCACCTTGTGCCGTAAATAACGTAACTGTTAAGTCCTCTAAGCCTTCTTGACTGGCACAGCCATAGTCAAGATAGAACCCCAGGGGCGCATTGAAAGAGTCATACTGCGCCTGTGCCTTTGGGCAAAACATGGTTAATGCAGCACTGACAGAAATTGCGAGTAATGGTTTCATCAAACTCATTGGCTTACCTATATAGCACCTGTCAGGTTAGTCAATACAATTGATACCCTTGAAAGCCTTAAATTTCAAAAGCTAACCTGACGCGCAAATGTTCTAATGCATCTCTAATGCATCAGGACATTTGCTAGCCATGAAATTCGTACGACTAGATTAAAGTCATCATGACCAGAGACATATTTCCCTTGAAATTCAGCTCACTATCGACACAAGTTAATATCCCTGTCCACTAAAATCAGGAAGAAGCCAACGCCTGTTCAAGAGCATGAAACAGTTTGAGCAAGTTGAAGTCACCAGTCGCGACCAATGGCGCACCTGGCTAACCAACTACCATACCCAAACCGATAGTATCTGGCTTGTTACCTACAAAAAACACACCGGCAGTCGCTACTTGCCCTACGATGCCATTGTCGAAGAGGCCCTGTGCTTTGGCTGGATTGACAGCCTTCCCCGCAGGCTTGACGACAACCGCACCATGCTGTTGCTCTCTCCTCGCCGGCCCAAAAGCCCCTGGTCTAAACTCAATAAAGGTCGAGTAACTAAAATGGTTGAACAAGGCCTCATGACCCCTGCCGGACAAGAAAAAATTGATCGGGCTAAAACGGATGGATCTTGGAGCTTTTTAGATGATGTCGAAGCCTTGATTATTCCTGACGATTTAGCCGTCGCCTTAGATGCCAATTCCCAAGCTAAAACCTATTTTGACGCATTTAGCCCTTCATCTAAAAAAGGGATTTTGCAATGGATTAAAAGTGCTAAGCAAGCGGCTACACGGGAAAAACGTATCCAGAAAACGGTTGATCTAGCAGCCAAAAATATTAAGGCGAATGGGTAAAAAAACTAGAAACTATAGCAAACTAATATCACTTTAAAGCCATGACAACAGCATCCTCCGGACAGATTATTCAAATAAATATCTCTGATGGCGGCACCCCTAAACGCCCTATTTCTAAAGCTCAAATTACATCAGACGGTCTCATTGGCGATCGTCAACGCAACCTGAAATATCATGGCGGACCCGATCGTGCCGTCTGCCTTTGGTCTGCTGATATTATCCAAACCTTACAGAATGAAGGACATCCGATCGAGCCGGGCAGTGCCGGAGAAAATATTACCGTTGCGGGCATTGTCTGGGAACAGCTTGTACCCAATACCCAACTACAGCTAGGCGATACTGTCCGCCTGATGATTACAGATTATGCCGCTCCCTGTCGCCACATTGGTCGATATTTTAATGACCGTTGCTATAGCCGCATTAGTCAAAAACATAACCCTGGCACCAGTCGACTCTATGCCCGTGTGCTCTCGTCTGGCATAGTTCATGTCGGCAACAGCATACAAGTGGTTTAAACTAAAAAGAACTTGAACATGATCACATCTAATCCATTCTATTCCTTTAAATGACAAGGGATGTGAACTGTTTAATAACCATATCAGTATTGTGAGATAAACAAATTCAAACTATTGTTACCAGGGTCGACAATAGTATTGTAAAACTGCGGATTTACGCCTTCACGAACAGGTCCTGAGAAATCTCAAAACCATTACGATGATATGTCCCTGTCTGCCTAAAAGAAAGTTCAACAACTCGGCAATACCCGATCGGCCGCTTTTAGGGTGGCCCATGGTTTGCAATACTGGCCTATGGGGCTCCTCTCTACGTAGACCGAAAGCACAAAAATCGACACATTGTTGATTATCTAAATCGATGGGGATACCTACGTGAAGGGGAGCAATTAGCTGATACTACCAAGACAGTGAATTGCTCACACCTCTTAACACCTTAATTTCACCCCAATTAAAGTCATGAAACCATCAATCCTGGTTGAACTGTTCCCAAAAAGCCAGAAATCAAAATCTTGAAGCTTTACAAGCTCTACCCCAGAGAAGGTTCCAGCTTTAAATTAGTAACATTGTCCCACTTGAACACATTTACGTTAGAATGCTGAAGCGATGAATGTCGATGGAAATCAATAAACTAAAGATATGCTCGGAGTCATTCTTGGAGACGCGTTTGGTTCTGCCCATCAACGCAATAAAATCCAGGACTTTGAACTGATTACTCCAGATAGTCACTGGACAGAAAATACAGTTTTCACCCTGGCTACTGCCGACTACCTGCTTTATGGTGGGGAGTATGAAGAAAGCTATACACGCTGGTATAGCTGGTATCCTGATGTAAAGGGTGGTTATAACAACAGCTTTAGTGAGTGGGCTAAGACAAATGGCGCAAAGCCTTACTATAGTTGTCGTAATGATGGAGCCTTAAGAGCCGCACCCATCGCCTATGCATTCGATAGCCTTAAGGAGGTCATGGAAGAGGCTGAACGCTCTGCCATTGTCAGCCACAACCATCCCGAAGGTATTAAAGGGGCTCAGGCAACTGCAGCCGCAGTCTTTTTAGCGAAAGAAAAGGCACCCAAGGAAACCATTTCAGACCTACTATCCAGTATTTTTGGCTATGACTTTAAGACTCCCTATGAGGAGTTGCAACAAGGTTATCAATTTAGTTGTCTAGCAGCAGATACTGTAGAAGCTGCCATTATTGCATTTCTACATTCGAGGGACTTTGAAGATGCGGTACGCAAAGCTATCTCTTTAGGTGGTGATGCTAAGAGTCTGGCCGCTATTGCAGGTGGCATTGCTGAAGCCTTCTATCCAAAGGTTCCTAAATCTCTACAAAATTTGGTGTGGGAACGCCTTGATGAAGGTCAGCAGGATCTGATCAATGAATTTCAAGCTGAATATGTGAAGGCGCTTGCTCCAGCCCAGGCTGCTTAATTGGTCATGGCAATCTATGGCACTTAGCTAGTATTGCTTAATACCTTACTTAACATTGTCTAGAGCCTGTGATGTCATTGCTTAAGAGCATCACAGACTTTTTTAGGGCTCATACAACATTTGTTTTGCTTAGGTGGAGCGAATAGAACGTAATGCAGCGTGCCTGGTATTGGCTCCATCCAAACAAATTATGTTGATATTGAGTTCATCGCGTATTTCAAGAAGTGACCTATTTAAGTAGGCTTGAAAATTACAAGCAGGCCATCTGCGATGCATTTTTGATGCACGCCATATCACCAAAATGATATACAGCAAGCAGGCAAACCAGGTTTTGACTAAGCGCTTATGACCTATTTGTTTGAGGATAGATCGATGATCGGACTGCATGTTCACCCGATGCATTTCTTTTATTTCGAGTGTTGTACCAAATGTACCAAATATACTCCAGAGATGAGAGAGAATCTCGCCTCTCAAGTTAGTTGGACATGCAAACACGGTGTGCATAACATCATGTAGTGCAATATCATCAAGCAGCTCAGGGGCTACATTTTCAAATGCATCATTTTTCTGTACCTTCGGCCATTCTAAGTTCATGAATCGCTTCTCTAAGGGGGTGTTGGGAATCGGGCTTTAGATAGTTAAGCGTTCGCATTTGCATCTTCTAGTATGGCAACAACGTTTCAGTCCGTGCCCTTGCCAGCTTAAACAGTCTTGCTCCATCAGGATGGTCAGAAACTAATTTATATGGCGGTTCCCGGTTGAGATGAGTGCATGTGCATTCCGGCAGTGTAAGTGAATGGTGGGGCGTGGGTCGTGGTATGCGTAAGCATGTAGCCTTGGGCCTTTGTGGCGTATATTCAACCCATCTGAGAAACGCTATGCAATTGAAGTTAGTTTTCCCATGGGCCTGTATTGTGCAAAAAAGGAGACTGTTCCGGGTCGGACCAACCCAATGGAAGGTTACCTTCGACGTATACGCCTTGGTCGAGATAGAACTTGAGCAGGCGTTCGGCTCCGGCATAGAGATCAATTTTGGGATCGCCATCCCAAATGACTTTGGCCCGTCCAGTTAAATACAACAGGTTACCCTGCTCGAAATCAATGAACAGTAACCCAGCGTGAGGGTTGACTTCAATGTTGCCAAAGGTATTGAAAATGCAGTTGCCTGCAAGATCGGGTACCGTCAGGGTGTTGCCATCTATTTGAACAAATCCGGGGGTTCCTCCCCGATGGGAAACATCGACACCATTAGTGACATCAGTTTTGTTATCCAGGTAGGCGGTGCTAATAAAAAAGGTGTCTGCTGTGGCAATCATGGTGCGCTGGGCATTGTTCAAGGTGGTGAAGCTATGGACAGGCTTCGTCGCGTTGATGTCAAAGTCGTGGAGGTTGAACTGCCTTGCCTGAATATATTTGGGGCAATTGCCAAAGGATTGATCAATCGCTACTGAAAAGCCATTTGGGGTAATTTCACTCACCACGCCATTGACCCGGTTGCGGCGACGAGTGTGGAGTTCAATTCCGAGGAAGCCGATCTTGTTACCAACAGCAAGATTAGTCGCCAGAGGATCTCCAAAGAGGGGCTGAGTGGCAATGTGGAGTGTACGATCATTTGGTGTGGAGATAAATCCAGGTTCGCCCACCAGAATGGATGTCCAAGGATTACCCTCGGCATCAACCGTGCCAACTAGAAAGTGAGGGAGTTGGGCGTAAAATTGACGATGTTGCTCGGGCAAAAACTCGCGAATCATTTTCCGACCCACCGCTTCCATGCGATCGCGTACACCTAATTTTGCTTGAACAGCTTGTTCTCCTAGATGGAAGGGAGAGTCGTCTTTTTGCCAACCGGGAATGGCCATAGGGATCAGCTCCTTAGAGAAACTTGGGGAAGTATCGCAAACATCACCCACAGACCCATGTCATGTTTGCGCTTGTGCTTGTGCTGAGGCTACCTACCAGGTGCCATGAGTTCCAGGCGGATGCCGCCAGGGATATAGGCCATCAAGTGTTGTGCCGGGCCATTACCAGAAGGCTCAGGCGGAAACTCAATATTGACACCCTCGGTTTTAATCAGGGTTTGATAAATACTATTGAGGGTATCTATATCTTTCACATTCAGGGCAAGGTGGTGCAACCCGATATTTTTCTTGCGGTCAAAGGGGGTGGCGTTATCAGGATCGGCAGCCTGCCAAAGTGTCAAAATTACCGTGCCATCAGCCACAAAATAGGCTGGATACTCGGGCCTTGCTCCCACTTGCTTAAATTCCAGCACGTTCACGAAAAAATCTCGGGTGGCTTCAATGCTAGGAACAGTGAGGCCGATATGATGAGCGCCTTGGGTAATTGCCATAAAACAATTCCTTTAGTAAATAGACAAACTGGTTTGAGAACAGATTAAAAGGGAGACAAAAGATATTGTGTTAGCTACTGTCAAAATTGTACCAAACGATCGGTACAGTGCGAAATAATATATACCGATCGTTTGGTAGACTGTCAATAGCTAAATTTAGAAGTTGCTGAAATGCCCAAAGAGGACTACGTTCCGGTCTTATTTTCACTGTTTCGCCAGTATGGTTATGACGGAGCTACACTCTCTAAAATTTCAGCCGCGACCGGATTAGGTAAGGCTAGTCTCTACCATCACTTTCCTGGTGGAAAAGAGGATATGGTGGCATCAGTCTTGGATCATTCTGACTGCTGGTTTCAAGAAAATGTGTTGCAACTTCTGGCCAGTGAAGGTAGTCCCCAGACACGATTACAAAAGATGTGCGATCGCATCCATGACCTCTATGCAGGCGGTGCCCAGCCTTGTTTGACAGCGATTTTGGAGACAGGTACAGGGCGTGCTCTGTTTCACGATAGAGTTAAGGCCCTGGTGACAGACTGGATTAGAGCAATTGCCAATATCTTAGTTGAGTCAGGTTTCGATGAATCTTTGGCTCTAAAACGAGGCCAAGCCGCACTCATTTCGATTCAGGGGGCTTTGATTGTGTCTCAAGCTCTAGATGACGAATCTCTCTTTCTACGAACAATACAGCAACTTCCTCAGGTATTGTTGCAAGCTGATTAAGAGATTGCAACTCAGGTCGCTCCATCATCGGTCTCTATCTTAAGCCTTTTATTCAGTAAGACGAAGGATACTGCAAAATCACTGAATGGATGTTTTAAGTAGATAGTAGTAAGCGCTATCGTAGACGCTGTCGTACCATTTCCAATTGCCTTCCACTACCTTCTCACGGATAAACCCTGCTTTTTCTAAAATGCGATATGAGGGAATATTGTGCAGTGTAACCCCTGCTTCGATTCGCTTAATGTCAGTGTGACAAAACAACCAATTTATGACTGCTAGTAATGCTTCTGTTGCATAGCCTTGGTTGTGTTCTCTAAAATCGAGAAAATATCCGATCCGACATACGTGGCTATCTAAATCAGAGTATTCCGCTTCAAAGCAAACGTCAAAGAGCCCAATCGCTTTCTCTCTTTTTCGTATGATCCACATTAGGTTGTCCGGATCATAGTAACTGGGTTCTAACCAAGCCATTACATCATCAATACTACAGGCAACATACTGAAAGTCTTCAATGCTTCGCTTTTCTTGCGCAATATCGTAAATAGCTTGCATGTCAGAAAGTTGCAGCGGTTCGAGTATAAGTCTTTTAGTTTCAAGTTTTGTGGCTATGGCCATGTATACACCTCCTGTGCACAAAACCTTTCAGTTTTTCCTATGGCAGCAGATCATGTCATCGTCATTGTAAGGTGGGTGCTCAGCGGAATTATCAACTTAAGACGACATAATAAATTTCCTGAGCGAATAACAGTTAATGCCGAGTGGTCTATCAAGACTGAAATTTAGGCCGACGCTAGTAAATAATACTAGCGTCAACCTTAGCCGTAGCGCAGCCATACCAAAGGCTATAGCCATGTTTATTGCTTTGATGCCAGGCCTTACCATGCGGCTCTAAACCAGGTCTATATTATGGAATACACTCAACGAATTGCCCCTGACGACCATTAGCTTAATTAACAATAGTTAAAAAAAGTCATTCCCTAAGGGTTCCCAAACTCTAAAATCAAATGCTACGATAATAATCGGTAAGTTTTCGGTAGAGAAGTAATTTGTTTTGTTGGGATTTCGATTTCAGTAACAGGAATATCTCCGTTTAACTCGCTACGTTGTTTTTTGCTTAAGGGGATTTCCTTATGTCTATTTATGTGGGC
The DNA here is from genome assembly GCA_019634055.1 of Leptolyngbyaceae cyanobacterium MAG.088. Classification (GTDB taxonomy): domain Bacteria; phylum Cyanobacteriota; class Cyanobacteriia; order Phormidesmidales; family Phormidesmidaceae; genus Leptothoe. The sequence continues at coordinate 12,837 of JAHQVZ010000293.1, forward strand.
AATTTGTCCTATGATGTCACACGCGAAGACGTCGAAGACGTTTTCAATGAGTATGGTCGCGTAAACCGCGTTAGCCTACCTATGGATCGCGAATCAGGCCGCCCTCGTGGCTTTGCTTTTGTAGAAATGGCTGCTAAAGAAGATGAGGCAAAAGCCATCGAAGCCCTGAATGGTGCTGAGTGGATGGGTCGCGTCATGAAAGTCAACGAAGCCAAGCCTCGTACTGCATCTGCAGGTGGTGGCGGTGGTAACTATCGTCGCAACTCTTTCTAAATTTATAGCTGCTACTTAGCAGTTAGTTAACGTTGTTGATGTGAGTGGTTCAGTGAACCACTCACATTTTCTCGTATTTTTTTATTGAGTTCTCTCATGCTATTGGCGCGTCAATAGACGCATCAGCCTGATGCCACATATACAGTGCCAGATAGGAGCGATAGGGGGCAAAGTTAGCAGCTGTACGAGTTGTTTTTCGACGACGACTAGTTAATCGTTCAAGATTTTTGCGAGCGGTGGTATCACCATCGGGCCAAATGTCTGGATCGCCAAAGTAGAAGATCCCCATCATGTCTGCCGTCCATTGGCCCACGCCCCAAATCTCTGTTAAATATTGGGTGCGGTCGTCGTGATCGAGTTCGCTCAACAAAGTTTTATCGAGTTGCTTTGACCTTGCAGCCAAAGCAATTGCTCGCATAGTCCTTGCCTTGGCTGTCGATAATCCACATCCTCGCAGGGTGTCTGGAGAAACCGTGGCAAAGTAATCCATCAATGGCTGATCGACGGCACTATCTACAACTCGTCCCCATATTGAGGCAGCGGCTTTTACCGATAGCTGTTGCCCGGCAACCGCACGACACAAGCGTTCTGGGAAAGGAAAATCTTGGTTGGGGGTGAGTTGCAAAGGTGGGGAGTTAGCGATCGCATTTGCCAATTCTCCACTAATTTCCCGAGCAATTTCTACAAACCTTGCATGAATTACCTGGGACATTTTAAAAATCTCGTTTAATACCAGATTACTTTAAATTAGATTCGAGAATATGCTTAGTATTTAGCTGCAAACCAATAGCACCAGATCCCAGCCGTAGAATATCTTCGTATTGTTCCAACGATGCAGGATAAGCTTGCTGCTGGCACATCTGCCAATTTTTAGTAGCATTTTGAGCCAACCCATTTCGTTCATCTAGAGCCGCAATATAGCAGTAAGCCAGCCCTTGCCCTGGATAGCTAGTCTCACTAACAACAGGTTTTTCTAAATTGATTGACATTTGAAAATGCTGAAAAGCTTCTTTTATCAATTTTTTTTGAGCTTCGACAGAGATATCTTCAGCATCTCCACGCTTCATCAACGTGATGCCTAAATTTCGATGAAGTGTTGCCTTTAAACGTGCATTTCCATCATCCACCTGATTCAATCCAATCCGAAATAACACCTCAGCATCCAATAAGCCACTTAATTCGCCAAACCCTTCTGAATCAGGATTTTCAGCTGCTGCCAGGCTAAGAATTCCCATGCCATTGAGGGCCAGAAGATCTCCCTTGAGCAATCCATCCTGATATTCAGCCTGGGCTTCTTCAAATTTTTCTAGATTTTGGTAGACTTCTGCCAAATGATTATGGGGATCGGTTGCTTCTGGATTAAAGGCAATTGCTTCTTTATAGTATTCAACAGCTATATAGAGATTCCCAGCATGCTGAGCCTGCAGCCCCTTGTGATAGTAGTACTGAGAAAACTGTGGTAGAGAATTATACACGCCATAGGACAACAAAAGCATTAAGACAGAGATTATCAGCGTCACTTCCGAATGGAAATATGGTGGAATATTAAACTTCTTGAGAGTATTTTTTACAATTCTTCGGCCTCGTTGTGTCAAGGCCCCACCAGTAATCACCACTAGGCCAGTCGCCTGGGACAGTGTGCTTAAGGTTTGGATCAAATCAAACCCACCAACGACTGAAAAAGCCTGTGCCGTAATCGTTAAAAATGATGCTGATATCACTAAACAGCTGGCACTTAAACAATTCCAAAGCCAGTCAAACTGATCGAGTTTATGGCGCTTTGTTTCAGGGCTATAGGGTTCTAGCCACCACCACCAAGCGGCTTCATCGGGCTGTCGGCTACGACGACAGTCAGCTAGCCTATTATCCTCAATCAGGGCAGGGGCTAACGCCTGGAGCTTATTATCTAAATCACTGAGGTATGCCAGGGCATCTGCCTGACGAATGATGGACTCATCAGCCTGTAGCTTGCTTTCAATGGCATCCCTCACCAACAGTAAGCGTAGAATTTGCTGTTTCGTTATGGTGTCAGGGGTTTTAGCTATCCGTGCCAACTCTTGAGCATAGGCCTGAAATGCGACCTGTGCTCCATTTAAGGATGATGGGGGAAATGTCGTGGTCATACTGGATTCCGTCTGTGATGCCGGAAGGGTTATTTAGGCGTTGCTGATACTCAGGATTTACTTGCCAAGGATTGCCAAGAGGCGAGTCTCATGGACTGATTCGTCCTTTAAATTCAGTAACGAAATTATTGATATTCCTACAGATATACTGTTCCCCTATAGCGGTAGCAGAACGATAAAACAAGTCCGTCCAGGTCCTGACTCAATCATCAGGCTACCTTCATGGCGGTTTTCAACGATTCGCCGTACGACATCTAGCCCCAAACCAGAGCCTTTTCCCATGGGCTTAGTGGTAAAAAATGGTTCCGTCAGTCGGTTTTGAATTTCGACTGGAATACCTGGACCATTGTCTTCTACTTCCACTCTGAGACAGTCATTTTTCTCACAGGTCCGAATAATAATTTTCGGTGATTCTCCAGAATCACTCTCACTCAAAGCATCAACAGCATTGTCGATCAGGTTCGTCCACACCTGGTTTAGCTCACTACCAAAGGCCATGATCTTCGGTAAGTTTTGATCATAGTTGCGTTCTACCGTGATGCCATGTTTGAGCTTAAAGGCAAACAACCGCAGGGTATCTTCAATGCCATCATGGATATTGATCTGCTGTTGGGCCGCCCGGTCCATATAGGAATAGGACTTCATCGATTGAACTAAAGTGGAAATACGCTCGGCTCCATCCAAGCCGTTGTGGATCATGCCCATAACGTCAAAGGACAATGCTAACCATCGCAGACCCATCTCTCGTAGTTCAGTCGGATCATCGCGCCAACGAGCGGTCAGGTCATCTAACTTGGTCGGGTCTACATGTCCGGCAGCCAGAGGTTCGACCAGCTTCCAGGCATCGTCTACGCCATAGTCTTCTAGCCAGTCGGTTAGGGCGTCTTCTCGATCTCCCTGGGCTAATGGGTCATTGTCGGGATGGGCAATGGCGTCAAATCCGCGATCGCGAATGGCTTCCCATTCTTCGGTATGGTCATCTTCTACTTGTTGCTGACCATACACCAAGTTCATCCGTTGCAATTCCAGCATGGCGGGCTGCAAGTCTTTTAGCGCCCTGACCAGGGCTGCTGCTGGGTTATTAAGCTCATGGGCTAACCCGGCTGACAATGTGCCGAGGGCGGCCATTTTCTCGCGACCTTGGATAAATGATTCTAAGCCCCGCAGTCGCTTGCCAACGGTGCGAAAGATATCTCGTTCAAATTCTCGGCAGCTGTGGAGAACGTCTAAAAAGTCGACACATTGCAGACGATAAAGATCCACATCTGTGTCTGCGGTTAAGGTGACTGGGACTAAGTCTTCTGTGAGAACTTGAATCTCGCCAAAAAATGATGGGCTCAAATTACGGCCAATGGGCATATCAACACCATTACTTTGACGGCTGATGGTGGTCTGACCACTGAGCTGAATGAAAAATCCTCGGGGGTGTTCACCTTCTTTGACGAGGACGTCGCCTGCGGTTAATTGGATGTGTTCGGCGCGATCGCAAATCCAATCTAACCGTTCACGCGGTAGTGACTGAAACTCGGGTATTTGCAATAGAGATTCGACACAGAGCATGGTCATTCTCCTTCGCCAAC
>JAHQVZ010000294.1 GCA_019634055.1 Leptolyngbyaceae cyanobacterium MAG.088
CTGCCACCTTAACCTGGGTCCAGGAGGTATCTAGAACAGCCTGATGATTAATCCCTGCAACAGCATTAACTCCCTGGTCAACAAGTAATCGGGCTAACTTTTCTTTGAGTAGTGTTTCCTGCCGGACGATCTCTTTTCGTTGGTCTCCCAAACGTCTCAAAAGGGCGATCGCATCCGCCGCCTCATCCATCTGCATCTCTGAGTAGTCCAGCATAGGGGTGCTGGCAAACTGACGCAGGCGCTTTACCACTTCCTCGCAGTCACCTACGGCAGTGTGGCTGCCATTAAGGGCAATTTCATCGGGTTGTAGTATTCGTGATAGCTCTAGTGAGCAAACAACGGGTACATGATCCGGTAGTGTGAAACCCACCTGCTCTAGAATGCGTAGATCAAAGTTTTTATTGTGGATAACTACAGTGGCCGGGGGATTGCTAAACAGGTCCACCAATTGAGGTTGTACGTCTTCCCACAGGGGAGCCCCTTTTTCTTTGAGCACATTCATCGACAGGCCATTCTTAGCTGTAGCTTGCTGGCTAATGGGGACGGTGGGCATCACATAGGAGTGAAATACTGTCTGCATGGTGTGGTCAACGATGCCAATTTCAATGGGTTCATCGCGGCTACCCACCCCTGTGGTTTCCAGGTCCAGTGCCCAGTAGCCATGGTCTGCTAGTTGAGCTGAGGTTGCGATCGCGCCGTTATAGGCTTGGGTTTGGGTAAATGACAGATGCATAATTCAGGGGCTCCCTGGTATCTGAATTTGATCTTTAGATGTATTTAAACCCTGAAATCATGAGTTCCTTGGTTTTCTTGGGATTTTTTTCGAAACGGGTTTATTTCTATAGATGCGCTTTTTGATGGCGGTGTAGTCATTGGGATGCGGGCTAGGGGCAAGGTTATCTGAGATCGTAACAATCAGGTGACGATACACGTCTGGCCAGATTTCAGGCTTTTCTAGGTGGGGGGCATTGATGATGCCTGGAGCACGGGTTGAGGGGTCTGCCATTCACTTCTGCCACTCACTACCGGGGTAGGTATTTTATGAGCGATCGCAACGCTTCCCCCGCCTGTATCTGAATCGGACGATCCGTGGGTAAAAACGGCGTCCACTCAAAGGGGGCGACAAAGCGGTGGTGGTGCAGGCTGTGAATGATGGTGTTGACGGCAGCTTCGGAACCGATAATCAAGATTTTCCCCGGCTCCCGGTCAGGTTTAGGAACCGAACCCCATTCCCCATTTCCTAACAGACGGTGGATTTGTTGAATACTGGCCGTACTCGGATAAAGAGTTGCAGTTAATACTCTCGAGTAACAAATGTTTGTTGGCTAGATTTAGGTCGGTTTTGTTTAAGAACTCGGATAAGACGATTCTGTAAGCTGTCCTGAGTTTCTAGATAAGTGTGTAATGTTTGGACTTGATCGGTATAGTTTCGGTCATCTTTGCAGATGATAATTCCATTGTGATTTTCACTGCTGCGATGGAGATCGATAAAATCCTGACGGTTTAGCGTAATGACAACTCGATTATTTTCAGTGGCATAGGCAAGAACATTTTCATCCGGAATGCCCTGATTGGCTTGCCCTGCGTCATATGAAGTGAGAACGTCGTACCCAAGATTGCGCAAAAGGAGCACCATATCAATGGGAAAGTTCTCATTGGAGTAGAGATCAATCATGGTCTACATCATCTTGGATGACTTGATCAATTTCCTGCTGATTTTTCGCATAATAAGCCCAAGCAGCATCTAAGTCAGTCGCAATCAGGCTTGGATAGTTGCGGAGTAATTCATCCTTATCAGCGCCCTGTTGCTGAAATGAGACCAGGGTCCATACCGGAATGCGAGTGTTACGGATACGCGCATGGCCACCACAGACACCCGGTGTTTTCTGAATAGTCCGAGCATGTAACTTGTTCAGTAGCAGCTTATTTTCCTCAGGTGTGAGGGATTCAATGACTTGAATCAGTGAGTCAATGAGCTGAGTGTTCATGGGGATACTTCACAGTACCGATTAAGTTAAGGCGTAAGCCATATCTAGCTTTCAAATGATAGCGAGATTTTAAGCATTTAGGGATTGGACTGAGCTAACTTACTTACCTGATTAGCCCGTTGCCAAATTACCTCAAAGCTTCATGGGGACGTAATCCATAGGTGGCAACCATTCCATACACCCATTCCCATCCAGACCTCTGCAGTGATTCCCAGAGCTGAACAATCTCTTCATCGGAGGGCAAATCATTTTACTTCACTGTTTAGGGCTATATTCCTTGCCCAAATCGCTCAGGTTGACAGACAAGTCCGCAAACTTGCATAGGGCATTAAACACCATCACATCATGCTTGCGGGGCCAGCTCCCCGGATCGCTGCGGCTCCAGATATGCGCCCGAAGCATCTCTTCTGTTAATGGTTTGTCTGGCAATGACTCCATTGGAAACTGATAATTGCCCCGATAGGAACTGGCTTTAATAGTGGCCTGTTTCTGCTTGCCAAACTTACGAGCAATGGCAACCGCCGATTGAGCGCTGCCGTTGCCCCCACCTTCCCACAAGGCGTCACACCCAACTGGCACAAGAACCTTGATCTAATTTTGATCTAATTTTTGCGTTAAATGCGGCATTTTCACTATAAATAACTGCTCTATCTGTAAAGCAGTTCAATGGCTGAAATAACGCTGTAATGTTTGAAATATAAACGGAGAGGGAGGGATTCGAACCCTCGGAACCTTTCGGCTCACTCGATTTCAAGTCGAGCGCAATCGACCACTCTGCCACCTCTCCAAATTACTTACCAGCATGCGCTAGAAGCATCAGTTATGCTAGCCCAAATTCACCATGGCGTCTAGAGGGGCGTCAGGTTTTGACATAGAGCCATAGAGGTATTCTTCGGATACGATTTTATTTTTGCTATTTACCCAAATTAAACGCACGGTTTGCACTTGCCCAGCCTGCAGGGTAACCAGGGTAAAACTGCAATGCCAGCCGCTATCGGTGTCTACTATCCGGGGTACCTGGGCACCGTTTACATAGATGGTGCCATAGTCGTCTACAACTAAACGCTCCCGCAATCGGGTTTTGTCGTGTTTTAGCTCATGGTGCATATGGCCAAAGGCGGCCATGGCTACATTTTTATTAGATTGGTGGGCATATGCGATCGCACCAGCAAAATCCGGATCACCATAATCGCCCCCTTTCCGTTTCCAATCCCGACCGCAAATATTGTGGCCCTGATCTCCCAAGCCTGCTGGGCCATTATGCCCCAGGAAAATTAACGTATCCTGTTGGGCCCTATCGATTACTGAGCAGATCTTGGCAGTTGACTCTTCAAAATTAGAGACGTTATAGCGCTCTTGATAAAACTGCTTAAAACGCCACTTAGCCCCACCCCAGCTAAACGGACGTGCCCCAATCACGCTGACATTAAACTGAGGCATCTCCAGCTTGCCAAAGCCCACATGACAAGTGCCTAAGGCATCTAGCTGCTGCTGCACCCGGTCTTCTTTCGTTAAATCGTAGGGACACTTTTTGCGGTTACGCTTACTGGCCGTATACCAGGCGTCATGATTACCTAAAATCACCGCCTTAGGCACCGATACGGCAGCTATCTGACGGACGATGGTGATGGCCTCGTTGCCAAAATCGCCCACAAACAAGGCCAGGTCTACATCCAGGGATTCTAGCGCCTGGGCATCTGCAGGGCTCCACTGGTCATGCACATCGCCGATGATGGCAATCGTGTTTGAGCCGGTTGCGACCTGACCAGTCAGCGCTTGCGCTATCGCGTCAGCATTATTGGCCTCTACTGACGGCATAAATCGTTGTTTAATCTAAACATGTTCTAATTGGTTCAAGGTGCACGTTCATGCCCCAGCTGATTATTTTTACCGACCTCGACGGCACACTCCTCAATAGCGAAACCTATGATTACGCTGTGACTGTGCCCATTATCCAGCAATTAAAGTCATTAAAAATCCCGGTTGTACCCGTGACCAGCAAAACCCGAGCTGAGGTCTCCACACTTCGTAAAGATGTCGGGCTTACGGATCCCTTTGTCACCGAGAATGGTAGCGGTATTTTTGTTGAAATTAATCATAACCCCTTTAATGAACCTCCAGGGGAACCGGAGGGAGACTACTATGTAGTGGATTTAGGCTGTCCCTATGTCCAAGCCAGGGCGGGTCTGCGGGTCATTGCCAATGAGCTTCGCCATTCTCTGTTGGGCTTTGGGGATATGACCATTGCCCGACTGCAAAAATATACAGGACTTTCAGCTAAAGACGCCCAAGAAGCCAAAGCGCGGGAATTTAGCGAGCCGTTTATTACCCCAAAAGCTGTTTCCTCTGAGCAAATCGTTGAAGCCGTCGAATCAATGGGGTTCAATGTTGTGGTTGGCGACCGATTTTCCCACCTGATTGGCCCCGAGGCGGGCAAAGGCAATGCGGTAAAGCGTCTGGTCGCCCTTTACCAAAGCATTTTGCCGCCCGAGGAAACCATCGTCACCATTGGTTTGGGCAATAGCCCCAATGATTTGGACATGCTAGAGCACGTTGACCATCCGATTGTGCTACCGGGGGTAAATGGCCCCCATCCCCAACTCGGAAATCGGGGTTGGACCCTTGCGCCATCACCAGCCCCCAATGGCTGGGTAGATGCTGTAATAGCCATATGTAAGCAATTTGATATTGAGCTAACAAACTAGTGGTCTGTCAACGCTAAAATTTCAGGCTGAGATTAGGGGCAGTGCAAGGGGCAAGGGAAGATTTCATCTGACTCACGTCCTCTTTGTATAAGACATACAACACTACAGGCTGACAATTATGGTTAAAATAACTATAATTGAGTCACATAAAAATCAAGATAAAAACCAAAACTAGTCACGAGTATATCTCTATGTTTACAACTGCATCAGTACCCGCTTCCTTACCCAAGGATCTATTCAGTGCCATTGAGAATTTAAAAAAAGAGCTCAATGCTATTGTTTTGGCCCACTATTATCAGGAGCCAGACATTCAGGATATTGCTGACTACATTGGTGACTCATTGGGGTTATCCCAAAAGGCTGCCGCCACTGATGCTGAGGTGATTGTGTTTGCAGGGGTGCACTTTATGGCTGAGACAGCCAAAATTTTGAACCCCAATAAGCTAGTGCTATTGCCGGACCTAGAGGCAGGCTGCTCATTGGCAGATAGTTGCCCACCAACAGAGTTTGCCAAGTTTAAGACCGCCCATTCTGACCATATAGTGGTGTCTTACATTAACTGCACGGCTGAAATTAAGGCCATGAGCGACATTATTTGCACAAGCTCAAACGCCGTAAAGCTGGTGAATCAGATTTCGCCAGAGCAGTCGATTATTTTTGCGCCCGATCGTAATTTAGGGCGTTATGTTGCGGCCCAGACGGGGCGCGACCTGGTGCTTTGGCAGGGGAGTTGCATTGTCCATGAAACCTTCTCAGAAAAGAAGATGCTACAGCTAAAAATGGAGCATCCCAACGCTGAAATTGTGGCCCACCCCGAGTGTGAAGAAGCCATCCTGCGCCACGCAAACTACATTGGTTCCACCACTGCCCTGCTCAAGTATGTAGAAAGCAGTGAAACTGAGCAATTTATTGTGGTTACAGAGCCCGGCATCATTCACCAAATGGAAAAGCAGGTACCCCACAAGCTATTTATTCCGGCCCCGCCCGATGCCAATTGCCAGTGTAATGAGTGCCCCCACATGCGGCTAAATACCTTAGAAAAGCTATATTTAGCTATGAAAAACCGCACACCAGAAATTACGTTGCCTAAAGATATCCAGCAACAGGCTCTGGTGCCTATTCAACGCATGTTAACCATGAGTGCTTAAGGGGAGCAGTTTACCTAGCCTTCAGGTCCTGCCTATTACCTATTTTCAAACACTCAAATGCTCACGCAGTTGATACGTCAGTAAATCCACAACGTTATTTCCCTTTTCTTGGTTTTTTCCAAGGGTTGCTTGGGCGGATTGTTCAATACGTTGGACGGTTTCACTAGGCAGGTCTAATAAATCTACCAACTTTTGATAGGTAGCCTGTTCGTCTTGATTGATCAGCTCTTCATCAGGTGTGCGAGCGCTGGCGCTAATGACTTCATAGCTCAGACGTAGCACAAATTCCTTTTCTGCTTGAGTTGTGATGCTAGGGACCACATCTTCTAGGGGAATATCTTGTACTAGATACCCTTGGAGTTCCTGTTTAACGGCTTCACGGCTATGAGGCGTGGAGGCAAACACCTGGCTAAAGCTGGTGAGCATAACTTCAGCCTCTTCTTTGGCTAAATTGCCATCGGCCCATGCCAGCGCTAAGACGATGCGTAGTAGGTTCATTTGACGAGGGCTAATGGAAGGAGGCAGTGGAGTATCCATGAAGCTTCACTCTGGCACAGCATCCTAAGTATCTGCCTAACCTTCAACGACACCTCTATAGGGCAAGCTTTTTTTCCATATGTCGCAATGATTTGTAATCAGTGCAGCTTGCGCCTTGAACGTGTCAGTGTAGCGTTTCTACTACTCATCCCAAAACTACTTCTGGGCCAGCTGAGTTAGATGATTAAACCCTTTTAATTGGAGTGTCTGACCATTTTGACTGGTCACAATCCAATCTTTTTCACGCAGTTTTTCCATGATTTTGGCTGCGTCTTCTTTGGGGATATCGGCAATGGCTGCCAGGTCATCGATAGGTAAGTTAAAAATTTCTGGAACCGTATCTTTGTTTTCCCCATAGGTTTCAGCTAAGGCTGTCAGCGTGTGGGCTAGTTTAATAGCCGTCGGTTTGCGTCGTCGCTGAAAATGACTGTTGGTATGACGTAAGCGTCGAACCATCATCTGTAACATTCGATGATGTAGATGGTGGTCTTTAAAAAGGGTGTCAATAAAGTGTTGTGCTGGAATACTCAGCAGTTGCACTGATGATAAAGCGACGACATCGGTAGAGCGGGGGGACTCGTCGAGGATGGCCATTTCCCCAAAGAAATCACCTTTGCCAAGTACGGCCAGGGTAACGTAGTCACCGCCAGTGTCATGGCGCACTTTAATCCAACCAGCCACAATTAGATAGATGGCATTTCCCCAGGAGTCTTCCATAAGGACAGTGCGTCCTGCTGGATAGGTTAACTCAGTGGATGCGGATAATAGCTCCGTTAGGGTTTCGGGATTTGCGGCATTAAAGAGTGGAAATAGTTCACTTAGAAGATCGGGCCGCATGGACTTTTTCAGGGTAAGTGTAGTCATATAGTAGATCTACGCGTGAGCAGCAATGTCACAAAAAGTAGGGTGAATGTATTTTCTTAGATACTCTCTGAGTTTGTTAAAAAAACGATAAAGTTGGGCAAACACTTAAGTGGGTTTACGGAAATGACGGCTGGATTGCAATGCTCTGTATCCTTACTTCTCAGTAATAAAGTGAGCGAATGTTTCATTCCATAGTCTACCCAGTTAGCTTAAGTTATACACTCCATAAGGTGTGTGACCTCAGCTTTGAATAGCGATCGCTAGCACTAGGCTATAAGTAGAATGATGCCAAAATATACAATGCCCTTCTATCGGTTTCAGTATATTTAAGGAATTTGTTATAGCAATCAACCTTGGCTTAGCCTCACCTTTGAAACTATGCCAAGGTTGATTGCTATTATTTTTAACTGTTGCCTATTGAAGAAGGCTTTCAGAGATATCCATGGTGCTGGCCAATCTGACTAGACGCGATGAATGTTTCGGCACCATAAAAAATCCCAATGAGCACAGTGGCCCATTGGGAAATGAAAAACACAAACGTGTCAGAGGATGAACAAACAGGGAAAAACACGAACCAGCCGTCTGCCAAGCGAAAAATTGATTCGATTGACAACAAGTTTAGTTGCTAAGCGTGTTTTCTTAGTCTAGTCTCACGAATCTGGGAATGGTTACGCAATATAGCTGAAGTTTCCTTGAGAGAACGGCTGAACTGCTGATTTGAAGCAAGCTACCAGATTCACTTAATAGCTTGTGCTGCCAGCTTTATGCTGAAAGCGGCTAACCTGGAGCCCAAATATCCTGATGTGCATCCAGGTATTTACGCCCCAGGTCGAAGAAACCGTTTGCTCAAGGGCCTGGCAGATAAATTTTCACCAGGTAATGAATCCTTAGAAACAGTGAGAGCTTGTGGGCTTATGTAAGCTCACGAACTGTATTATGGCTAGGCTCGAATATGGCGTTATAAACGAAGCCTGCGAGTAAAGCGCCTAAGATTGGGGCCACCCAGAAGAGCCAGGCTTGCGATAGGAGTGCGCCACCGGCAAAGATTGCAGGGCCAAGACTACGGGCAGGATTAACGGATGTATTTGTGACAGGAATGCTAATCAGGTGGATAAGAGTAAGCCCAAGACCGATAGCAATAGGTGCAAATCCTTTGGGCGCTCTATCATCGGTAGCTCCTAAGATAATCATCAGGAACATGAAAGTCATGACGATTTCAGTGATTAGGCAGGCTACGAGAGAATATCCGCCGGGGGAGTGAGCTCCAAAACCATTAGTCGCTAGAGGATTAGATCCGGTTAATGCAAATCCGGCCTGACCGCTAGCAATGATGTAAACGATGCCTGCACCTACGATAGCCCCAATCACTTGAGCAATGATATAAGGCAGTAGTTCTGAACCAGGAAAGCGCTTACATGCCCATAGGCCAAAAGAAACTGCTGGGTTGAGGTGGCAGCCAGAAATATGGCCAATGGCATAGGCCATGGTCATAACCGTTAGACCAAATGCCAGGGAAACACCCACTAGACCAATGCCGATATTTACGTCATCAGCCATAACTACGGCGGCTAGAACGGCACTGCCACAGCCACCTAGCACGAGCCACATAGTACCAATGGCTTCGGCGATACAGCGTTTTGTTAAGTTCATAGACTTGTTCTCAAACGTTTCAGTTAAATTCAGCTATGAATACACCAGGCTTACATGCAGACGTTGTCTAGGAAGACCAGGGATAACTAAATTTTGGTTATCGTTGCATGAATTTGGTATATCTGAATTCATACAAACGATAACCGTAAACTCACTTATCTAGCTGAGATGTTTACAAGTCTATGGGTATTGATAAATAAGGGTTTAAGCGATATTGCGGAAGTTTCTACGAAATCATGGCGAAAGTTTTTGTTACTAGAAACGTTAAAAAACCTTTATTCCCATGAAATCGCCATTTCACGGGAATAGGCATAGCAATTTTTTGATGAATGTAAGATATTTGCTCGTCAGGTTAGCGTTGTAACGTAAAGCTTTCAGGGAAATACGTTGTTTTAAATCACCTGATAGACGCAATAGAGTCTTTGTATTGTTAACAAAATTAAACTATATGGCGTTGCCGACGTAGTTTTCGGTATTTGGTGAGTATTAGCGCTCTTCGTTACGCCAGGTGGTGTTGCTGATCCTCGAAAGGGTTTCATATGGGAAATCTTGCTCCCCATTATCATCCTCGGAACGGTGCATCCCTTGGATCAGCAACGCTAAACAGCTATCTGTTCAGCAACGCTACCAGCTATAGGTACTTAGTGAGAGTTGTCTTGAACTCACTGTAGGGTTTGGCTCCAATTACAGTATCAACTTGTTCTCCTTGTTTGAAAAATAAGACGGCAGGAATACTCTTAATGCCAAATCGCTTGGCGATGGGTTTGTTGGTGTCAACATCGATTTTGACAACGGTTACTTGGTCACCATATTCTTCAGCTAGTTGGTCCATGAGGGGGGCAACTAGTTTGCAAGGACCACACCAGGATGCTGTGCAATCCATAACAACTACAGGCTGACTGGTCAGTAGATTATCGAGAGTGGCCTCATCGGGAATGTATTCAGCAGCCATAGTGGGAATGCTCCAAAGTTTTGACGTGCTAGAAAGTTGCTTGCACATTAGTAATCATAACCATAACCAGGTGGATTTATCTAGTCATGGTTTTTCTGGCGTATAAGCTGTAACATCCCTATGGCGTGCAAGGTGGGAAACACAAAAGAGTTTTGAAAATGTAGAAGAGCATTTTAGGTAGAGGCATTAAAGGTCTTGTGTCCTAACTTGTTAAGGCTTTTTAACAAGTTAGGACCTTTTAAATTGCGACGAAATTCACTAATTTACCAGGAACAACAATTACTTTTTTGATCTCTTTGCCTTCGAGATGTTTCTTGGCGATATCTGAGTCGCGGGCGTACTGTTCTAGCTCGTCTTTACTGGCGCTGGCAGGTACTGAAATGGTGCCACGGGTTTTGCCTTTGATTTGAATTACCAGGGTAATCTCGTCGGCGACTAGGGCGCTTTCTTCAAATATGGGCCAGTTCTGGCGATGCACTGACTCGCTAAAGCCTAGCTGTTGCCAAAGTTCCTCGGCGATATGAGGGGCAAAGGGTGCTAGCAAGAGCACAAGGGCTTGTACGCCTTCTGCATAGACATCACTGTCTTGCTGCTTGGAATCTTTAAGGGCATTGCTCAGTTTCATTAGCTCGGAAACTGCTGTGTTGAACTGGTAGCCTTCTTCTACATCTTCGGAGACTTCTTTGATGGCGGTGTGAATGGCGCGTCGCAGGTTTTTGTCTGTTTTACTAAGACTACTTTGGTCTAAATTGGTGACCAGTGCTTTGCTACCTTGACTTGTGGCAAAACTGTTGACCAATAGCCATACTCGATTTAAGAATCGAAACTGACCTTCTACGTCGGCATCGTCCCATTCAAGATCTTTCTCAGGGGGAGCTTTGAATAGGATAAACATGCGGGCGGTGTCGGCTCCGTACTTGCCTAGTACTACACGGGGTTCAACGCCGTTGTACTTGGATTTGGACATTTTTTCGTAGAACACCTGGAGGGGGTCGTCGGTCTCAGGATCTTTGGGATCGTTGAGGTCGGCGACGTCACCGGGGGCAATGTACTTGCCGGTGGCGGGGTTTTTGTAGGTGATGGCTTGGACCATGCCCTGGGTCAGTAAGCGCTGGAAGGGTTCGTCGATGGAGACGAGGTTGCGATCGCGCAGCACCTTCGTAAAAAACCGCGAATACAACAAATGCAAAATCGCATGCTCAATACCGCCCACATACTGATCCACCGCCAGCCAGCTATCCGCCTTATCCTTAGCAAAGGGTAAGGCTTCATTGTTTGCATCGCTGTAGCGTAAGAAATACCACGACGAATCAATAAACGTATCCATCGTGTCCGTTTCTCGCTTAGCATCCGTGCCACAGCTAGGGCACTTGCAATTAATCCAGTCGGTCATTTTCGCCAAAGGAGACCCACCGCGAGCACTAAACTCCACATCCTCAGGCAAGACCACTGGCAGCTGATCTTCAGGCACAGGCACCGTGCCACAGCTGTCGCAATAGATCATCGGTATGGGCACCCCCCAATAGCGCTGGCGAGAAATCAACCAGTCTCGCAACCGATAGTTCGCAGTGCCTTCACCCCGGTTGTTCTCTTCGAGCCATTTAATTGCCGCTGGCACACTCTGTCCCGCTCCTTTACCCGCAGAAATACCATCCAGGGGACCCGAATTGACCATCACCCCATCATGGGCATAGGCCGCTTCCATGGTGGCCGAGTCTAGGTTTTCTCCTGCGGGCTGCACCACCACATGAATGGGCAAATCAAACTTGCGGGCAAATTCAAAATCTCGCTGGTCGTGGGCCGGCACCGCCATAATTGCCCCAGTACCATAGTCCATCAACACATAGTCTGCGATCCAGATAGGAATTTGCTGGTCATTGACTGGATTGATAGCATAGCTACCGGTCCACACCCCAGTTTTTTCACGGTTCTCGGCAGTCCGGTCCATCTCACTCATGCCAGCAGCCCTATCCTGGTAAGCCTTAATGGCATCAGCCTGGTTAGCGGTGGTGAGTTTTTCTACTAGCGGATGCTCTGGAGAAAGCACCATAAAGGATGCCCCCCAGAGAGTATCTGGACGTGTCGTATAGATCTTGATATCGTCGCCACCCTCGGTGGTGAACACCACATAGGCTCCGGTAGACTTACCAATCCAGTTAGCCTGCATGGTCTTAACCCGCTCAGGCCAGCCATCCAGCTTGTCCAGATCAGCCAATAACTGATCGGCATAGTCCGTAATCTTGAGGAACCACTGACGTAAAAGCTTCCGCTCCACCTTGGCCCCAGAACGCCAGGACTTGCCGTCACTATCCACCTGCTCATTGGCAAGCACAGTCTGGTCGATGGGGTCCCAGTTAACCGCCGCTTCTTTCTGGTAGGCTAGCTCCGCTTCGTAAAACTGCAAAAAGATCCACTGAGTCCAGCGATAGTAGTCAGGCGAGCAGGTGGCCACTTCCCGATCCCAATCATAGGAAAGACCCAACTCCTTGAGTTGCTCCCGCATTTGACCAATATTCTCATAGGTCCACTTGGCCGGAGGAATGCCCCGATCAATAGCTGCATTTTCTGCCGGTAGACCAAACGCATCCCAACCCATAGGATGCAGTACGTTATACCCCTGCATACGTCGGACACGGGCAATTACGTCCGTAATCGTGTAGTTGCGCACATGGCCCATGTGCAGGTTGCCAGAAGGGTAAGGGAACATGGATAGGGCATAAAACTTTTTCTGCCCTGGGTTGGCAGGCGTCTTGTCTAGACCCTGCTCTGCCCATTGCTGTTGCCACTTTTTCTCGATGTCGGCTGGATTGTATCGAGACTCCACGTTTGGTTTCCCCTTCTGATTAAATACGTTTTACTGGATACATCTGCAGTTTCCTACTTTCGCAAGTGTTGCAGAATTGCCTAATCAATTCTAGTCGTCCATCGGCCATCTGGATGGAATTGGTCCTGCATCAAGTTAAAAAAATTGGCAGGAAAGATAAGAAATAACACGCATTTTCGAGCTGGCGGCGATAAAAACCCTTATCACCTATATAAAGGGAGCATTGAATAAAGCCCTAAAGATTTGCCATGAATCTGAGTAAAGCATTGTTGTGGGCATTGCCCTTGAGCCTTTTAAGCAATCTGGGGGCCGCGGCCCTGGCCAGTAAGGCTGAGCTAACGGTGTTGCCCAGTCTTAGATCAGCGGAGGCAACCTGTCCTGATCAGTTGGTTGCCTATGAAACCCTTCGTCCTTATACCGAAGGCGGTTCTGCCACTGATGGAATGATTCAGCTAAAGGAGATTGCCACTGATATTAGTATTTCTCAGATGGATGACTTTTCTGTGATCTGGTCTGGCAAACTGAAGCCAGAATATGCTGATTGTGAAGGGACGGCAGGGATATCTATTTTAGATGGCGAAGCTTTTCAGGGCCATTCCTACATTCGAGTGCAGCTTAGCGATGGCCAGGCCAGGGCGATTTTGGATATGACCGGGATGAGTGATGCCAATGGGTTTACTCGGGTCATCCTGGATCAGACTATGCGAGAGGGCAACCCTCGTTGGACATGGGGCGGTACAGACTAAGGTTGTGGCAAGATACGATTTTTGGGTAGAAGTCTGATAAAGAGTGAGGAGTGGAGAGGATGCCTTTTTTCCCTTTACTCTCCACTCTTTACTAATCCATACTTTTAATTGTTAGCGTTGATGTTACATCAGGCTTATGACACCCAGCACAAAAAAAACAGTCTCTGAAATTACCCCAAGATCTTCTGTTCCTGATCATATTCAGGAACGTCGAGAGGCTGTTTTTCTAATTCTGTCAGGGTTGTTCCTTGGTACCCTGGGAATGCTCAACATTCTGGGGATTAGCCGATTTGTCAACATCTTTACCTGGCATGACTTTGCCATTACCGTAGCTGTTGGGGCATTACCCTATCCGCTCACATTTTTGTGTACAGATTTGATTTCGGAACTGTATGGACGCAAGCGAGCAAATCAGGTGGTATGGGTTGGATTGTTGTTGAACCTGTGGGTGGTGTTTATTGTTTGGCTAGGAGGTGTTCTACCAGGGTTTGAGACAATTGATCCAACCACAGGAGACCTGGTAAGAGATGCGGCGGGTCGAGTGCCCGTTTTCTTTGAAATTCGCAACCTTACCTTTGGCACAGTAACGGCTTCCATGGTGGCCTACCTAACGGCACAGTTTGTGGATGTACAGTTGTTTCACTTTTGGAAAGAGCTGACCCAGGGTAAATATCTTTGGTTGCGAAACAATGGGTCTACCCTACTCAGTCAGCTGGTAGACACGTCGGCGGTGATTCTAATTACTCACTTTTTTGCAGGGGTGTTGCCCATTGATCCAGCTCGAGATTTATGGCCCCAGTTGTTGCTATTTATTAGTTATGGTTATGTTTTTAAGCTAGTGGCGGCTTTATTAGATACGGGGCCGTTTTATCTCTGTGTTTATTGGCTGTCAAATTATTTGCAGATGGAGTCACCTGTGTTCGACCAAGCAAAAAGCTCCTGACAATAGGTGCCAAGAGCTGTTGAATCGGATGGATAAATTCCGTTAAAAGAATAATTAATTATGCAAGAACACGTTTCCGTCGGATGTCATATCTGGCTACATAACTGACGGGGCTAACCCGCAAATACATAACATCATGGATCAAATTAGAATGCTCTTCACTCGGTTGTTGAAAAGGAATTTCCTTGAGTCCGCAACTTTGTTTATAAGCCTCTACAGCTTTTTCAAATGTTAATGCTTTATCTACTGCCATTGTGATTACCCTTAAAGAGAAGCATGGGTAACCACTTAGGTAGCATGCGCCCTTGCGCTCAAACTAACAGCATGCTACCCAGCTATTGAATTAGCTTTTATACACTAACACACTAGGGATTTTTATTTTGGATTGTTCAGACGGTCTCCTATGGCACTCACGCTAATATTTGTTGATTAGAGCCAAGGTATTGGGTGGATGGCTATGACAAATAGAAAGCAGCAATTATTTGACCTTTGGGCACCGGGTATATGACTGGATATTCCCCTCGGTATTTTACCGGGCTATTCATAAACGACTGCTGGACTATGTTGAACTGCCTGAATGCCCTAAGGTTACATAACGATTTCGCCACCTGGGGTTAAGCTCTATGGTCAGGAAATGCGTGAGCATTGGCAAATAGTCACAGTTATTCGAAAGAATGTATCCACCCTATCTACTGTCACCGTAAATTTTCGCTTAACATCGCAAGTTGAGTTCTTTTACCGTGAGCAAAGTGGCTATGAATCGTTTTTAATTAGTATGCTGATCTTCTTTATTCATGGTGTTGCAACTCGTGAGTTTAAGTATGCTGGGAATATGCCTCGCTTACTAAAGGATATTTTCAAGCAACGGCAGCAATCCAATATCTACTTTCATTCTTGTTTCTGGGGTAATACTCTGACGGACGTGTCTCATGTCTGGAACTGGATTGATACGGATATCGATAAGTTGAAAGAAGATCAATCAGCCGAGAATTCTAATGATTTGTTTCGGTATCGTAATTTGAGAGAAGGACCAATTTCAGAGTTTGTTGGTGATACTATGTCGTATCTTTCCAATCAACGAGGCCGAAGCATACGACGTAATGTTTGTGAACAACTGATTTGTTTTATTGAGAACTATCCTAATGAAGAAGACTTGCATATTATTTCTCATTCTCTAGGGACGGTAATTCTTTGGGATTGCTTATTTTCAGATCGATTTGAACCTGATGATCCAGCCTATAAGCTGCGTAACTTTATTCATGGGTTTCAGCTCTCTTCATCTATGCGACAAATAAGACTGCGAACAATTACAACTATGGGGTCACCCATTATATTTTTCAATACGATTTTGGGGATAAACCCGTCGAATATTAAGGTATTTTCTGTGGCTTGTGATTACAAACCTCGCTGGTTGAACTTGGTTCATGGTTCAGATGCCATTGCCTATCCGCTTCGAGCCAGTCTTGGCATAGATCAGTCTTGGAACCTTGAATTTGAAGATAGGTTTTTCTCTACAGTGTCTGATCAAGAAAACTGGTTGAGCAAAGCACTCAGTTTTGCAGAAAATATGTTCGGAAAAATTGGGATAGATGCCCTTGCTGCTATTCCAGGCACTGCTAATGGTCACCTCGCCTATTGGCATCACTTAGAAGCAATTAAAGCTGTTGCTGATCATATAGTCCCTCTCAGCTACCGGGAGGCAGTTATTGCCCATTTGAATTCATATAAAGAATTTCAGCCAGCCACTCAGCAATGTTGGGGAGCTGATGTTCGGAAAGTAGTTCTATTTGCTGATAAGAGTGGTGAACTTCGGTATGTAGTGAATCCAGCTCGATTCCATCACTTGTTTGTTTACGATAGTTATGGCCAATATCATGCTGGAGTATATGCTGATTGGACAAACATCAAGACTATGGCAGTCTGTCTTAGAAAAATCGAAAAACGGTTTTGTTAGTTTAACTCAGTAGCTTTTACCGGTCTCAGGTTTAGGATCTTACAAAGATCCTAAGAAAATCGCATATCAGGATGCTCGCATATGTCGTACCAGTCAGGAAGACTTTCGTAATGCTGGCCTATACTGTTAGTTAGGCTGAATTTTAGTGATGCTCCTCTGTAGCGGCTTTAGATCGCACCAGTGCTCAGTTTGCAATAAAGTCACGGTCGCTGATTTGGAAGAGAAGTCGATCTATAGCGTTTGCTAATTGACTATCTCTTACAATTAAAGCCATCCCGAAGATCAGTAATGCTACATATTTTTCAACCTCAAAACATAAACCTATCCACCCCTGAAGGGTTTGATACCTTTGTCCAAAAAATCGAAGGCATGGCCCGCCAAAACCCTGCTTATTACCGCAGACGGTTAAGACTGCTGGCCTACTTCGGTTATGCCTATATCCTACTTATCCCCCTAGTTTTATTAATTCTCCTATTTATAGTTCAGCAGCTTGGACTGAGTGAAGACGCCATAACAACCCTTAGTTTTATTATTATTTTCATTATCATTTTGTGGATACCTCAGTTCTTTATCCGAGTTAAACGCCCCAAGGGCATCTCCCTAAAACGAGACCAGGTACCGCAACTGTTTGCCATGCTCGACCAACTGGCAGTAACCCTCAAAGCACCAAAATTAACCACCGTTATCCTCAACGATGAAATGAATGCCGCCATTTTACAGCGGCCCCGATTTGGCTTTGTTGGCTGGCATACAAACTATCTCATCATCGGTTTACCGCTGATGCAGGCACTATCTCCACAACAGTGTCAGGCTGTTTTAGCCCATGAGTTTGCCCATTTATGTGGCGATGATAGCCGCACCGCTGCCTGGATTTATCGCATTCGCCGGGTGTGGTATGAGCTAGCCGAACGCTTTGAAAATAACGCCCGAGAAGGCAACGCTCTGTTTAAACGATTTTTTAAGTGGTACGGTCCATTTTTCAAAGCATACTCCTTTGTTCATGCCCGAGCTCAAGAATATGAGGCAGATAGACGAGCCGCTGAAATTGTCGGTGCTCACCATAAAGCCGAGGCACTGATCTGGCTGAATGTGAATAGCGTCATGCTAAATAAACAATTTTGGCCCGAGTTTGAACGACAGTCGAAGGATCTTAAAGAACCACCTGACAACTTCATTACCCAAATGCTAGCCACACTACAGGTGGATATGAAACCTGAAAAAAGCCAAAAATGGTTAGCCATGCGCCTCGTCTATCAAACGGATAATTCATCCACCCATCCTAGCCTGGCTGATCGCCTGAATGCACTGGACTATCAAGTGCCAGATTCATTAACCCCTCCCCAAGAACGAGCGATAACCCTTTTGGGCGAACAGTTAGACACCCTGGTGGAACAGCTTAACCAGCTATGGAAAAAAGAAAATGCCGATGCCTGGAAAGATGATTATGAACTGCACCAAAATCAACTTGCCCGTCTTGATAGCTTGAATGCTAAACCCCAACACCGACTAACCATTGAAGAAAGAATCAAACAGGCGTCAATGGTTTGGTCATTACAGGATAAACAGATAGCATTTTCAATGTTTCAGGCAGTGGTAGCAGATGCCCCTGACCATCCGATTGCCCGTTACTGGCTTGGGTTTCTATTGCTCGATCAACAAAAGAGTGATGACGGTGTTTCCCATTTACACTATGCGTTAGAGCATAATCCATCTTTGTTAGTTTCAGCCTGTCGCTGGCTATATTCTTTTTATCTTGAGCAAAACCAACCGACCCTGGCGGAAACCTATAAGCAACGCTGGCAAGACCATGAAAAAGTTTGGAGTATCGCCCAAGAGGAGCGGATGACGTTTGATGACACTGCACAATTTGCTCCCCACGATTTGCCTGCTTTAGAGATTGAACAATTGGTAGAACACCTTGCTAACCATCCAGAAGTGAAGGCTGTATATCTGGTCCGAAAAGTTGTGAAACGCTTTCCTGAGCATCCCTATTACATCATGTTCATTGCCAGACGTTATGTTCCTGGTATGGGTGCAGATTATAAACCTGATAGTAAGCTAAAGGCGCTGCTCAGGTCCGAGATTGCTTTTTCATGGGACTACTTCTTGCGGATTATGACGGGTTCAATGCTTTGGCAAGAAGTGAAACAGATCAAATCAGCACTGCTCTACCATGATTAAAAGGGTGAAAAATTTTTTAAGGCTAGAGTGCTTTTGTTCGTATCATCAGCATCTACATGACGACCTGTAATATAAACCGTTGCCCCTGCTGTGCCTAGACCTACAGCAATTCCTTTACTTAGTTCGCGAAGGGGCCCTATTACCAGGACATTTTTCCCTGAATTGGAAGATTGCGGGGTGATTGCAAAAAAAACCTGATAAAAAATGAGTAAATACTCGCGTTAAATTGATATTTAATCGTTTTTGCATCAAAAGATAAAAATATCGAAATACTCGTATTCATCAACTCATAATCAGTGAACATTTGTAGAGAAAAAGAAAGATTAGGGAAAACTTGACCTTATCTACATTTCAGTAATTAATGTTCTGAAATGCTCGGATTGCTGTATGCTTAGAACTCTCCAAAGTCAAACACATACGTAAGCAAATTCTTAAACTCTAATCACTTGAGGAAACGTAAACATGTCGGTAACTGTGCTTCCTCAGCTTGTAGAAGCTGAAGCTAATTTGTCTGAACAAGAAACTGTATTGATGCAACAACTGGCTGCGATTCAGGAGAAACGCAAAGGTTTGCAGACAGTCATTGCCATGTTTGAATCATCAGATAATGGTGAGCCACTCGCTGCGGCTGTAACGTCTATTCTCGAAGAGCCTATTGTATCTGACGAAGATGAAGACGAAGATGCAGACGAAGATGCTAAGGCTGGGGAAAGTGAAGAAACCGTAGCTGCCAAGCTTGCTAGGGTAATGAAATCAAAGACTACTTCTCGTAAGTCTAAAGCAGCTAAGACATCGAAAGTAAAAACTTTGAAACAATCTACTTCTGCTAAAAAGGCTGATGGTAGGTCTGCTCGTTGGCAACGGTATGTGCGTGATGAATATCAGGAGCAACGTTTGCCAGATGTTGTAGCTAATGTATTAAAAACTAAGCCAAAGGATAGTTTTAAGATTTCCGATGTTATGTCTGCTGTTTTTGAAGATAGCATGCCAAAGACTCAGCATCTGAAAGCACGTAGCCGTATTTCAAATATCCTGTCTGCAGGTGCACGGGATAATGAATGGTATCGTGGTCGGGGTGGTACCTATAGTCTGTCAAAGAAAGCTTTGAAGACCCGTTAAGACTGTAAGTCTTCTTAGATAAGTAAACTCTTGACATCCCCCTTGTTATCTGATTAACAACAAGGGGGATATTTAATGGATTGTGGGAAAAAAGATGGAAACAATTGACGTTTTTGTCTATGGCACACTAAAACCTGGTGGAGTTTATCACCAACAGTATTGTGGACCTTATTTGAAAAAGTCCCAGTCTGCCCAGGCGCAAGGATTACTCTATGACTTGCCGGCCCTGGGCTATCCGGTTATGACCATGGGAAAGGGGTGGGTAAAAGGTTATTTATTTACTTTAGATGCAGCAGCAATAACAGGACTAGATTATTTAGAAGGCTATAACCCTGATAAAGGCAAGCATCCTATGAATGATGATGATTCTGAAGAGGACTACGTGCGTCAGCGAATTATGACGTTCGATTTAGCGGCTCAACCCTTAAAAGAGGCTTGGATTTACGTAATGGCTGAGCCTCCTAATGGGGCAGTTTTTTTATCGACTGGGGAATGGCCGTTGCCCCATACCTGAAAGGGTTATAGAAGAAATCTCAATGACTATTATTTTTTAGTGTACGAGAGACCTATCGATTTAGAGAATGTAAATGTGTATAGGATGTTCTCTTTATTGTTATTTTACCCCTAAGACTTTAAATGAAATCTTAAACCATGGGTAAAACAGAACGGTCAAAGATGTTGGCCAATGAACCCTATTTGTCGACTGATTTAGAATTGGTGGCAATGCGGCGTAAGGCACAGGGGTATTTACACACATTAAATATTGCTACACCTGATGATTTAAGAGAACGTCAGGAAATTCTTCAATCACTTTTTGGGCACCTTGAGCCTGGGTTCGAAATTAATCCACCTTTCTACTGTGACTATGGCTGTCACATTCGGGCTGGTAAAAATCTTTATATCAATGTCAACTGCACGATTCTCGATTGCAATTGGGTGACTATTGGTGATGATGTGTTAATTGCTCCAAATGTTCAGATTTATACGGCCTACCATCCGACTGCCCCGGCAGTTCGAATGACCGGTGTAGAGATGGCGGCCCCTATTAGCATTGGCAATAATGTGTGGATTGGTGGTGGTGCAATAATTTGTCCGGGGGTAACCATTGGAGACAACAGTAGTATTGGTGCAGGTAGCGTTGTCACGAAAGATATTCCGGCCAATAGTGTGGCTGTGGGTAATCCTTGCCGGGTGCTTCGGCAAGAATGATTGTTCATATTATTTTTTGCTACTCGACTATATGGGTAACTTTGAAAATTTGCTCAAGGGGCTTATTGGCCGTTACTACTTCCCAATTAAGGCCTGCTAAAAACTGCTCAGGTGCGCTAGTTTCTACAACATCTACACCCCACTCACCAGGTTGCAGCGATGTGGGAGAAGCCCCCATGGCAGGAGTCGTTTTAATGCCGCCTAAAAGCATCACTGTATAACGGTCAATCTTCTTAGTTGCTTCAGTAGAACGTGTTTCACCCAAAGTCTTTGCGCACAGAGCCGCTACCTCTGTGGGGGATTTTTGCTGGGCATCAAAAAGGACTTCCACAATCCAGTGAGGGTTTTCGATTAGACTGCATTGAATATCGCGATGGGGTTGTAACCCTAGGGCAAAGACATTGGCAAATTCATCACGACTAAGGGTAGATACTTGACCCTCAGAAAGTGTGCAGTTATGGGAGAGAAGCATCCGAGTCATTACCGGCATATTTGGTTTGCAAACAAGAAGTATTAGACGTAAATAGAATATCAGGGGTGGGTAAATTGGGGTACGGTTTTGATTTCTCGATAACCAGGGCTGTTGATTTTATAGTTTGGTGCACATATTTCAGTTCATGTGTTATCGCTGAACACTTTGGTTCGTAACGGTTATGGGTGCAGTAGCTGGCTGGATGCATCCAACAAGTTGCTGCATGTTGGGAGCCTGAAACCGTTGATGCTATCGAATTAAATATTAATTGATTTGAATATTTCAGGATTTTGGCAATTGGAGTTTGTGGCACTAGTAATGCTGTCGAACCTGGGGCTTGCCCTAGTCATCTAATGCCATCTACTAAAGTGTTTGAATGCTATGACTACGCAAAACCGATTTATTCCATGGACTCGAAAATCTGAAATATCTAAATTGTCCCGGCCAGAAACGTTAATCACGAGCTCATCAAATCGTGATTGGGATAGTCTAATAGGCTTGTTACTGATGCTGAGCCTAACTGGATTGGCCACCGTTTCTATGGTGGTTGATGTCTCAATCTTGAGGCAAGCATTCAAACGAGTAGCCCCATCTCCCCAGGAAGGCCAGCAGCAGATAGCTGAGCAATCTATCATACAAAGTTTTCCGCATCCTTAAACGATTTAAGTATCATTTCTAACGCTTAATCGGTATGCCTTCTGTTTTGGTTACACCATTGGTTAGTCAAAAAGCTGAGTGGTGAATCGACAGTTGACTAGGCGTTGTAAATCTAGGTGCAATAACCCAGTAATTGGCTTGAAAAGGATGACCATGCTTAATCAAGAATTGTCTGATGATAATTATTCTGTTATTTATGATGCCAATACAGTCACCGTAAAGTTTAGTGGACAGTTGGTGTTTAGGGGATATGGGGAGTGTGCGCCGATTATGGAACTGCTGTTGGCAATAGTCGCAACTGAGCCTGCTGTCATCACATTAGATCTCAAAGAGGTTATATTCCTCAATAGTTCGGGAATTAACATGTTTTCGAAGTTTTTGTTGAGCTTACGAAAACAGGAAAATATTCAATTAGTGGTGATGGGGACAAACGAGATTCCCTGGCAAAGTAAATCCCTTAGGAATATGCCTAAGCTTTTGCCAAGGGTTCAGCTAAGGCTTGAATAGGCTATGAACTATGCTCAGTTGGCTGGTGTATAGGGGTAGTGAGTAATAAAAAGAATAAGAAACTGGCTCTATATTCCTTGTTTCTGCTGAGAAATTAACTCTAAATTATACAATTAGTAGTACTCATGTAATTAGCTTTATAAATATTTCAAAGCAAAAATGAGAACTTTGAACTATCCTTAACTTTAAGTCATCTCTTCTTTCAGTTTTTCTCTATTGAGAATTAATTATTGTTACTTTTGGGAATGCCGAAATGTCTTTTCAGCTATCTCGGCCTGATAATTCGGCCTTACGTGATTTGCTCCAAGAGATTGGAGTGTCTATTATTAGCAATGGGTCGATTACGGATCTGTTGACTCCATTGATTGGTAATGGTTCTAATCAATTGGCAGTATTAGAAAGTCGTAATCTTGAACTAAACTTAGGGACTAACTTTCTAGAGGATGATGCCTTAATTATAGATCAATCTAGAGATGGGTTTTGGTCAGGTTTTAAGACATCATTACAGCCTTTGAGTTTAATGGAGCGGGCTGTTCCAGGTAATGACTTCTTAAATAGCTTACCCTTGGAAGGGCAGTTAGTGGGTAAAAGCAGTTTTGAGGAATTGAAAGCATACTCTCAATTCTCAAGCCAGGGTCTATTAGATGATTTATTAGATGGTTTATTTACAAAAACGGTCTCAACCTTTGACTTAAGTGCTGATTTAACTGACGAAGACAGTTTTTATCGGCTTCCCTATCCCTTCGATTTACGTTTAGATGAATTGGGTCGCCCGGATCTGACGGGTTTTCCAATTTGGGATTTGAATCCAGTCATTGGTGAATTAAAGGAGATTGCAGATGATGGGGTTGGCTTCTCTACAGTATCTGCAGGTTATTTCCAGTTCAATCGTCCTCTTGCTGATTTAAGTTCGGATGAAATTATTCCGGCCGATCTACAGTCGTCTGTTCTATTAATGGATGTTGACCCCAATTCTCCCGAGCGTGGCAAACTTTATCCCACGATTGCGTCTACATTTCGACAAGATTTAAACTATGTGCCTGATTCTCTGTTAGCAGTGGGACCTGCACCTGGTATCGTTTTACACCCAAATCGACAATATGCTTATGTTGTTCAGACATCTCTTGAAGATATATTTAACCGTGATATAGGCACGGCTGAAACCCTGCAGCGGTTATTGGCTGATAATCCGCCTGAAGATGCTATAGAAGCTAATGCCTATGAGATCTATCAACCTTTGAGGGAGACTTTGCCACTGATTGGTCTTTCTGTTGACAATGTGGCAACGGCGACTGTGTTTACGACGGGGGATCCGGTGGGTGAAACTGCCAATCTTTCGCAACAGGTTGTTGATAACTATGATCTGACGATTGAAAATCTGCGTTTAGATCCCGATGATGGGGATAGCCATGAACGGTTCTGGGAATTTCACGCTACGATTGAGTTTCCTCAGTTTCAGCAAGGGATACCCCCTTTCTTTTCTGAGGGGTTGTTTGAGTTTACGCCAGAGGGGCAGCTGGTAGAGCAGCGGCAGGAAAGTGTTCCGATTGTGATCACTATTCCTAAGGGGCAGGATGTCCCTGAAAATGGGTTTCCGTTGATGATTTATGAGCATGGTTCTAATGGTTTAAGTACACAGGTCGTTGATCGGGGGCCAATTTTAGAACCTGGTGGAGAGCCAGAAAAAGGGTTAGGTCCAGCCCATGTTGTGGCTGAATATGGCATTGCTACGGTCAGTAGTGCTTTGCCTCTTAACCCGGAACGTTCCCCTGTTGATATTCCTGATGCTTATCTCAATTTTGCTAACCTGGCAGCTTATCGAGATACTATTCTACAAGGGGTATTTGAGCAGCGACTGTTGTTAGAAGCCCTGGAGAATTTTGAAATTTCGAACAGCCTAATTCCTGATACTGATATTGATGTGAGCCTTGAGACTGACTCGGTGGCTGTTTTAGGTCAATCATTAGGAGCACAATTTGCCAATATGTTGGGGGCAATAGACCCTAATGTTGAGGTTGTCATTCCGACAGGATCACCTGGACTTTGGCCGTTACTTATATCAGAGACGGAGGATCAGGCGGACGCAGTCGGCCTCTTTTTAGGCACACTTCAGACGCTTGATCCATTGTATCCAGGTTTGCAACTATTAGAATCTGCCTGGGAGGTAGTTGATCCGATTGTTTATACGCCCTATTTGGCCCAGCGCCCGCTGGAGGGACATCCGGTGCGGTCTGTTTATAAGCCTGTGGGGCAAGGGGATACGGAAGTTCCTGAAGAGGTGTTTAATGCCATGGCGTTAGCTACTGGTCTGCAACAGGCAGGGCCTATTTTTTGGCCTGAAATGCAGGATTCGTTAGCGCTTGATGGTTTAGAGGGTATTGAGCCTTATCCTGTTGCTAATAATTTGGTTTCTGATGATGGCAGACCTTATACGGGGGCTGTGGTTCAGTACCAAGGAGATGGTATTGCTGACCCTCATACAATTTTCTCTCAGTTAGACGAGGTGAAGTTTCAGTATGCTAATTTTCTGAACACGTTTTTTGAGGATGGGGTGGCTCAGGTTTTAGATCCATTGCTCTTGGATATGGCTTAGGAAGGGTGGCCTACTCAACGTGAGATAGAAAACCTATATTGAGAAGCGATCGCAACCTCAATTCTCAAATAGAGATAAGGTTGCGATCTCATTAATCATTTACCTGAGAGTTACCCCAGATAATGACGGTTTCAATCGATTGGCTATTGCTACACCAAATCAATCAAGTCACCGACAGTGAACGTGCCATTGGTGAAAACAAACTCTTCGACTCTGTTAAAGGACATAGTTGTACCATTTGCCGTGATGTCAATGGCATTGTTTCTAGTGCTGCCTAGAGTGATGCTAGCATCTAGGTCAAAGCCCAAGATAGCCGTATCACCATTGCCACTAGCACCATCAATAGTTTGGTCACCAAAGCCAATGATGGTATCGTTTGCTGCACCCAGGTTAATGGTTCCACCGCCAGTAAAGCCAGTAAAGAGACTATCACCTATTGCCGTAACAGTATCACTACTACCGCCCATCTCAATGGAGCCGCTATTGTCGATACCGAAACCAACACCTGTAACAGACCCAGTTAACTCATCCATACCACCGCCGGTAGCAATGGTAGTGGTATTTCGGATGCCAATACCATCGCCAAGAACCTGACCTTCAATGACATCGCTTGCAGCTCCTGTACTTAAAGAACCACTGTTGTCGAGGCCAATGTTGTTACTGCCTATCCCATTTACAGTTACCTGTCCAAAGATGTTGTCATTACCACCTGCTGTAACAATGGAATTGGTATTAAGCAAGCCAATGTTGTTACTGCCATCATTAACACTGATAGCACCAGACATAGTGTCAATGCTACCCCCCATAGCTACTGAGCCGCTGTTGTCAAGGCCAATGTTCCCGTTCCCGTTACCTGTAATGGAAACTTGTC